>NZ_JBHHJV010000029.1:0-32325 GCF_042136355.1 Peribacillus sp. Hz7
CCTTCCAAGCTGATGATGAGGGTTCGATTCCCTTCACCCGCTCCAAAATGGGCCTATAGCTCAGCTGGTTAGAGCGCACGCCTGATAAGCGTGAGGTCGGTGGTTCGAGTCCACTTAGGCCCATCATTTATATTTTTTATTGTTCCGCAGTAGCTCAGTGGTAGAGCATTCGGCTGTTAACCGAACGGTCGTAGGTTCGAATCCTACCTGCGGAGCCATTTTTTATAGAAGTGAGAAATTGAATTTCTCTTTATTTACCGCATAAACATAATCCCAGTGGGGGTTATTTTTTTTTGAATTTGGAGATTAAGTTCATGCTGATGTCCTATGCTTCGAACCTATGTATTACAGGGAGCAGAGGAATAACTACAATAATTCAAAACCTATTCGATTATATATTATTAAAAAGAGGATGACTGAAAAGGCTATTTTTAACGCCCTTTTCAGTCATCCTTTTAAGAAGTAGCTATTTTATGCTGGAATGTAGTTATTTTGTTTTTTGTTTCTTTAATCAGCTGTTGGATTTTAGAGATATCTTGTTGTTCTTTTTTTGCTTCGTAAAGGAGTGGATAGAGACTCTTTTCGATATCTACATAATCTTTCGGGTACTGTTTTTCTACTTGTTTTTCGATAACGTCCCAATATTTATCAAGATTTTCACCCGAGCTTTGAATGTTCTTCTTATTAACGGTTGATTGTTGTAACTCTTCTAAAGCAGTTAAGACTTTTTCAATACCATCATTCAGGTCAGTAGATATGTTTTTATGGGTTTCTACTGCCTCTTCTTGTGAATGTTCTGTGGTTCGATCTTCACTTTCATTCGAACTACAACCTGCAACCATCATCATGATAATGGTTGATGCACTTAAAAAGTAACGAAACGTCCTCATATTATTCCTCCTATTTTTAATACATACCTATTTTATCCATTTCATTTATAGGTTAATCATATTGATTTAATTCATAACATATCTATAGGCTTGCTCTAGTTTAATCGCAAATTGATATTTAAATATGACGATTTTTCATGTAAGATAATAATAAAAGTAAAATAATAGGGAATTTTCGATTGATTTGTTGAAAAGTACGGGGGGAAATAAATGCGTTTCGAAAAAAGTATTGAAAGGGATTTGGAGAAAAACAGTAATATTTTTACTGAAGTTTTGACAACATATTTTAAGAAAATGAAAGGGGACGCAAAAAGGCAGGTCAAAATTGATTACATAGATTCGCTTGTTTCTGTTATAGGTGGATTTATTGCCATGATTGCAATCGGTTTCGTTGCCATTTATTTGGGGTACCCAATGGCGCTCGCTCCGCTTGGCGCAAGCTGCGTACTTGTGTTTTTAATGCATAAGGGTCCACTTTCGCAGCCGCGACAGGTAATTGGCGGCCATTTTTTCTCTACTACGGCGGCGCTTACTGTGTGGAGTATAATAGGGCACAGTTTATTTACAATAGGATTTGTGGTTGTGATTGTGCTGATGATTATGCTTCTTACCGATACGTTCCATCCTCCAGCAGCAGCTAGTGCTCTTGTGGCTGTTAACTTTGAATTAGGTTGGGGTTTTCTGCTTGTGGTTATGATTGGGGCGTTACTGTTAGTAGCGGTTTCTACCTTCTATAATAATATCTTTCAAAGAAGACAATATCCACAGCACTGGTTATAGAAGAGTGATAGTTTAATAGAAAAGCTAGATTCATCCTGTTCAATGTTGGCTCATTTTGTGCGAAACTGTGATTTCGTTAAAATGAGCCAACATTATTTTATTAACACTAATGTTTACCAAAGTCTTTTTCAATATCAGTTATTCCTTACCTTTAGATATGTCCCCAAGTGTCTCCTTCGATTTACTAACTGTTTCATCTATAGATTTTGACTAAAGTTAAATGCTTTAAATTTCCCTTTTCCCATATTGTATCTTTGATCAATACCCAGCATTTTTCGCAATAAATATCAAAAAATAGATTCTATTTATCGGTATGATGGATGTAAGGAGGTTCGGGATATGAGGTATTTGCCAATCATCCAGAAAACGATAGAAAAGATTGAAATGAGCTTACATGAAGAGCTGTCTTTAGAAAATATTGCTTCGTTTGCAGGATTTTCTAAATATCATTTTCACCGTATCTTCCAAAAAGAAGTAGGTGTCACGGTTTCAGAGTATGTTCGATATAGGAGAATTACGAATGCAGCAGCTCTATTAATGTATACCGATGAGAAGATCTTAGATATTGCCTTTACTTATCGTTTTGAATCCCAAGAAGCGTTTACAAGAGCTTTTAAAAAAGTATATCAATTACCGCCGGGGCAATATCGAAGAATTATGTCCAACATAACGTTACAAAGGGAGGAAAGAAACATGAGTCAGGAACAAAAAATTAAAGGTTGGTTGTTGAGCGGAAGTCACCCTTTTCATTATGAAATTGGAATTGATTATGGAGTAGTACATAAAGGAAAAGGATCTGGGTATTTAAAATCAGTGACTGTTGAATCTCCAAATGAATTTGGAACGTTGATGCAAGAGTTTAAAGCAGACCAGTATAAAAATAAACGACTGAAGCTATCAGGGTTTATTAAGACAAAAGGTTTGAGCGGGTTCTGTGGATTGTGGATGCGGGTTGATTCAGCGATGCAAGATGTGCTGGAGTTCGATAATATGAGTGACCGCCCCATTACAACGGATACAGAGTGGAATCATTATTCAATCGTTTTGGATGTCCCTGAAAACAGTGCTGTTATTTCCTTCGGCATATTGCTTAATGGACATGGACAGGTGTGGATTGATGAATTGAAATTTGAAGAAGTAGATAAAAGCGTGCCAACGACGAACCTGAGTGCAACGCATGATCTTTTAGATGAACCAACTAATTTATCTTTTGAGGAAAGCCTAAACGAATCATCCAACAATGAATAGCATCATAGCATATAGCCTTAGTAAAAGAAGCTGCCTATAAAGGACAGCTTCTTTATGTTTAGATTTTAAATTGTCGTACAATACCGCTTAATTCCTCTGACATGTTGGCTAATGATGCCGCAGAGGAGGAGACTTCATCCATCGATGCTAATTGCTCTTCAGAGGCCGCAGCAATTTCTGTTGTGCTTCCAGCGGTTCCCTTGACGATTTCGGCAACTTCTGCAGCAGAAGCGCTCACTTGCTCAACGCTAGCTGACATCTCCTCTGATATTGCGGACACTTCCTGAAGTTCAGAGCTTACATGTTCAATTGATTTTAAAATAGAAGTGAATGCACTGCCCGTTTCTTCCACCAATCGCATGCCATCTGCCACTTCCAAGCTATTTTTGTTCATCATATCGACAGCTTGTGTTGTATCGGTTTGGATTGCTTGAATGATATCAGCAATTTGTTTGGCTGATGCACTAGATTGTTCTGCTAATTTTTTGACTTCGTCGGCCACAACGGCAAAGCCGCGACCATGTTCTCCAGCGCGAGCAGATTCAATTGCCGCGTTGAGAGCAAGAAGATTTGTTTGGTCGGCAATATCGGTAATAACACCAATGATTTCATCAATTTGACTAGAGCGTTGGTTTAGTTCTTTCATAATACTGTTTGTTTCGTTTGTCGAGGAATGAATCGACTCCATTTGCTTAATGACTCTTAGTAAGGAATCATTTCCGTGCTGTGCTTGTTGAGATGTGCCTAAAGCAGATTCTGCTACGGTCGATGTCGTGTTTGCTACACGTTGAACACCAATTGACATTTCGTTTACGGTATTCGCTGCATCCATTGCATTAATGGTTAAAGCTTCTGAACTTTTAGCAACTCCTTCAATAGAAGAAGTGATTTGATTCGTTGCGGAGCTTGTTTGTTCAGCGCTTGCGGTTAATTCTTCGGCAGAAGCCGCAACTTGTTCGGAAGTGAGACTCACTTGTTGGATGACGTTTCGTAAATTTTTAGCCATTTGATTAAAATCATCTGCTAACTGCCCAATCTCATCTTTATTCTTCACTTTTATTTTTTCTACGACTAGATTCCCATTTGCAATTTGTTCAGTCGTTTTAGAAAGTAATTGCACAGGCTTTGAGATATGTTGACTAATCCATAAAGCAATGACTATACCAGCTATGATTGCTAATATACTAATAATGAGAACGAGAGTAATAGTATCCTCCGTTTCATTTGATAATTGTTGACTCGTATGGAGTAGATTATTTTGTTGATATGTTAATAGTTCATTAGTGTCTTTATTCAAATCAGCAACGATAGGTGTAGTCTTGGTTCTTGTTAATTCAATATATTCTTTTTCTTTATTTTGATTTTTTAAAATAATTAATTGGTCTACTAACTCTTGGTATTGCGCTTCATATTCGATAATTTGATTTACTAATGTTGTACCTTTGGAGTCTAAATTAAGTTTTAATAGTTCACTGCTTGCTTTTTTGAAGTTTTCTTTAGCAGTTATATTGTGGTCTATTTGTGTTTTTGCTCCGCTTACTAAGAATCCACGCATAGCTATCTGTTCTTCATAAATGGAATCTACCATATCGGAAGTCAAGCTGATTTTCTCTAAGCGAATTTCAATGGCTTCCGAGTAACTGTCGTTAATTGCTTTCAATTGATAAAAACTAATGCTTGATATGACGGCTAATAGAATAAGAATGATTGAAAAACTAAGCAATAACTTTTTTCGAATATTCATGATATGAATCAACATCTCCTTGTGTGTTTTTTACTAGGTTGAATTAAATAGAATATAGGTGTTTTGTAACATTTGTTTCATATTTTGAGTAATAAGAACTATTTTTTATACTATAATTGATTCCAAATTAGTGCAAGGTAAAAATTTGCAATCAAAGTGTTAAGTATCCTTTTGGTAGGGGGGGTGTTATTAAGGGAATCAATTTCTACAGTTATATTGATGTTAGGGGGGCGGGGCAACATCCATAACGAATGTTATAGGTGAGGTTGCTTTGACGATTTTAGTTAATAAAATGGGCTTAAGAGAATAAAAAACGCATTCTAATTGAAAGGATAATTAGAATGCGTTTTTTCTTTTCGTAGTGTTTAGCTATTTCAATCTATATCTTGAATGATTCAAATTAATTGATTTAATCGTTTTGTTCTGCTGCTTGCGTTGATAAAGATTGTTTTGTGTTAATGCATAAATAACAAGTGCTGTACCGAATACTTCATATAAACTAATAGGATGACCTTGTAACGTAACGACGACCAGAGTAGTCACTGGTACAAAGTTTATAAATAAGATGCCGCTAACAGGAGAGAGAATTTTGATTCCTTTATTCCAAGCTAATAAAGCGATTAAACCTGGAAAGAGAATCATAAAAATCATGTCATAACGCACTTGGTAGATGACCTCTAGGCTAGGAACATCTACAATATGAAAGGCCGTTGCAACCAAGGTAATCAGGCCTGTCGTAATCGTTCCTAGTAAACATGTTAAAGTAGAATATCGTAAGGTAGACCAGCCTTTAACTGATTCGCCTCCCATAGAATAAATACACCAACCAATGACTGCAATAAGCATGAATAAAATCGGGAATAGATTCGTTGTTAAGATAGAAGCAAACTCAGTACTTCCATTTGTCACGACAATAAAGGCGCCGATGAATGCGCAGGAAATTGTGATAAACTGATAGTTTTCGGGCTTAATTTTTTTATATATCCAAATAATTAGAATGGATAACATTGGCATTATCGATTCCATAATAGAAGCGACGACTACACCTGAACGCCCCATCATATGCTGTCCAAGAAAAATAAGAATGTTGTAAACAGTAAAACCTGCTACACCAAATAATAAGAGTGTGAAAAATTTCCCTTCAAATCGAAACGCTGTTTTCCCTTCCTTCATGAATAAAATAATGACTAACAAAAGCGTAACGGAACCATATCGAATTAACGTGAAAAATAAAGGGTCTATGTATGTCAATGCATGATCCGCTACTGGAAACATCGCTCCCCAAGATATACAGGCAATTAAACAGAGAATAATGCCTGCTAGTTGTGTGTTATTTTTCATCTTGCAACTCCTTCTAATAATAATAGCTGTCTAACACATCTTATTCGAGGTATACTATTATGTAAAATGATTAAAAAAGATTAAAATCATCATTAAAAATGATAGTTAGAAGGTGTGTATATGGAAATCCGTGATTTGCAGATCTTTCAAGCTGTAGCTGAGCAGAATAGTATCAGTAAAGCAGCGGCGAATCTTAATTATGTACAGTCAAATGTGACGGCTAGAATTCAAATGTTAGAAAAAGAATTAGGAACAAAATTATTTCATCGCCATAAAAAAGGGATGGTTTTAACAGCAGAAGGGAAAAGACTACTAACACATTCCCAGAAAGTTTTAACAGAGTGGGCAGAAATAAAGAATTTATTTCTAGATTCAGAGAATCCTAGTGGAACTCTTACAATCGGTACTGTAGAAATCGTTAGTCAGCTTCCGTATATTTTATCTAGTTATTTTACGAAGTTTCCGAATGTCGATTTATCATTAAAAGCAGGTGTTACAGAGGAGCTTTTGACAGAAGTTCTTCATTATCAATTAGAGGGAGCTTTTATTACGGGGCCTATCCAACATCATTTAGTGGAGCAGTATCCAGTATTTGAAGAAGAATTGACTTTGGTTACGAATAATCCTCAATTTGAGAAAACTCAGCTTGTTAATCAAACTTTATTAGTATTAAACAAGGGTTGTGGATATCGGCTAAAATTAGAAAATTGGTTGAAAGCAGAAGGGGTTTCCCCAAGGAGAGTTATAGAATTTAGTACGCTGGATATGATTATTAAAAGCGTTACATTAGGTTTAGGTATTACGGCTGTTCCGAAGTCATACATTGAACAGCTCTCAGATTATAAGAATTTATATTGTCATCAGATTCCGGAAGAATTTCAAACGATTGTTACTTTGTTTATCCGAAAAAAAGACACGTATATGACGAACTCGGTCAAACAATTATTAAATATTATTCTAGAAAAAAAGGAATTGCTAGTAAGCGGGAATAATAGAGTTAATAATAAATCGATAGGATTATGAGGTGAATGGGCGAGATTCTTAATGAATGTGGACTGATTCTTCATTTTAAAAAAGAGGATGCCTAACAGTGTATATGTTTCGGGCATCCTTTTCATGTTTAGCGTAATGCGTCAACGAGACTTTTCCCCCATCTGGACCATTACTTGTGATAATATCTTCATGCGGAACTATGTTTTGAATGACATATGCAGCTTTGTTTGCTTGTAATTCCGTAATCATTTAATCAACAGGGTAGCAAGTTGCTTGTCTTTCTGCAAGTAAGCCTGTTTGAGCAACGGCAACGGAGCCTGCACAAATACCTGAAACAAGTACTTTTTGTTCATATGCTTGTTTTAAGAAGCTTGTTAGTTCTTCATTTTTAATCCCTCGATTATTGTCTTAGTTAGTGGGATCGATAAGGATTCTAGACTTTGATTAGAGTCGTTAATCCCCCAGTGATAGATAATTCCCATAAGACCTTGAGTAATCATTATTGCTATTTCATGGATGGATTGATTAGTGCCAATAGAATCTTTTTCTTTGGCTTCTTCAAGTAATGTAAAAATAATTTGAAAGAGTGAGCGATTTGAATTTAAAAAGTAAGTATGCTCTTTGGAATTTAAGGCAGCACTATAAATTACTTTCATTAAATCTTTACCCATTTCTTCTTCTAAAAATCGCATTAATTTTTGTATGAAAATAAATAACTTTTCAAGAGGATCCATGTCTTTTGGGAAAGAATGAAATACTTCAAGATAATAATCATCAACTTCCGTAAAACGTACTAAAAATATATCGGATTTTGCTGAGAAGTGTTGATAAAAGGACCCTTTCGATGTGCCGCTTTTTTTCACAATTTCGTCGACCGTTACTTTATCAAATCCTTTTTCGCTAAAAAGTTTTAACGATGTTCTTAAAATTTTTTCCTGCGTTTTCTCTCCCCTGCGTTGTTTTTTTCGTGTTTCAGTCATATAAAAACCTCCGAATAATAGTTGACAAAATATTCCACTTACTAATAGAATTAGACTACAGTCTAGTTATCTTGTATTTCATGTAACTTATATCTTAAATAATAACAAAAATTTCTTTTTGCTGTTTTTAGTTTTGGAGAAAAAAGATAACGCTTACATTGAATGAAGATTAAATACTGGAGGAGAAATTATGAATAAAATTATCAAATCTAGTGAAATAGGTAAGTGTTTTAAGAGTGGCGATCAAATTTTAGTTGGTGGTTTTGGCTTATCGGGAACCCCTTTAACTATTATTGACGAACTATTAAAAGTAGATATTCATGATTTAACAATTGTTAGTAATAATTTAGGTGATGAGGGACAAGGGTTACACAAACTATTCATGCAAGGAAAAATCAAAAAAGCTATTGGGTCATTTTTTACGATTAATAAAGAAGCTGTAATTGCTTGGGCTAAAGGAGAATTAGAAATTGATTTGCTGCCTCAAGGTACATTAGCCGAAGCTATTCGTTGTGGTGGTGCTGGTATTGGTGGTTTTTACACAAAAACTGCTGTTGGAACTGAGCTAAGCAAGGGGAAAGAAGAAAGAGAGATTGATGGAGAAAGATATATTTTTGAAAAAGCGATTAAAGGTGATGTCGCTATTATAAAAGCAGCTAAGGCAGATAAGCTTGGGAATTTACTATACCATACTACAGCCAGAAATTTTAACCCGATGATGGCTACAGCCGGAAAAATTGTTATTGCAGAAGTTGATGAAATTGTCGAGGTGGGTGATTTGGATCCGGAATATATCGTCACACCTCACGCTTATGTAGATTATATGATTCAAAGCAATTATTCAAAAGTAGGGAGGGATTATGTTGAGTCCAGATAAAAAGCATGTCATTGCTAAAAGAATTGCTGAAGAATTAGAGGATGGTCAAATTGTTAATTTAGGTGTAGGGATTCCAACATTGGTTACCTCATATTTAGGTGATAAAAGAATTTATTTGCAAACGGAAAATGGTTTATTAGGAATGGGACCACATCCTACAGAAGAAAATGTAGATATTGATTTGATTAATGCTGGTAAAGAACCCGTTACCTATTTGAAAGGTGCCTCATTTTTTAATAGTGCGGATTCTTTTGCCTTAATAAGAGGCGGTCATGTTGATGTAGCTGTCTTAGGTACACTTCAAGTTAATATACATGGTGAAATTGCTAATTGGGCAGTTCCTAATCAACCAATATTAGGTGTAGGAGGTGCAATGGATCTAGTAACTGGAGCTAAAAAAGTGATTGTAGCAGCTACATTATTTGCTAAGGATGGATCATCCAAATTGGTTCAAGAATTATCGTATCAATCAAGTGGGATCCGAAGAGTAGAGTTATTTGTTTCCGATTACGCTGTTTTTAAATTTACGGATACAGGCGTAAAAGTAGTAGAGATGATTGAAGATATTTCAATAGAAGAATTAAGTGAAAAGGTTGGTTTTCAGTTAGAGTATCTTAAAGATTTAAGTAAATTAATAAATAAATAGTGAGGGGTAACATATGAGAAAACAAAGAACTGTTATTGTAACGGGAGCAGCGGGTGGATTAGGTCAAGCCATTTCAAAACAATTTGTTCAACAAAATGATTTTGTTTATGTTGCAGATCTTAATCAGGAAGCTGCAGATAAGGTTGCACGTGAATTAGGAGAAAATGCGAAAGGTATTGCGCTAGATGTAACAAATGAAGAGTCCATTAAAAGTGCATTAAAGAGCATTTTTGATGAAAAAAAATCAATTGATGTATTAATTAATAATGCTGGATTACAGCATCGGGCAACGATAGAGGAATTTCCTTTAGAAAAATGGAACTTGCTGATCGACGTCATGTTAACGGGTGTATTTTTAATGACAAAGCATGCTTTTCCTTATATGAAGAAAAATGAGTATGGACGTATTGTTAATATTTCTTCCGTTCATGGTCGAATGGCAACTCCTGAAAAAGTAGCGTATGTAGCCGCTAAACATGGAGTCATTGGCGTAACGAGTGTGACAGCATTAGAGGGGGCACCGTATAAAATAACGGTTAACTCTATTTTGCCGGGTCCTGTAAAAACCGAATTATTAATGAAACAGATTAATAGTTTAAATGAAAAAGGAATGACAGAGAAAGAAGCACTAGGGGAAATTATGTATCCAAAACAAGCGATGAATCGTTTTATTGAACCGGAAGAAGTGGCTTCAGGTGTCGTTTATTTAGCATCGGATGCAGCTAGCGGTATTACGGGAGAACATCTTAGCGTTTCAGGTGGCATGTAATTAATAAATATAGGGGTGAATTAGATGACAACTTATATTATTGATGGAGCACGAACAGCTTTTGGAACTTTTGGTGGATCGTTAAAAGATGTTAGTGATATTGATTTAGGTGCAGCAGCAACTAAGGGAGCTATTAAAAGAAGCGGTATTTCAACCGCAGATATAGATGAAATTATATTCGGAAATATTATTCATACAAGCAGTAGCTCTGCTTATTTAGCACGGCATATTGGTCTGAAAAGTGGTTTAAAAGAGTCATCCTCTGCACTTACATTAAATCGATTATGCGGTTCAGGCATGCAGTCTATCGTATCGGCAGCGCAGTCAATTGCTCTAGGTGATGCAAATGTCATTGTTGCAGGAGGAACCGAAAATATGAGCTTAGCTCCCCATGTATTAAGGGGAACACGTTTTGGTTCGCCTAATAAGGCACCAGTGATCGATGACATGCTTTGGGAAACTTTAACGGATCAATATGTTGGTTGTGGAATGGGCATGACAGCTGAGAATTTATCAGAAAAGTATAATATTTCTCGTGAAGAACAAGACGAGTTTGCGGTTCATTCACAAGCAAAAGCGCTTCAAGCGAGAGATAGTGGTCGTTTTGCAGAAGAGATTGTTCCAATTTCTATTAAAGATAAAAAAGGAAGAGAAAAAGTTGTTCATGTTGATGAACATATAAGAGAAGGCGTCAACTTAGAAAACTTAGCTCTACTAAAACCGGCTTTCAAGAAAGATGGAACGGTCACTCCGGGAAATGCAAGTGGAATTAACGATGGCGCTGCGGCAGTTATACTAGCATCTGAAGAGTATGTTAAGGAACATGAGTTAAAACCGTTAGCTAAGATTGTTTCATGGGGTGTAGCTGGTGTTGATCCAAAAATTATGGGGATAGGACCTGTTCCAGCAAGTAAAAAGGCCTTAGAAAAGGCTAACTTAAGTTTAAATGATATCGATTTATTTGAATTTAATGAAGCGTTTGCGGCTCAATCGTTGGCTGTCATTAAAGAGTTAGGTGTCGATATAGAGAAAGTAAATGTAAATGGAGGGGCGGTAGCATTAGGTCATCCTGTTGGGGCGAGCGGAACAAGAATCACCTATTCTTTAGCAGTTGAAATGAAGAAAAGAAATGTGAAGTATGGATTAGCCTCATTGTGTATTGGTGGCGGTCAAGGAATTGCTGTCATTTTGCAAAATACGCAAAGTTAAAATAGCATAATAGCCCATAAGTAGCGAAGAGCATTTTAATGTAATGATTAAAAATGTGGAAAAGGAGAAATAGGCTATGAATCAATCTATTAGTGCGATAGAAAAAAGAACGGTCGGTAAAACGATGAAACGCATTCTCCCATTTATTCTCATTCTGTATGTTATTGCTTATCTAGATCGGGTTAACCTAGGTTTCGCTGCTTTAGAGATGAATGCAGATTTAGCTTTATCTGCTGAAGTTTTTGGCTTACTTTCTGGTATTTTCTTCATTGGTTATTTCTTTTTTGAAGTTCCAAGTAATATGATTATGCATAAAGTGGGTGCGCGTATATGGATTGCTCGTATTATGCTTTCATGGGGAATTATTGTGATTTTAACTGGTTTTGTGCAAACGGCTACGCATTTGTACATCCTACGTTTTCTATTAGGTGTCGCTGAAGCTGGATTTTTCCCAGGTATTATTCTGTATTTAACATATTGGTTTAGAGCTCGAGAACGCGGGCGAGCAACAGCTGTCTTACTACTAGCTTTACCGATAGGCGGATTATTTGGTGCACCTATCTCAACGTGGATTATTGATAATATTTCTTGGTTCAATATGGATGGCTGGAGATGGATGTTTATTCTAGAAGGAATTCCAGCTATTATCTTAGGGGTCATGGTTATTTTTTACTTAACTAATAGACCTGCTAATGCTAAGTGGTTGTCTAAGGAAGAAAAGGACTGGTTAGAAGGAGAACTAAGTGCTGAACAACAAGTAAGTGCTCAAATAAATAAAGTCTCGAAGCTAGATATGCTGAAGGATTCAAAAGTTTGGAAGTTAGCGTTATTTTATTTCGCTGGTTATACAGGGGTCTATGGATTGTCATTTTGGATACCAACTATCATTAAATCCTTATCAGCAAGCACAACGACTAACTTAGAAGTAGGTTGGTTGGCCATGATTCCTTCATTAGTTGGGATTCCAGCTATTATATTTGTGGGTTGGAATGCAGATAGGACTAATGCATACAAACTACATTTAATTGTTTCCATAATAATTGCAATTATTGGATTTATCGGATGTAGTTTTTCAGGAAGTATCTTTATGATGGTGCTTATGCTAACGATTACATCTGCTGGATTATATGGATTTACTGGATGTTTCTTCGCCTATATGACATTCTTCTTTACCGAGTCTACGGCACCTGTTGGTATCGCTTTAGTTAACTCATTTGCAGCTTTGGGTGGATTTGTCGGACCGATGATTCTTGGAATGGTCGTTTTTACTCAAGGGATGCTTATCTTAGCTGGACTACTCGTTATTGGTCTAATTACTTTATTAACATTAAATTTAACAAATCAACATGATAAGAATATGGTAAAGGAAGTCCAAAAAAATATCAATTAATCATAATAAAGTAAGTAGGATGTTAAAAACAGAGAAATTGTAGAAATTTCTCTGTTTTTTTTATCTTAAATACCAATTCATTGCATTTTTATAAAGAACCTTTTTTGCTGGCTCTTCTTCTAGAGTATTATTTATTAATTCTATATCTGAATTTGACAATAGGGATGTTTTTACTTTATTTATTTGGGATACCGGCTCAAGCATTTATTATGGATCTTCCAATTATAGATGTAGTGAAGGTCAGTCTTGTTTATCTTCCAGGAGATACGATGAAGGCGATACTTGCTTCTATTATCGTATATAGATTAAGAAAGCATCCATTCTTTGCTCGACAGTCGAAGAATTTAGCAGCGTAATAAAATGATAAATTTATTGAATATTTCAATATTTTTGTTTTGTTCAATCTTATTTTATGCTACATTAAAAAAATAACATGAAAGGATGAACAACATGTCTCAGTTAGAAAATGTAACATTAATTAAACAAGCAAATGTATATTTCGATGGGAAAGTAACGAGCCGTACAGCTATCTTGCCTGATGGTACGAAGAAAACATTAGGAATTATGCTGCCGGGTGAATATGAATTTTCCACAGATTTAAAGGAAGAAATGGAAATCTTGGCTGGCCATTTAGAATATAGGCTGACAGGAGAAGATTGGCAAACAATCGAAGGAAGCGGTGTATTTTACGTGCCTGCTCAGGACAAGTTTCAATTGAAAGTCCATGCGGTTGCGGATTATTGCTGTTCGTATATTAAAGAGTAAGATTTCTAGAACACCAAAGTTTCAGTTCATCTGAGGTTTTGGTGTTTTTTACTATTGTAAACTATTATTTTATTATGTTGACATATCGAAATGTAAACCTGTACAATGATATTATTTACAATATATCATTGATGTGGGGGATTATCATGAAGATTAAAGACATAACATATGTGGCTTTATTTGCAGCGGTGATGGGAGTATTAGGGCTTATTCCACCGATTATGTTAACATTTACGCCCGTTCCAATTACACTTCAAACATTAGGTGTCATTTTAGCAGGGGGAATATTGGGGGCTAGGCTCGGCGCGTTGAGCCAAATTGTATTTTTATTAATTGTTGCAGCAGGTATGCCGCTTTTATCGGGTGGTCGCGGTGGTTTAGGTGTTTTTGTAGGACCAAGTGCAGGGTATTTATTTTCATATCCAATTGTTGCTTTTTGTATTGGTTATATATTATCTCGTGTTCGTACATTATCGTTAAAACATGTTTTAGCTACGAATCTTACGGTAGGTATTTTCCTGCTTTATATATTTGGGGTTCCAGCTCAAGCATTTGTAATGAATCTTGACATTGTTGATGTAATCAAAATGAGTACGGTCTATTTACCAGGTGATATTTTGAAAGCCTTATTGGCCTCGTTTGTAGTTTATAAATTACGGAAAAACCCTGCTTTTAATCGAATGATATCTAAATCTGCTGCTTGATTTGGGAAGGAGTATAGTATGCATGCGATTACTGCTACATATAGAACACACGCGGAGAGTTTTCCGAATAAAGTGGCGATTCAAACAATGAATGAATCGCTGTGTTATAGAGATTGGTATGAGAGGGTAGAGAAAACAGCTTCTTGGTTTAACGGATTCAATACTTCTAATCAAACAGTTGGGATTTTAATGCCAAATGGGATTCCATTTTTACAGCTTTTTGCGGGAGCAGCGGCGGCAGGGTGGATCGCTGTTCCTTTTGATATAAAATGGCGGGAGGAGGAAATTCAAAAACGTCTGGCTCTTTCGTCTCCTTTTGTTTTACTCACGACAAAAGAGTTATATGAACGTGTGAAGCACCTCCATCCTAATATCCAAGTGTGGGAGCCTTCTTGCTTAGAAAAAGTAAATGAGATTGATAGAGTTGGTAAAGAGAATAGTGGGGATATGCCCTTTTATTTAGGCTTTACTTCAGGATCAACAGGAGAACCTAAAGCATTTATTCGCTCCCATCAATCGTGGATTGCGAGTTTCGAATGCAATCTGTACGATTTTCATATCGATGCGAATGATCATGTCCTGATTCCAGGTGCTCTGATTCATTCGCATTTTCTATATGGAGCAATTAGTACATTATATTTAGGTGGTACGGTGTATGTATTAGAAAAATTCTCTGTACCTCAAACTTTATCAATTTTAGAGGCTGAGCCTATTTCCGTTGTGTATTTTGTGCCAACAATGATTGAAGCGCTGCTCAGGGAAGAGGAGGTCATTGAGCGTCCTGTAAAAATTATTTCTTCAGGTGCGAAGTGGGAAATGGATTCTAAACGAAGAATTCCAGAGGTATTTCGCGATGTATCGATGTATGAGTTTTATGGAGCAAGCGAGCTGAGCTTTGTGACGTTCTTATCTCATAAGGAAAATCAATTGAAGCCTAATTCTGTCGGTAAACCGTTTCATAATGTAGAGATTCAAATTCGTACATCAAACGGTGATGTAGCGAAAACGAATGAAATAGGTAAAATCCATATTAGAAGTGATATGGTATTTATCGGTTATCTACATCCGCAGAATCGTACCATTCGTTCTATTCACGATGCAGAAGGCTGGGTTACGGTAGATGATATGGGCTATATTGATGAAGAAGGGTATCTGTATATAGCAGGCCGTGAGAAGAATATGATTTTATACGGGGGCATTAATATTTTTCCTGAAGAGGTAGAGGCCGTTTTATCACAGCATCGAGATGTGGAATATGTCGCTGTTGTTGGAATGGCTGATTCCTATTGGGGGCAAATGGTCGCAGCGGTCATCGTAGGGTCGGCCCCGAAACTGGAGCTCAAACGATTATGTAAGCAGCACTTAGCTGCGTATAAAGTTCCGCGCAAATGGTTCTTTATTGAGGAAATGCCGCTTACGGTAAGCGGGAAAATTGCTCGTGCACAAGTTCAAGAATGGATTGAGAGGAAGGAGGATTTATTATTAGAAAGGCAGTGATTGTCCAGGCGAAACGAACACCGATTGGGAAAGAAAACGGGATGCTGCGAGAACTTCAGCCACATGAGCTCGCAGCACCAATTCTTCAACATTTGGCAAGTGGTATCGAGGAGAAAATAGATGAAGTAATAGTAGGAAATGTCGTAGGTCCTGGCGGCAATATTGCTCGTTTAGCTGCTTTAGAAGCGGGTCTGCCTTACTCGATTACAGGATTAACACTCGATCGCCAGTGCAGTGCAGGTTTAGAAGCAATTCGTATGGCTTGTTATTTTGTGCAAGGAGGAGCAGGGCAATGTTATATCGCCGGCGGTGTAGAAAGTACGAGCACCTCTCCTTATGAACAGCGGGCTCAATTTTCTCCCAATCGTATTGGTGATCCTGACATGGGGGTAGCCGCTGAGCATGTTGCTAAGAAATATGAAATTAGTCGAGAGCGGCAAGATGAGTATGCGCTATTAAGTTATCAGCGCAGTCAAGAGGCTTATACGAATGGTCTGTATGAGCAAGAAATTCTTACAGTTGGGGAACAAAGCAGCGATGAAGAATTGCTTCGTGAACGAAAAATAGAGAAGTTATTGAAAAGAGCAAGACCGATTTTCGTGAAAGAAAATGGGACGGTAACCGCTGCTAATAGCTGTGCGATTCATGACGGAGCTTGCGCTACATTAGTAATGGAAGAAACATTAGCAAAGCAGCTTGGTTATCAGCCTGTATTGCGCTTTGTCGATAGTCAAGTGTCCGGCGTGCATCCTTTTTATCCAGGAATCGCTCCTGTACCAGCCATTCAAGAATTATTAAACAGAAACAGTTTAACGATAGAAGATATTGATCTTGTGGAAATCAATGAAGCATTTGCTTCCAAAATTGTTGCTTGTGCACAAGAACTGTCGATTCCTTATGATAAATTGAATGTATGCGGTGGAGCGATTACGATTGGACATCCGTATGGAGCGTCAGGCGCAATGCTAGTCACTCGCTTGTTTTATGAAGTTCAAAGACGCCAACATGTGAAATATGTGTTAGCCGCAATTGGAAGCGCTGGAGGAGTCGGAGTGACGGTGTTGTTTGAGGTAGTGTAAATAAGCCATGAAAAGGTGCATCTATAATGAAGGGCTACATTCTAAAAAGTAATTCGTCCAATACTTATTTGCTATTAATTGATTTTTCAAAAAAATGATATACTAAAGGGCGAAAGTTATTCTAGTTCATGCAGAGAGGAATTGTCCGATGAAACATATTTACACAGGTAAAACGAAAGACGTATTTGAACTTGAAGATGGTAATTATTTATTAAAGTTCAAAGACGATGTAACAGGCGAGAACGGTGTATTTGATCCAGGTGCTAACACGGTTGGTTTAACTTTAGAAGGAGCAGGTCGTGCGGGACTTAGCTTAACAAAGCACTTTTTCGAAGCATTAAAGGAACAAGGAATTCCTACTCATTACATAGATGCCAACATTGATGAAGCAACAATGACGGTTAGACCCGCTACTGTATTCGGTAAAGGATTAGAAGTAATCTGCCGTTACCGTGCTGTTGGCAGCTTCTTGCGTCGTTACGGATTGTATGCGGAAGAAGGCCAAGCATTAGATGCATTCGTAGAAGTAACATTGAAAGATGATGGACGTCAAGATCCGCCAATCAGTGAAGATGCACTAGATATGCTAGGTATTTTAACAAAAGCTGAATATGCAGTGTTAAAAGATTTGACTCAACAAATCGGTAATGTTGTCAAAGCGGAATTAGCGAAAAAAGATATTGAACTATACGATATTAAATTTGAGTTTGGTCGAGTGGGCGAAGGGAAAGAAATCGTGTTAATCGATGAAATTTCAGGTGGAAATATGCGTGCGTATAAAAACGGTGAATATATTGAACCGCTTCAATTAGAAAAATTAATGTTAGAAGCGTAAGAAATGACCCCAAATTGAGGACATAATTGTCCTTGATTTGGGGTTTTTATACTTTGAAACAGATTACTCCTTTAGAAATCGTGCCAAATATAAGGGGAATCATGCAAATTTGTTAGAGAATCGTGCCAAATATAAGAGAAATCATGCCGATTTGCTAGAGAATCCCGCCAATTAACATGCCATTCCTTATACCGTCTAAAATGAGCCAAATTTATGTTATAAATAGCCGTTTTTTCGGCCGCTTAATATGTGAAAACCTTGATTTTGTAAGCGCTTTATGTTGGCATGCGACTTGCATTATATAGTAAGTGAAGTTAAAAAAAGGGCGTCATTTATAGGAAGGCGCCGCTAGAAAAGGGAGGAAATGAAGCATGAGCGCAGCAAATCAAGGAAGCACGTTAAAAGTAAAGGCAGGTCAAGAGGTTAAAACAATGAAGGCAGCAGTAGTCAATGAATTTAATCAAAAGCTTGAAATTAAAAATGTCCCTGTTCCTGAATTAGAATACGGCGAAATTCTAGTTAAGATTAAAGCGTGTGGTGTATGTCATACTGACCTTCATGCGGCACATGGAGACTGGCCAGTTAAACCGAAGTTGCCACTTATTCCAGGTCATGAAGGTGTGGGTATTATTGAAAAAGTAGCAGAAGGCGTGACGTCCTTAAAAGTTGGTGATCGCGTTGGGATTCCGTGGTTGTATTCGGCGTGTGGGGAGTGTGAATATTGTTTAACAGGACGTGAAACGCTTTGTCCAAAACAATTGAATGCAGGTTACTCAATAGATGGAGCATATGCTGAGTACTGTAAAGCTCCAGCACAATACGTTGTCAAAATTCCAGAAGGTCTTGATTTTGCGGAGATTTCTCCAATCTTCTGCGCAGGGGTAACGACGTATAAAGCATTGAAAGTATCAGAAGCAAAGCCAGGTGATTGGGTAGCGATTTATGGGATTGGCGGACTAGGTCACGTAGCTCTTCAATATGCAAAAGCAATGGGCTTTAACGTTGTTGCCGTTGACATTCAAGATGACAAGCTGGATCTTGCGAAGGAACTAGGAGCAGATTTAACGATCAATGGTTTAAAAACTGATCCGATTCAAGATATTCAAGACAAAGTGGGCGGCGTGCAAGCAGCTATTTCTGTTGCCGTTACGAAAAAAGCATTTGAACAAGCATATAGATCCGTGAAGCGTGGGGGAACATTGGTAGCTGTTGGCCTTCCGAATGCCGAATTGCCAATTCCAATCTTTGATACCGTGTTAAATGGAGTAACGGTGAAAGGTTCAATCGTTGGAACAAGAAAAGACCTTCAGGAAGCGATTCAATTTGCAGCAGAAGGCAAGGTACGTACAAATATTGAAACAAAACCGCTTGATAACATTAATGAAGTGTTCGAACGTTTAGATAAAGGCGAAATTAATGGCCGTGTTGTATTAACAATGGAATAGAGGTTGAGAGAAAAGAAGCTAGCAATCCTCCAAGCTAGCTTCTTTTTCTTTGTTACGGAGCAAATGGAACAAAGTATCGAAACATAAAAGCAATAAGTGAAAATAAGGAGATCGTACAAATAAAAATGAAATGAAGGATGATATAGAGAATTTTCCACTTACTTTTAATAAAGAATGAATAGATGAATCCAAACAGAGGGTTCAGTATTAAAAAAGGCAGCGCAACAGCGATAAAACCTTTGGCTATTAGATGTAGAACCCTCGAATCGAAACTGCCAAACGTTAGTAGACAAATCAATAATATTAGCACAATAATTGTGGCAATCAAAGAAGTGAGTGAAACTTTAGAAGCATTTTGGAAAAATGTTTTCATAGCAAACCTTCCAATTTCTAAGAATGACTTTTTTCATTTAAAATATACCGCAGTTTCCGCATAGAAATGTGCAGTCGTTTGGCTGCTTCGGTGCGATTGCCGTATGTTTGTTGGAGAGCTTGCAGGACGAGTTCTTTACTAACAATAGATTCTAGCTTTTTCATTTCTGATAGTAGGTCAGCGAGATTCATCTCCTTTTTTTGCTGAAATTCTTCAAAAAGTCTTTTTCTCCATTCAGCAAGAGGGTCATTTATCATCGTTTGGACAGCTTTTGTCTCTGGATTTGCTTGGAGCATGTGACTGTTCGGCAGCACGATATCTTCTGCTGTTATTTTCTGTTCAGAGTCAGTCAATGTGAGTGTTCTTGTTATCACATTGGACAGCTCACGAATATTGCCGGGCCAATCGTAGCGTTGTAGTTTTTCGATTGCACAGTTTGAAAATGTCCTGTTAGCTTGTCCATTTCGTTCAATTAGATGTTCAATGAGCAGCGGAATATCGGCTTTCCTGTGGCGCAGGGCTGGGATATCGAGCTTCACGACGTTCAGACGATAATATAAATCTTCGCGAAATTTTCCTTTCATTACGGCTTTCTGCAAATTTTCATTAGAGGCAGCTACTAATCGGGCTTTAGTGTGGAGTATTTGGCTGCTGCCAACACGCATAAATTCTCTAGTTTCTAGTACCCTAAGCAGCTTTACTTGAATAGCTGGGCTCGCATCGGCAATTTCATCGAGAAAAAGCGTCCCGTTCCCGGCAATTTCAAAGAACCCTTTTCTTTGCTGAGTTGCTCCAGTAAATGCCCCTTTTTCATGTCCAAATAATTCACTTTCTAAGAGAGATTCGGAAATAGCCCCGCAATTAAGGGCAATAAAGGGCTCATGGCTTCGTGGACTAGCTAGATGAATGAATCGGGAGAGGACTTCTTTACCAGTACCTGTTTCTCCTTCAATCAATACGTTTACAGATTTTTGAGCCACTTTGTATGCTGTTTCAATAAGTGCTGGCATGGAGGAGTGTTCCCCCATAATGAGTCCTGAATCATGAGCGAGTTTATGCACGACTTGCTGATGTTGAGCGGTACAATGATTTAATAGATTTTCCACTTGTGCTTCGAGGACAGAGATATCATCAAAAGGCTTTTCCATATAGTCACTTGCACCAAGCTTCATCGCTTCCACAGCTGTTTTGATTGTACTATAGCCAGTCATAATGAGTGCCTTGCAGCGAGGTTGCAGCGTTTTTAAGTGCCGCAAAAGGGAAAGTCCGTCACAGTCCGGCAGCTTTAAATCAATCATAGCCACATGGAAATGATGGTTATGGAAGTCGAGTTCATAAAATTGTTGACCGCTGTTAACAACCTGAACATGATAGCCTTTTAAAGTAAAAAGACGGGATAAGAAAGTGCCAACTTCCTTTTCATCATCCGCAATAAGCAGATTAATCATGTAATCACCTCATTTGGTAAAGGGAGTTTTAATCGAAATGTGCTTCCGTGACCGTCTACACTTTCAACTTCAATCGTGCCGCCGTGATCATTGGCGATTCCAAGGCTGACTGATAAACCAAGTCCGGTTCCTTTATCGCGTTCCTTTGTTGTGTGAAAAGGGTGAAAAATAAGTGGTAAACGCTCCGTTTCAATCCCAATTCCGTTATCTGTAATAGCGATAATAATGGAGTTGCACTCAAGATAGGACTGAATGTGCAGCAGTTTTTCCGTTGATGTAGAAACATCTAAGGCATATTTAGCATTTAACAGTAAATTGATAATAATTTGTTCAATATGCGGCTGACTGCCAACTATAAGCGGTAGATCTTTTTGTAAAGAAAGACGAATTGAAATCGCATTTTTTTCAAGCTGAAATTTTAATAGATTAAGAACTTGATGAATAGCTTCATTCACCGAGTAATGCTGAAATTTGTATTCGTCCTGTCTTGAAAAAGTAAGAAGGCTTTTCACAATTTGTTTGCAGCGGTCACCGCAGTTTTTAATATCCGTTAGTAAAGGATAATCCTGATGTTCAGGAGGGGTATTTCTTAGTAAAAGTTGTGAGTTTCCAAGAATGGCCGTTAACGGGCTATTTAATTCGTGAGCGACACCAGCAGCCATTTCACCGATAGCGCCGAGCTTGCCGGCATGAAGCAGTTGGGCTTGGATCTGCCGTTTTATTGTTACATTTTTAAAGTAGGCAATGACACCGTATACTTGTTGTTCCTTATTTTGAATAGGGTACGTATTCATTTCTAAAATGATGTCGTGTGGAAGCAGAATTTCTTGGAATTTTGGTTTTTGGGAAGAGAATGTATCTTGGATGAGTGGTTTTGCTTGATCTATGACCGCTTCAAGAGCGGAAAAGTTTTTCGCTGAATCATTGCACTTGTATAGGTCAATTTGACGGTCAAATACAACAATCATGTCTTCCACTGCCTTAAAGGTGTCTTCCCATTCTTGTTTTGCACGAAGCACTTCTTTATAAAGAGCTGCATTTTCGAGCGTCATGGCTAATTGATTAGAAAGCTGCTCGAGAAAGTCTAATTCTTCAGGTTTCCATTCTTGCTGGTTTTTCCTGCCGAATGTTAAAACACCAATCCCTTCATTTTTGCTGTACAAAGGGACTAGTAAAAGGGTTTCAATGTTCAAAGCAAGCAGCCGTTTTTTCTCAGAATAGAGAGCAGGTAAGTGGTCGACTTGAAGATGAATTAATTGTTTGCCATGAAGGGCAGACGTATAAAGAGAAAGCTGCTGCATATGGGTATTAAACTCCAATTCAAGATCACAATGTTCCTCAGGATGAATGTGGAGCAAGGAAGGCTCTTCCTCATGCAAGATAAATAAATGACAATCATCAAACGTGATAAGCTGCTTTAGCTTACTCATCACATTGCGTAAGATTTCCTCAATGCTCATATCAATGTGAATATTTTTAGTTAAATCATTCATGATTTCAAGCTGCATATTTTTCTGTTTTAATTGATCAATTGTTTTCTTTAATTCCGTATAGTACGTTTTTTTTGAAGATTTTACACCGGTTAGTAAATCGATTAATTGGTCTTTATTCATATTCTTCACCTCATGATTATAAGGCTTTAACGAGTAAACTTTTTATTTGATCAAGGGACATATCACGCGGGTTCGTAATCATACAGGGATCCTCTAGAGCTGATATGCCAATTGTTCCAATCATCTCTTCCGTAATCCCAACATCACCTAAACATGTTGGGGTTCCAATATCATTGGATAGGTCTCTGACGAATTGAATTGCAGCATTGCCTGCTTGCTGTTCTGTTAGCGTGCGTGTGTCAATTCCCATTATTTCTGCTAATTCACTAAATCGTTGTGGAGAAGCAATTCGATTGAACTCCATCACATGAGGGAGCAGAATTGTGTTAATTTCTCCATGAGGTAATAAGTATTTCCCGCCAATGGCATGGGAGATGGCATGGGTTGCTCCTAAGATTGCATTAGAGAAGGCTAGTCCAGCCTGTAAGCTTGCCATAGCCATTGCCTCTTTTGCTTCTTTATTGTTTTTGGAAGCAACAGATGGTCGTAAATAGCGTGAAACAAGCGATAAAGCATTTTTGGCTTGAACATCCGTAAGCGGTGTAGCGGCAATTGACACATAAGATTCAATCGCATGTGTTAACACATCCATGCCCGTTGCTGCGGTTAGTTCAGCATCTTTCGTTGTTAATGTGTTTGGATCAATAATGGCGATATCAGGGACAAGCGATTTCGAAATAATGGTCATTTTCTTTTGATGAAAAGAGTCCACTATAACGGAAAATTGTGATACCTCTGAGCCAGACCCTGCTGTTGTCATTACCATTACCATAGGAGGCAAGGGAGAGTGGATTTTATCGATCCCTTCATAATCACAAATGTCTCCTCCATTGGTTGCTAAGATGGCGATGGCTTTGGCTGCATCGAGCGCACTGCCTCCGCCGACACCGATAATAGCGTCGCACTCATGTTGAAGAAAAGAGCGGCAGCCAGCTGTGATTTCGCGATCTTTCGGATTTGTTGTCGAATCAATATAGATGGAGAAAGCGAGCCCTGCACGTTTGCATGATTGCATGACAATATTAAGCCATCCTGCAGTGGCTACTCCAGCATCACTGACGATAAAGACGTTTTTAGCACCCAAGCGAGAGCAGGCATCTCCAACCTGCTCAATGGAGCCTTTTCCGAAAATAATTTCTGGAATCACAAATGTGTTAAGAGACATTGTCAACATCCTCTCCTAAGGTAATGGGCTTTCTACCTCTCATTATTTTACATTATAAGGGAAAAGTCTTGTTTGTTCGACGAAATTTTTTTTGTATATCATATGTATTATAAATTTGCATTCTTACTTAATTCTGAAGCTGTATGTACAATATGGTCAAATGATTGGTGAAACTCTTCGACGATGACCGACTGTTCTTCTGAGTGTGCAGAGATTTGCTGAATGGTTTCGATGGCTTTTTCCATGTTTTTCATCATTTCTTTTAACTGTGGTTCAAAACCTTCAACTGCATCTTTGCTGCTATCCGCCATTTTTTTAATTTCATTCGCTACGACCATAAAGCCTCGTCCGTGTTCACCAGATCGAGCTGCTTCAATCGAGGCATTTAACCCTAAGATCCGAGATTTAATAGCTGTGTCTTTAATTTTTGATAAAACATGTTCAATCGTTCGAATTTCATTTTTTAAAAGGGAAGATTCATCTGCCAGTTCTTGAAGATCTTTTGCAATGACGTTAGAAACAGATGCCATATGCTCGGTTGTTGCTGCCAGTTCTTGGCTAATCGCTGTAAGTTCTTCGGCTTCGGATCGTAACATATCGATTCTTCTGTTAGAAACGATAGAAGAGAGGGCGCCGATTACTCTTCCGTTTTCTTTAATAGGGGAAGCGGTTGAAATATAGGGTACTCCAAACTTACGAGAGTCTTTTTCTTCTTGTTCGAATTGACCAGATTGAAGTGCCTGTAGTGTTACGGTTCCTTGCAGAGTACTGATAGGCGCTCCAACTTGAATGTTTAAATCAATACTTGTTCCCGGTAAGTAACATAATACTTTTTCATGATTAATTAAAAGAAGACAAGCATCTTCTGGATAAGAAGCTTGAATGACTTCTGCATTATCTAGTAATTGTTGTAATTTCGTTTCCAAACTTAATACACGCTCCTTATTTCGTTTCGGCATATATACTTTCAATAATATATTAAACTACTATTCTTCCATTATATGTTCATTATGACATAGACGAATAGGATAATCACGCTTATTTGGAAGAGGGGTGGAGGTATTTTAGGTATTTTTTCTTATTATATGGCTTGTATTCTAGTCTTAATTCAGCATAATAGGTTCCTTTAGTTCACACCTTTTTCCTTCCTCGGCCAAATAAAATAGCTGCAACAAATAATAAAGTCAATAGCTAAGACGAGAGACCAAACTTTGAACGTCCCCATTAATGCTTCAGTTCGACTAGCGTGGTCGATAATATAAATAAGTGCAAATAATAGGCCAACACCAATGAAATAAGCTAACACATGGTGAAACCAACTTTTTAAATACTGTTTAGCATAGTCGTAGCCATAGTGCTTTATCGGTTTTGCTCCTTGTTTTGTCACATAATATTGAAAGCGTTCATCTGCCCATTGAATCATGCTTTTTCCAAATGCAATGGAGACACCGATATAAATGGCCGCAATGCCGTGAACAGCTGTGGCAGTAGCTCCATTATATAAATCTAGCCCCGTGACAATTAATAAAATCATATCAATGACAGGTGTTAGGGCTAATAGTAAAAATCCTAGTTTTGGCTTCTTTACTATATAACGCGTCACTAACCCGAGAATAATGACAATCCAAAACGCAATTTCGCAGGCAACAATAATCCATCCTATAAAGTTCAAAGCAATCCTCCTTGAGCAATAATATATTTTATGTAGATTTTACAACCATAGTAATTTGTCGACTACTAAAGTGGGGGAAGGACGATAAGAAAACGAGGCGTGATTATCACGCCTCGTTTTCTTTTAACCTTGTTTTAATTCTAATCGCCGAGCAAGGATAGATAGTGTGTAGTTCACAACAAAATACATAATGGCTACGAGCAGTAGAATTGGGACAAAATAGTTAATATTTTGTGCATAAATAATTTGACCGTGGTGCATGAGTTCTGGTAAGGAAATGACGACTGCCAGTGAAGTATCCTTTAATAAAGAAATAAATTGACTGACCATAGGAGGAACCATTCGACGTAAGGCTTGCGGCAAAATGATATATCGTAAAGCTTGCACATAGCTTAAGCCTGATGAACGAGCAGCTTCCATTTGTCCTTTTTCAATTGAATTCAATCCGCTCCGAATTACCTCAGCAATCATCGCTGATTCAAATACAGTTAAGGCAACAATTGCAGCAGGAATAATTTCTAGTTTGAGACCGACCTCAGGTAGTGCAAAGTACGTAAAGAAAATAATTAACAGCAGAGGTAAGTTTCTTATTGTTTCTACGATAACAGCGACTATTTGTGAAATAACAGGTATTTTTGCATATCGTAGAATACCGAAAATTCCACCGATAATGAAGCTTAAAATGATAGAGATGAACGCGACTTTAAGTGTTACCCAAAATCCTTCTAATAGGAAGGTAAGATGGTCTGGTGAGTATGCATTAATAAAATCCATAATAGTACCTCCCCTCAATTACTCTTAGCTAGGCGTTTTTCTAGATACCCGACGCCAAGACTTAGAGGAATGGTAAGTAGTAAGTAAAAGATTGCTACGAATATGTAAACATCAAATACAACAAATGTTCTGGAAGAAATTAAGTCACCTTGGTACATCAGATCAAGACCCGCAACGACTGATAGAATAGAAGAGTTTTTGACAAGATTAATAAACTGGTTTCCAAGTGGAGGTATAACGATTTTGAACGCTTGAGGTAAAATAATCAAACGCATCGCTTGGACATAGCTGAGACCTGAAGAACGAGCGGCCTCCATTTGCCCCTTTGGCACAGATAAAATACCTGCTCGAATCGCCTCGGCAATGAAAGAAGACGTATAAATGGATAAGGCAATCGTACCCGCCATTAAACCATCTAAACGTAAGCCAAGAAAAAAGAAAAAGACAATGATTAGAAGTGGAATATTACGAATAAATTCGACATAAGCGGCTCCTAATGCATTTAAAGGCTTAAATGGCACAATCCGTATCACGGCTATTAAAATACCAATTACTAAACTTGCAACCAATGCAATCAAACTTGCCGTGATGGTAATTTTAAACCCTTCCAAATACATGTCTAGATTGTTTGTCAGTATGGAAAAATCAAGCACGGCTATTCACTCCTCTAATTAATCAGGATGAGCATAATGCTCATCCTGATAATCAAACCTATATTATTTTTTGATCCACTTTTTATAGATTTCATCATATTTACCTGAATCTTTAAGTGCTTTAAGCGCTTTGTTTAACTCGTCCACAAGTGCAGTATTGCCTTTTTTAACAGCGATACCGTATGGTTCTTCTGTGAAAGTTCCACCGACTAATTCATACGATGGATCTTCGTCAGCCATACCATAAAGAATCGAATCATCTGTTGTTAAAGCGTCTCCTTGGCCAGCTTTTAAAGCATTAAAAGCTTCTGCATAGTTTTCGAATTCAAGAACTTTTGCATCAGGTGCTTTTTCACGAATATTAACGGCAGAGGTAGAACCTTTAACCGCGATTACTGTTTTTCCTTTTAAATCATCGATGCCTTTGATGCTGCTGCCTTTTTTAACAAGCAGGGATTGTCCTGCATCAAAATAAACATCTGTGAAATCAACTTCTTTTTTACGCTCTTCTGTAATCGTCATCGTTGCTACAATGACATCGATATCACCATTATTTAAAAGCGGCATTCTCGTTTTGGACGTTACTTCTTTGAACTCAACTTTCGTTTCATCACCTAAGATTTCGCCAGCAAGTGCTTTAGCGATATCAATATCAAAACCTTCTACTTCGCCTGTGCTAGGGTTTTTTAATCCAAATAGACGTGTATCATTTTTTACACCAAACACAATTTTGTCTCTTTCTTTAATTTGAGCAAGCACGTCTTTTGTTTCGTTCTCGCTTTTTTCTGTTTCTGTGGATGTCTCTTTTCCACAACCAGCTAGTAAAATGACTGCTAGTATGGAAAGCAGCAATCCTTGTAACCATTTTTTCTTCATACCATTTCCCCCTATTTAATGATTTAAAATACGACTAAGAAATAGGCGAGCTCTCTCTTCGCGAGGGTTTGCATAAAACTCAGCCGGTATAGCCTCTTCTAAAATGCGGCCTTCATCCATGAAGACGATGCGGTCAGCAACTTCACGAGCAAAGCCCATTTCGTGTGTGACAACGACCATTGTCATTCCTTCATGTGCAAGTGCCTTCATAACATCAAGAACCTCGCCGATCATTTCTGGATCTAAGGCTGAGGTTGGTTCATCAAACAACATAATTTCGGGATTCATAGCTAATCCTCTCGCGATGGCTACTCGTTGTTGTTGACCACCGGAAAGTTGAGAGGGATAGGAGTCTGCTTTGTTGGCAATTCCTACTTTTTCTAAATATTTTTGAGCGATTTTTTTAGCTTCGGCTTCTGATTGGCCAAGAACTTTCATTGGAGCAAGCATGATATTTTGAAGTACGGTTTTATGAGGGTATAAATGAAAGTGTTGAAAGACCATCCCGATATTTCGGCGTAGTTTATTAATATCTGTTTTTTTATCTCCTACAGATATACCGTTAACGGTCAATGATCCATCTGAAATCGTTTCTAAGCGATTGATACATCGAAGCATCGTGCTTTTCCCCGATCCAGAGGGGCCGATGACGACGACCACTTCACCTTTGTTAATGTTGAGATTAATATCTTTTAAAACATGAAAGTCACCATAAAACTTGTTGACTCCATCAAAAACAATCATATGTATCCATCCTCTCTTGACCTAAACAACATATGTATGATGCACGTTTTAAATCGACTATGATAGTTTCATTGAGAAAATAGTTGATTTATAACATGTAGGTCTTTTGGCTCGGGTAACTTCTAAAAGTATCCTTGTTAAATTATAACATATTAGTATAATGATTTGTAATTAAATACATAAAAAGGGTAAATATGTACATAAAACCTTTAAAAGGATGATTGGATAACGATATTGAAAATAGATTATTTTTGATGAAAATATAATAAAAATAGATTAATAGGTGTATTATGATTATTTATTTGAATGGGTAAAGGCTTTACAAATAGAGGCAGGGTGACTGAATGTCAGTCATAGGAGTAAGTTCTTCATTGGACGTTATAGCTTATTAAGTCTTGATTCTAGATATGATAAATATCTAAGGTACTGAAGGATTAGTATTCTTAACACAATGAAGGGGGGATGTTTGAATCGTATCATAATGGAGTTTTCCCTCCCTAGTATAGCTATTAGTTTATTTACTTTTTATAAACTTTTTGAGGAGTAAATATGAAGGGAACATTCATGGTCCCTTATATCTACTAGTTAAACCATCCTTGGACATAAATAAATAACTTGGAGGGATAGGATGTTTATAAGAGTTTGTTCTTGATAAGAGGCTGATTGGTAAGAAACTTGCCCATTTAAACCATTTATAAAAAAAGTTTGTAATAGGAATAACTTCAAAACCAAGATGGTTGGCTCCTTTATTCAATGTAGTGATTCCGATAATTCCTTTGATTTGTTTTACTTGAGGATGTTGTTGAATAAACAAAACTAGACTTGGCAGAGATTCTCTGACAGCTTGAAAAACAAACCGGCCTCTTCTTAAATCGCTTTTGATTTGGTTTAATTCTTTTAATAAAACAGCGTTGTGTAAATGGATTTTAATTAAGAAATCATTTTTGTTAATTACGGTCCCATCCGATAAAATTACACTTCTTCCTTTATAACGTGTAAGCTTGACACGTAAAATATTTTTCTCTGGAAGGTAATTCAAATGGGAAAGACGATAATAAATTGGGTCAACTAAATTCCAAATATTCAATAGATAATTTCTCATTTCTACAGAATCCTTTCTTGCTTTGTTGATTTTAGTATTCATTGTTTGGTGGATAAATATTTCGGGAATTAGAGGGATTTAAAATTGGAAGGTTCATCTAAGAATATCTCCGCTTTCTTGTTACATAATAAAACCGTTATGTTTTTAACAATAAAGAGGAGGAATGTACAATGATGCAAAACCAACAAGGACAAATGCACCAAAATATGCACACAGGCTCTGTACCGCAGCAAATGAATCACGGTGGTCACGAAGTATTCGATGTACATGAGGTGTTAACAGGAACACTTGGTACTCTAAGCCAATATATGATACTGCGCCAATATGTAAAAGACCAAGAATTAATGAGCATCTTGGACCGTCAATATCAATTTATTCAAGATGAGTATAATCTTCTTGTAGAATGTTTTAAAACAGGTCAAGATCCTTCTAAGCGAACAGAAAGCTATAATATGACACAGGATAATGACTTTATCTATGGCTTAACACCAACTCAACCGAAAAAGCCGATGCAGTCTGTATCAGAAATTACGGATGAATGTGTGTCTGGATTAATGCTAGGAGCTGTAAAGTCTGCTGCTGGTATGAAAGCAATGGCGGCTTGTGAAATTACAAATCCAGTAGTTCGCCGCGTTCTTGCTGCCACTATTCCAAATTGTATTGAAATGGCTTATGAACTTTCGATTTATCAAAATAAACATCATTACTATCAAGTACCGCAGCTCGCACAGCAAGATATGCAGCAGCTTCTAAATGCGTTTGAAACTGCTCAAGGCATGCCGCAAATGCCTAATAATCAGAAGCTTCAATAATAGGATATAGATGTTTTCCAAACCCTAATAGCTCACACATGCTATTGGGGTTTTTTATTTGGATAATAACATATCCAAATAAAAAAGAGAGCTGCTAGTGACCGCTCTCTCAATACTCATTTGATTAGTTGCTTTTTTGTTATGCGAGTCTTTGAATCACAATAGAGGCACTTACAACAGCAGGGCCAGAACCAGACGGCTGATTATTTAAAGTAGTTCCGCCATCAATGTTAATTAAAGTGAGTATTTCTCCTGCTGCTAAAGTTGTAATCACTTGTCCTGGATATGATTGATTACCTGAACCGGAGCCATAATTCGAACCTGCAATTTGGCCAGTTAGATTAGAGGATAATGCGAATGCGGAAGTTCCTTGTTGAGGGAATACCTCCCAAGTAATGAGATAGGTTCCAGCTTGGTTAATTGTAATAGGAGCTGTTCCTGGTACATGTGTAACAAATCCAGGTGTATTGCCAGGGAAGTTTGTATTAAAGGTAACTGCTCCACCTGCAGGTACAGATTGTTGGGTTGTATCATAAATGAAAGCAAATCCAGAAACTGCTGCACCCGTAGCACCGGTGTTACCAGTAGGGCCAGTGTTACCAGTAGGGCCAGTGTTACCAGTAGGACCAGTGTTACCAGTAGGACCAGTGTTACCAGTAGGACCAGTGTTACCAGTAGGACCAGTGTTACCAGTAGGGCCAGTGTTACCAGTAGGACCAGTGTTACCAGTGTTACCAGAAGGGCCAGTGTTACCGGTAGGACCAGTGTTACCAGTAGGACCAGTGTTACCAGTAGGGCCAGTGTTACCAGTAGGACCAGTGTTACCAGTAGGACCAGTGTTGCCAGTAGGACCAGTGTTGCCAGTAGGACCAGTGTTGCCAGTAGGACCAGTGTTACCAGTAGCACCAGTGGCAGTATTTACAGTCACTTTGACTATTTGATCAACATGTTGACTTTGCTTAGCTTTACATTCACATTTGCTATGTCCACAATCTTTGCATTTTTTATCTTTACATTTGCATTTATCATGATCGCATTTTTTACACTTTTTATGTTTATCTTTGTCTTTACCCAATTTATTTTCACCTCTTTCCCTTAACTAATATTAGGATATGAATTGAAAATAAATTAGATTGGACAAGTATCCCAAAATATAGAAAATTTTGCTTTTTAACGAATTATATTATTTATAGATAATAATAGATCTTTTTCTAAAATTACTTTTATCTATCTACTCTTAAACTTAAAAATAGGGGATAAATTCAATATCTTATTGGAATAGCTTTATAACATACTTTCAGCTGTTCAATAGTACATAATTTTTTCACTAGTGTTCTTAAGGGGTTTGTTGTATTAGGGATTATTCGAAAATATCTTGGTTCCTTTCGGAATGTAGCTCTAGTTTGATTTGTGTAGTAATTTAATCTAACCAAATTAATCTACGAAATTATGAGTAAGGGGCTAGTTTCGTTCACGATAACTTTATTTACATAAGATAGGATCTGACTTGGTAATAAGAAAAGAAGGTAATAAAAATAGGCAGAGAGCTATCGGTCTTTGTCCAAACATTTATAATTTCAAGCTCATAGAATATCTCAGTTCATGAAAGGATGTGGATAAATATTGGGAAAAGATAAAAAATGTTCAGAATGCGGTCATAGTAAATGTAAATGTAAAGTTGAGCAAACGCAAAAAGTAAAGCAAAAAGTAAACATCAATGTATCTGAAGTTAAAGCAACAGGCCCAACAGGTCCAACAGGTCCAACGGGTAACACAGGAAACACAGGAAATACAGGAAACACAGGTCCAACAGGTCCAACAGGTCCAACGGGTAACACAGGAAACACAGGAAACACAGGTCCAACAGGTCCAACAGGTCCAACGGGTAACACAGGAAACAC
>NZ_JBHHJV010000003.1:0-285846 GCF_042136355.1 Peribacillus sp. Hz7
GCCTGGGTTCCTGCAAATGATGGCTGCTACGACGGCGGCGCTTGTTTGTCTGACTGTTGATATGATGGTTGTACTTGGGTTCCCGCAAGTGGCGGCTGGTATGGCGACTCTGCCTGTTCGTCTGACTGTTGATAAGATGGCTGCATTTGGGTTCCCCCAAATGACGGCTGGGACGGCGATTCTGCTTGTTCGCCTGGCTGTTGATACGATGGCTTTACTTGCGTTCCCCCAAATGACGGCTGATACGGCGACTCTGCTTGTTCACCTGGCTGTTGATACGATGGCTTTACTTGCATTCCCCCAAATGACGGCTGATACGGCGACTCTGCTTGTTCGCCTGGTTGTTGATACGATGGCTTTACTTGGGTTCCCGCAAATGGTGGTTGATACGGTGACTCTGCTTGCTCACCTGGCTGTTGATACGATGGCTGCGTTTGTGCACTCGCAAATGGTGGTTGATACGGTGTGCCTGGAAGCGGTTGTTGATACTGCGAATAATTTTGCGGCTGTTGATAGGATGCATTGGAAAAACTCGGTTGGGTATAAACCGCTTGCGGATATGGATTTTTCCCTTTATCCGGCCCATATGTTCCTATAGAACCTTTATTACATCCACAATCCTCTGATTCTTCTTCGTAAGCAGGCTGTACTTGGGTTCCCGCAAATGGTGGTTGATACGGTGTGCCTGGAAGCGGCTGTTGATAGGGTGCGTTGGAAAAATTCGGTTGGATATAAACCGCTTGCGGATATGGGTTTTTCCCTTTATCCGGCCCATATGTTCCTATAGAGCCTTTACTACATCCACAATCCTCTGATTCTTCTTGGTAAGTAGGCTGTACGTACGGCTGTGCTAGAGGTGCTGAAGGCTGCATGTTCATTGATTCATATCCATCATATTGCTGTGCTGGCTGCGGTAATCCTCCTAAATATGGATTAAATGTCGGTGTCTGCATCATGCCTGGCATACTCGCACCAGCCACATAGTTAGCATTCACCGGAGCTTCCATAGCGAATTCCCCCAAAACATCCGGACTTTCTTCATAGACTTGTGGATTCATTTGTCCCCCTTCACATTGCCCATACATCCATTGCTGCGGGATTGGCGGTGGAGGCGGATAACAAAATCCTGTTCCTGGCAAAATTGGTGTCACCGGAATACATGTCTCAATAGGCTGCTGTACCATCGCTTCAATCTGAACGGGTGGAGCTTGCGGAATTTCTGGGGGCTTCGGTGCTTCAGGAACTTTTACTTCTTCCTTCGCCTCAGGTAGAGGTGTAACCTGCATCTCCTTCATGCTTAACGTATAATTATTCGCCATAGCTGCCTGTGGGATGATCGGTTCAGGAATAGGTACCTCTTTTTGAACAACGACTGGTTGTTCTTTCTCAACCGGCTTTGGCTGCATAATAGGCTGTTTCTCTACCATTGGCTTTAACTGCATAATAGGTTGTTCTTCCTCTTTAGAAACTTGTGGTGGAGTGGAAGGAATCTGCGCTTCCTTTACTCCTTTATGAACAATTTGGCTCGGCTTGACTGCCTCTTTCTTCACGTTGCCAGCTGAACCTGGTATTTTTAGTTTCATACCCGGCATTAATAAATCCGGGTTGCTTAACTGTGTGTTTAATTTTTTTAATTCTTCGAAACTGACGCCATACTTTTTAGCCAGCTTCCAAAGCGTGTCGCCTTTTTGGACTATATGAATTTTCACGCTGCAATCCCTCCTGTGCATATGTCCATATATACTATGAAGCGATTATTAAATTGATAATATTTCATCATCAAAACTTATGCCAGAAAGAAAGACTTTATGAAAAATTTATATACATTTCACTTTTCACCTTCAAAGTTCAAACCAAGGGAACATATACGCAATAGTAAAAAGACCTGAATCATGTTCCATTCAGGTCTTCTTCACGATCATTTATGTTGTAACATTCGATTCAATGCAAGAATGGCATCATCGGCAATATCTTTTTCTACCTTAATTGGATTAATCACTTGCCCTTTGCTAATCGATTCAAGAGACCATAGTAAGTGCGGCAAATCGATTCGATTCATCGTCAAGCACGGACACATATTCGGATTCAAAGAGATAATATTCTTATCCGGATGCTTAGCCATCAATCGTTTAACAAGATTCATTTCCGTTCCAATTGCCCATGAGCTGCCCGGTTCTGCCTGTTCAATAGCGTTAATAATATAAGAAGTGGAGCCATTATCATCCGCCATTGCTACTACTTCACGGCGACATTCGGGATGAACAATAATTCTCATATCTGGTTGCGTTTTACGCAGTTCTTCAATATTAGCAGTTGTAAAGTTTTCATGAACAGAGCAGTGACCTTTCCAAAGCAATACTTTAATGTTCTCGATATTTCCTTCATAAATTAATTCATCTTTATGCGGATCCCATACAGCCATCTGATCTAAAGGAATTCCTAAATCATAAGCAGTATTTCTCCCTAAATGTTGGTCAGGTAAAAATAAAATCCGTTCCTTCTGGGATAACGCCCAAGATACCATTTCCTTCGCGTTTGAAGAGGTAACGGTTGCTCCTCCATTTTTACCAACAAACGCTTTAATCGCTGCTGTTGAATTTACATATGTTAAAGGAAGAATTGTATCACCAAACAACTGTTGCAGTTTTACCCAAGCTCGATCTGTTTGATGAATATCCGCCATATCCGCCATCGAACAGCCTGCGCGCATATCCGGTAAGATAACTGTTTGTTCTTCCGTCGTTAAAATATCCGCTGTTTCTGCCATAAAATGTACACCGCAGAAGACAATAAATTCAGCCTCTCGATTCGCCGCAGAAATTTGAGCAAGCTGCAGGGAATCACCTGTAGCATCGGAAAACTGAATCACTTCTTCACGTTGATAGTGATGCCCTGGAATAAACAAACGGGATCCGAGCTGTTTTTTTATCTCCCAAACACGCGCTTCCATTTCTTCTGTTGTCATCGTTTTATATACTTCCGGTAAAGCTGTTGCGACTAACGCTTGTTCTAATAAACTCATTAATACACACCCTCCCGTTCTCTTACCTTGGCACTAATATCAAGCGCACGTACACTATGCGTTAAGCATCCTAACGAAATCATATCTACTCCACAATCTCGGTACAAAGCTAAATTCTCTAACGTAATTCCTCCCGATACTTCTGTCACAATATGAGGCGGAACTAATTGAACAAATTGTTTAATTTCCTCTGGTGTTCGATTATCAAACATAATAATATCAGCAGCAGCCTGGACCGCTTCAATCACTTGCTCTTTTGACTCTGTTTCGACTTCAATTTTAACTGTATGACCGAGCTTCGCTTTAACTATCTCAACAGCCTGTGTAATCGAACCTGCAAAGGAAATATGATTATCTTTAATCATAACCGCATCATACAAGCCATAGCGATGATTGAAAGCCCCGCCAGATCGAACGGCATACTTCTCTAACATACGTAGACCCGGTGTTGTCTTTCTTGTATCACAAGGCTGCGTCTTCGTTCCGGCTAATATTTGCACTGCTTTATTAGCTTCTGTCGCAATGGCCGACATTCGTTGGACTAAATTCAGCACCACTCGCTCCCCCTTCAAAAGAGCGGCCATACTCCCCGTCATTTGCGCAAGCTTTTGACCAACTTCAAACGATTCACCATCTCTTACAAACAACTCAATTTCAATGGTTGAATCTAACATCGTAAAGCCTGTTTTAATGACATCGCCTCCTGAGAAAATACCAGCTTCTTTTGCCAAAAATGTTAACGTACCTTGTGATTCAACTGGAAATAAAGTGTCGCTCGTCACATCGCGCTCGCCGATATCTTCAATAAAGAATTGCTCTAATAATTGCTTAAGCTTTAATAAATTCATATACAACGCTTCCTTTCAAACGTTTCATCACTTCATGACGATCTAATATTATGGAAGTATCCAGCCAAACCGCATCATTCTCCATTGGATAATCACTTCGGAAATGACCGCCCCTGCTTTCTTGCCTCGCTAATGCTGATTCAGCAATCAACCATGAGACAATAATCGCATTCACTTTTGCTAACTCCTGAACCGAAACATCCTCACATGCTAGCTCGAGCAAACAATTAATCTGAAATGATTCCAACCAGGCTTTTAAGCGGCCAAGATCCTTCGCATTCCGAACAATACCCGCATAATGCATAAGATGCTTTTGAATATCCGCTAATTCAGGCAACATGATTAAAACATGACTGGTCTCTTTTAACGTTTTCTTTTCTTGAGGTAATACTCTTTCAGGAGCTTGCTGCAAATAGCGACCGAGAGTGCTCCCAAAAACTAACCCCTCTAATAGTGAATTGCTAGCAAGACGATTAGCACCATGAACACCTGTACAAGCGACTTCTCCAACGGCATATAAGCCTTCGACAGAAGTTCGTCCTTTCCCATCCGTTTCAATTCCTCCCATTAAAAAATGATTGCCGGGAGCTACAGGAATTTTTCCTTCTTCAAGATGGACTCCATTTTTTAAGCAAAGGGCAGCGACTGTTGGAAAACGCTCGCTAAAATTAGGAATCATCGAAATATCTAAATACACGTTTTCTCCACGTTCAATATAGGAGTAAATCGTTTGCGCGACAATATGACGTGGCGCTAAATCTGCTAAAGCATGAACATCCTTCATAATTGCTTTTCCTGATGCTGTTATAAGCTTTGCTCCTTCACCACGAACGGCTTCAGATACAAGTCCTTGTGTTTTGCCGTTACAATATAATAAAGTCGGATGAAATTGAATAAACTCCATATCACGAATACGCGCTCCCGCTTTAAGAGCTAGAGCAATTCCGTCTCCAGATACGGTGTTGGCATTAGACGTGAACTGAAATAATGACCCGCATCCGCCAGTTGCTAACACAATATGTTCACCATACATCGTTTGAAGCTGGCCTTCATGATCCACTATCTTAACGCCAATACAGGAAGCATCATCCCCCATTATGAGCTCAATGACTGCTGCATCTTCCATCACTTCCACCTTTGAAAGAGCCAACTCTCTAAGCAAATGCTCGATGATGTATTTTCCAGTTGCATCACCATGACTATGAAGAATTCTACGCTCACTATGAGCACCTTCCATCCCGAGCATAAGATGTCCTTCTGGATTACGATCAAATTCCATTCCAGATGCTATTAGTTCTGAAATGGCAACAGGAGCTGTTTGCACTAATGCTTCTACCGCTTTCACATTGTTATAATAACGGCCTGCTTGAATCGTATCTTCTCTATGGGAAATCGGTGTATCCTCTTTAGACATAGCAACAGCAATTCCACCTTGTGCTAAATACGAGTTGCTATGACGAAGCTTAGATTTTGTGATAAGCATCACATGTTTGGTTGCACTCGCTTCTATTGCCGTTTTTAATGCTGCAATTCCACTGCCGACGATAATGACTTCCATTTTATTCATTTTTACCGCTCCTTGATTTAACAAGTGTCTTGACACATATATTTACACATTATTAAACTATAATCAAGAGTTTTTTAGAATAGACCTGTTAAATAACGGCATTAGGAAAGATAACCATTCTCTATAACCTAATCCTACACTATGAAGTGGATGTGACCATTTTGATTTATTTTGACTACGCAGCAACAACACCAATTGATTCTGATGCTTTAAAAGTATGGATAGATGCTTCACAGCAGTTTTATGGAAATTCAAGCAGCCTTCATGATTGCGGCTCCCAGTCTGCCAAGCTGCTTGATGTATCACGTCAACAGCTCGCTGCATTACTACACGTTGAAAAAGAGCATGTGATTTTTACAAGCGGCGGGTCTGAAAGCAATGTACTTGCGATTGACACCTTATTGTCATCTAAACATCCACATAAAAACCATATATTAGTTAGCCAAGCGGAGCATGCCTCCATCTATCAATATGTTGAAAAGCTTAAAAACAACGGCTATCATATTACGTACCTTGAGCATCTACAAGATGGCACAATAGATCTCGATTATTTAGAAAACCAGCTTTCGGAACAAACATGTCTCGTCATCGTTCAACACGTTAATTCCGAAACAGGAGTCGTACAGCCAATTGAAGATATACGAACAATCCTACACAACCGAGATACTTTTCTTCATGTCGATTGTGTCCAATCTTTTGCTAAACTGCCACTACAATCGATTAGCAGAGCTTGTGACAGTATGGCAATCTCCAGCCATAAAGTATATGGTCCAAAAGGTGTCGGAGCGGTTATTTTTCCAAATAAACATAAACTAAAACCGGCGCTTCCAAATGTGACTCATGAATATGGCTTTCGAGCTGGTACTGTCAACGTGCCAGGAATTGCCGCTTTTGTGACAGCTGCTACAAAGCTAGTAAACCAGCTCGATCAGGAATTAGCACGCATATCCACCTTACGCACACAATTCATTGAGCTGTTGCATGAATCGAATGTACTCTTTGAAGTCATAGAATCAAAAAGAAGCCAGTTGCCGCATATTCTTGCGTTAACCTGCTCAGGACTGCAAGGACAATATATAATGATTGAATTAAATCGACGTGGATTAGCTATTTCTACAGGAAGTGCTTGCCAGATTGATAAGCAGGAGCCTTCCAAAATGATGCTTGCTATGGGGAAAACCATTGAGGAAGCACATCAGCTTATTCGCCTGTCATTTGGCAAAATGACGACAGAAGCAGATGTGAGAAAATTAGCCGAAAACTTTATTCAGGCTGTGGTACAATGAAATAATTATTCGTTTTTAAACATTGAGGAGAGATTATATGGACACGAAAAAAAAGTTACTCGGTGAAGAAAGACGATTGCAACTACTGCACATTCTCCAATCAAGTGACCGACCTATTACGGGAAGTGAGCTTTCAAAACAAGCTAATGTTAGCCGACAAGTAATTGTGAGTGACATCACACTTCTAAAAGCCCGAAATGAACCGATTATCGCAACAAGCCAAGGCTATTTATATATGCATACAGCAAACAAAACACAAAATTATGAGCGTACCGTTGCCTGTCACCATGAGCCTTCACGTACAGAGGAAGAGCTAAACTTACTTGTTGATATCGGGGTAACTGTTAAAAATGTGAGCATTGAACATCCTATATACGGCGATTTAACAGCATCTATTATGGTTAGCAGCCGCAAAGACGTTCAACAATTTCTTACTAAAATGTCAGAAACAAATGCTTCCTATTTACTAGAACTAACCGATGGTATTCATCTTCATACATTAAGCGCATCATCAGAAGAGCTGTTAGATGAAGCGGAAGCTGTCTTAAAAAAAGCCAATATTCTTGTTGAATAACTATAGAAAACCCTCATTCAATACGAATGAGGGTTTTCCCTATCCCATCTTCACAGCCGTCTCCACCGCGAAGCTCGGATAACTTCCAAGAATAGAAACCTTACAGCCAAGTGCTTCTAATTCAGAAATAGCACCTGGAATAAGCACTTCATCGAGCGCCATTTCGACATCAATAATAAAGAAGTAATTTCCTAATCCCGTTTTCATTGGGCGGGATTCAATTTTGGACAAGTTCAATTTGCGCCATGCAAATGCCGAAAGCACTTGATGAAGGGCTCCAGAATGATCGGCAGGAAGCATCACCATCAGCGTCGTTTTCCAGCCTCGATTAACGGTTACATGCCCTTTATAGTCGACACCCTCCTTCGACACGACGATGAACTTCGTATGATTATAAGAATAATCATGAATATTATGTTGAACAATTGTTAATCCATATTCCTCGGCTGCCAATTCATTAGCAATCGCAGCAATCTTTCGTTCCGGTTGCTCACTAACCATTTTCGCTGCCGCTGCTGTTGATGTCACTTCTTCACACGGAACACCTTTCCATTCCTTATGTAAAAATTTATGACACTGTGCAATAGCATGCGGATGTGAGTAAATCATGTCTGGTTTAAAACCAGGTACAGCCTGGTCTGGATGCACCATAAAATGCTGCTGAATCGGTGTAATCACTTCTCCCTGAATCGGAAGCTGAACCTCATGAATTAAGTAATCAATTGTAATATTAACGGAACCTTCTAATGCATTCTCAATCGGAACAACAGCAATATCAGCCTCTCCTTCTTGAACAGCATCGATACAATCTGGAATCGTAGCCTTTGGCATTTTTAATTCATTCGGAAAAAGCCGAGAGACCGCTAAATCTGTGAATGTAGCCTTAGGTCCGAGAAAAGCAATTTTGTGCGACATCTAAAAACTCTCCTTTTTTCACGACAATATAGCTATTTGCCCTATTTACAGGTCTGTTATCGTTATTTACCATTAGATATATCCCTTTATTTTATGCTATTTTCAGACTTTTTACAATACTTTAAGCCCGTACAATTGATATGCACGGGCTCCATCATTACGCACCATTTCCTAATATTTCAACTTTTTCAACAAACTCCATTTTTCGAAATGTGGTAAGTAATTCATCAATGTCCATCGTCATTCCAGCCGTATTTAAAGAAAGCGTAACATTGGCACGTCCTTGCAAAGGAATCGTTTGGTGAATCGTCATAATGTTGCAGCCAGACAACGCAACGACTCGTAATAACTCTGACAAAGTGCCTGAACGATCTTCAAGATAAAAGAAGAGCGTAATCAACTTTTCTTTCACAATTGTATGAAAGGGAAATACCGTATCGCGATACTTATAAAAAGCACTTCGACTTAAATCCACACGCTGAACTGCTTCCCAAACAGATTCTACTTTACCGCGTTCAAGCATTTCCTTAGCATCTAACGTTTTCTTCATAGCCTCTGGAAGGACATCTTCGCGAACGAGGAAAAATTTCTTATCAATGCCGTTCACTTACCTTCCCCCCTCTGCCCAACCGTTATTAATCAACAAATTCAAATTCATATTCTAAAATACGAACAATATCACCATCTGTTGCTCCTCTTTGACGAAGGGCTTCATCCACTCCGAATGAACGAAGCTGTCTTGCAAAACGGCGAACAGATTCTTCACGACTGAAATCCGTCATTTTAAATAGACGCTCGATTTTAAATCCAGAAATAGCAAAGCTGCCATCTGGCTCGCGCGTAATGTCAAACTCATCTTGTTGCGTTTCATGTTTATATAATACTCGATGAACCCCTTTATCTTCATCTTCATCATGATCAAGCGGGAATTCTGGTGTCTCTTCTAACTTATCTGCAATCGCAAACAACAGCTCCCGAATTCCTTCTCGTGTTAAAGCTGAAATTGGGAAAATCGGATAATCTTCTTGTAATTTCTCTTTAAATCCCGCTAAATTTTCTTCTGAATCTGGCATATCCATTTTACTTGCCACAATAATTTGCGGACGCTCGGTTAAACGCAAGTTATATTCCTGCAGCTCTTTGTTAATCGTTTGATAGTCCTCGTAAGGATCACGACCTTCAAGACCAGACATATCAATCACATGAACGATGACTCTCGTTCTCTCAATATGGCGTAAAAACTGGTGACCAAGTCCAACACCTTCTGATGCCCCTTCAATTAAACCTGGCAGATCAGCCATAACAAAGCTTCGATTATCTTCTGTTTCAACTACACCTAGATTCGGTACAATTGTTGTAAAGTGATACTCAGCAATCTTTGGCTTCGCCGCTGACACAACAGATAATAATGTCGATTTCCCCACACTTGGAAAACCAACTAAACCTACGTCGGCAAGTAATTTTAATTCCATTACAATATAGCGCTCTTGCCCTGGCTCACCATTTTCAGCAATCTCTGGAGCAGGATTAGCTGGTGTAGCAAAACGAGAATTTCCGCGACCTCCGCGACCGCCTTTAGCAATAACGGCACGCTGTCCATGCTCGACTAAATCGGCAATTACTTCTTTCGTATCATCGTCAATAATAACCGTACCTGGTGGAACTTTCACAACCATATCCTGTGCATTTCGACCATGTTGATTTTTCGACATTCCGTGCTCGCCGCGCGATGCTTTAAAATGACGTTGATAACGGAAATCCATTAATGTTCGTAAACCTTCCTCTACTTCAAACACAACGTTCGCTCCGTTGCCCCCATCTCCGCCTGCTGGGCCACCTTTTGGTACATATTTTTCACGACGATATGCAACCATTCCGTTACCGCCGTCTCCACCTTTTACAAACACTTTGACTTGATCGACAAACATGCTATCACTTCCTTGTTTTCTATATGTACTATCTTGCTGTATGCGTCATTTCTTATTCAAACCTCACGTCCATTGTGAAAAAAAGCTCCTCTTCACTCAACGATTGCACATTAACTGTTTGCTGCTCTGTTAGTGAATTAGTCAGAAACTTTGTCACAGTGTCCTGCTCTTTTAGCTTGCCTTGTAAATGAAAAGAACAACACATATTTCTGCTTTCTTTTTTAGAAATCTCTATCGTAAGCATATTTTCAGTAAACGGATTTAACTGTTCCCCTAATAACTGAAAGTAGCTTCTCGTCCATTGATACATCAATTCATCCATGGATTCAGATGCTTCAAAAACATCTACGATTTCATATTCAAAATTGAACGCCCAATTTTCCCAATTTGCCGTCATTAGCAGTTCACTAAATTTCGGCATATTTAAACTAGAAAGCCGGGCTTCTTGCTGCGTTTCAATAATAATTTCTTCAATAAACCCTTTTACACGATCAATCTTATTTAATTCCAAATTGCCTTTAATAATTTGGATTTTATTTAACCAATCATGCCGCGTTTGTCGAAGTACTTCGACAGTTGTCCAACTTTTATCCATTATTAACACCTTCAATGTATGATAACATGAAATTTCACTCCTTAGAGTATCAGTTGAATCAATGGAACTTTCATAAAGCTTGCTTCTAACAGAGCACTCACTCCCATTAATTCCGGACAAAAACTTCTCTTCAAGCTCTATCATGCTGCTATTTACCAGTATATCAAAAATGCACAAGTCTGGTCATGAATACTCGTTCATAAATGACATGAATGCCCCCGTCCAAAAAAACCAAATCTTGCTCCTTTGAATTCTTTGGACGATGGTAGAGCAAAAATTAAGGCTTTGTTGTAAGGCACTATTGATTTCTGGCTCATTTTCACCAAAAATTGTGTCAACAACACTATGATTGAACAAAGCCAAAATAAAAAATAAAGGGCCGATTCCATCTAAGCAATATATATCCAACAATATCGCGATATATATTATCAGTAGAAGGAATCAGACCCTTTTGAGTCATCCTAATTTCAAAGATGCAATTATGCTTCTTGTGCAACTGGATATACGCTTACTTTTTTGCGGTCACGTCCGAAACGCTCGAAACGTACAACACCGTCTACTTTTGCGTATAGAGTATCGTCTCCACCACGGCCTACGTTCTCACCTGGATAGATTTTTGTTCCGCGTTGACGGTAAAGGATAGAACCACCAGAAACGAATTGACCATCCGCACGCTTAGCGCCTAAACGCTTAGCTTGTGAATCACGACCGTTCTTTGTAGAACCTACCCCTTTCTTCGATGCGAAGAACTGAAGATCTAATCTTAACATATGTTCCACCTCCTATTTACTAAGAGTAATTTGAATGTATTTACCATAATCACGTTCAAGAGTTTGCAATGATATAAGCAAGGCATTTAAAAGAAGCTGTACCTTTTCTTCGGATTCCGTTGAAAGATTCTCTGGAATCACACAGCGAAGATATCCACCATCTTTGCCTAACTCAATCTCCGGTTCTACATCCGTTAAGGACATAATTGCATTCACCATTCCAAATGAAACAGTGGATGCACCAGCGCAAACAATATCGGAACCTTTTTTAGCGAAATCAGCATGTCCACTCATTGTAAACGAAGTAATTCGTTCATCGGGAACATTAAAGGTTACTTTAATCATCTTAAATCAGCCTTACGCGTTGATTGCTTCAATTACAACTTTAGTGTATGGTTGACGATGACCTTGTTTTTTACGATTGTTTTTCTTCGCTTTGTATTTGAAAACCGTGATTTTCTTTTGACGACCTTGTTTTTCAACTTTAGCCGTTACAGTAGCGCCTTCCACGAATGGAGCACCAACTTTCACGTTTTCGCCACCTACGAATAAAACTTTGTCAAATGTAACAGTTTCGCCTGCTTCTGCGTTTACTTTTTCGATGTAAACTGCTTCACCAGCTGCTACTTTTACTTGTTTACCGCCAGTTTCAATAATTGCGTACATACCTGCACCTCCTTGAATGTCTCAGACTCGCCATGTACAGGCGTTTTACATAAAATAAAACTTAAAACCTGATATGAGCGGTTGTAGCACGGGTGCTACAAACATAACGTTACAAGTCTACCATGCAAGCAAACTATTTGTCAATACGTTAAACGAGACGCTTCATAAATTTCCTGATAGCTCCCGAACCGTTTAATATGATATTGATGCAGCGGTGTACTACTAATCGAAAGAACAAGCTTTTTCGCAATCGCTTGTTCTAAAATGGGGCGGTAGATTTCTTTTTCTCCTAATAAAACATCCGCAACTGCTTGATTCACTTCCACCCATACCGCTTCATCATCCGTTTTTCGATGTTCCATTAATTCTCGCTCTAATTGAAAGGCAACTGTTTCTGGGCTTAGAACTTTTCCGCTGCCGCCGCAAACTGTACAGCTAACGGTTGTTCTTTCGTATAGAGAAGGAGAAGTCCGCTTTCGAGTCAATTGTAGAATGCCGAGTTCTGTAAAACCAATGACTTTGACACGCCTGTCATCCTTCACCGTTTCCTGTTTCATCAACTTCATCACTTCTTGCTGATGCTGGCGGCTGTCCATATTAATAAAATCAATGAGTACAATCCCGCCAATATTGCGAAGACGAAGCTGTCTAGCTGCTTCTTTCGCAGCTAGAAGATTCGTTTGAAATAACGTTTCTTCCTTTTCTGTTTTACCAGTAAATTTCCCAGTATTTACATCAATCACCGTGAAGGCTTCTGTTTCTTCAAAAATTAAATAGCTCCCATTCTCAAGCCAAACGATTTTCTTCATTGCCTTGGACAACTGAATATCAAGGTGATGCTCGGAAAAAATATTTTTCGGCCCTGCCTCATATGAAATTTTCCATATCCCGCCACCGCTTGAAGCTTGTTTAGATAGCTCCTGATACAGATTAAAATCATCCAAAATAATTTCTCCCTGCTCTCCTTTGTCCATCTCAGCTAACAATAATTCGACGAATGTGTCCTTTTGCAGCACTAATCCAGGATGTTTTAAAGCGCGAGCCTGTTTATGTAACTCATTATACTGTTCACGAAGGGCGTGCAGTATGTGAACAAAAGACTCCTCACTTTGATTCTCCATGGATGTCCGAATAATAAGTCCTTCATCTTGGTTCTTATGTTGAAAAGCTAGGTTTCTCCAATACTTTTGCCGGTCTTCCTGTTGGAACTTTTTCGAAACACCAACATAATCTAAGCCCGCTATGTATACTAAAGATGGAGATGACAGCTCAATCAAACCTGATAACTTAGCCCCTTTATTTCCTGTCTCGTCTCGTTTCACCTGTACGAGCAGCTTCTCTCCTTGACAGATATACTGACTGATTGTTCCTCCTTTCAATGATTTATCAGCAAGCTGAAAAGCCGGTAATTCGTCTCGGTGGAGAAAGCCATGCCTCTCTGCTCCGTAATCGACAAATACCGCATCCATACCGGGCAGAACTTTTGCTACTTTTCCCATATATATATTGCCTACCGCACTCAATTGATTTGGCGGCCTGCTCTCTATTTTCATCACTTCATTTTGCTCCAACACCGCATATCGCTTTTCACGCGACGACAAGTTGGCAATTATTTTTTTCATAAAAAAATCCTTTCTCTATTTTGAAGAAAGGATACCATACTTAATAAGAATATAACAGGTCACCGATTCTATCTTCTATCCTCTTTTGAGAAAAATAAGCATATAAAAGCTCTGTCTCATCTAATGTGCCGCTTTCTTTGCCATTTTTCATCACAATAATGGAATGTTTACATCCACGTTGAAATAGCTCTAACACTTTATAGATGGGTTCATTGACATCCACTCTAATCGGCTTCAATGTCACTAAGTCTTTGCTATGCCCATAGTGCCGTTGAAGTAAGAAGCGCATAAAAGCATAATAACGCTGACGCCATTCAAGTAAAAGCGAAATACTAAGAAAGAAAGCAATCATCCATGCATTTAAGTTAAGAGGATCAAGGACCATCCATATTACAAAAGCAAGAACGGCAAAAATAGCAGATATATAAAGCGTATATTTCTGCGCCTCAAGAAAGGAAACATATAAAGCTATTCCGTTAAAAAGTAAACGTCCTCCATCTAGGGGCCAAATCGGAAGTAGATTAAATAAGAATAAAATAATGTTCATATGAAAAAATACCTGATAGACGTCATAGGAAAGAAAAGAGAGCAGATAAAGAATATACGCTCCTCCAATTAACCAAATATGCTGCAAGGGACCTGCAAGAACAACCGCTATATCTTCTTTTAAACTTTTATTTCCATACTCCTCTGTTTCGAGCGTACCACCAAATGGCAAAAGCTTAATGGACTTAATCCTCCATTTAAAATATTGGGCACAAACAGCATGCCCCATTTCATGAACGAATACAATCACAAGAAGCATCATCATTTCTCTAAAATGAGCTGTAAGAACCGAAATGCCGACAACAAACCAAAGCGTTGGATGCACGTTGATTTTGAGCAGCAGTTTTCCATACTCATTCAAAGGAAATCACCTGTTTTGGATCAATAAAAGCTCCATTTTCTTTGATTGCTAAATAAAACGTTCCTTTCGAACCATCTTCACTTCCTGTAACCTGTCCGATTTGTTGCCCTTTTTTAATCGGCTCATATAAGCCCACATCAAACGATTCTAATTGTCCATACCATGACTCACTTTTATTTTCATGTTGAACAATAATCGTTTTCCCAATCCCTTCCTTCACCCCAGCAAATGTCACAAACCCTTCATCGATTGCCGATACCATCGAGCCCTTCGTTGTTTCAACGATAATACCTTCTCCATTTGTCTCAAAAGTTTGTGTAATTTTGGCCGTGGCAGGAAGTGCATACGACTCATCAACCGTTTCTGTTTCATTCTCTTTCTTTTTCTCCTGTGGCAAAAAAGCAATGGGCTTCCCAAAAGTCGATTCATACCAGCTAGAAATCGAGGCAAATTGAAAATCTTGTTCCATCGTCTTAGAAACGTAATCTCTTGCTGTATCCAATTGCTGTGACGGATGCTTAAAGATAACCGCTATAATTAAAAACAAACAAACAGCCGCTAACATTTTAAACAGAAAATATTCCTTTTTAAACAGTGGATGATCCGGACTACTCTCATAGGCTGTATATGTGTACAAATCTTCATCATGGTTATCCACATGCCTCCAAGCACCTTCCGTCTTTCGTTCACTGATTTTCCGTCGCTTTTCAATTCGATCACGGATATTTTTTCTGCGATTATCCATTCCGCCATCTCCCCCTTGCAAATCCCAAGCTTCTTTAACAAACTTATGATGAACTTGTCCGGAGTATACCTGCAAACCAATGATGAAAACATAGCTGCCTAAAGAATCCTTTTGCATCTGCCCACCTTTTCACATAACCTTTAGGACAACGCTTTATTCAGCCCTAAAAGCAGCTTAACGGGCTAGAGGTGAAAGCCCTCCATCGTCTCGGTAGAACGCGACCTTAATGAGCTAAGCACTTAGCCACCATTCAATGATTCTATAATAGAAAAAAGCGTGATTCAAAAGGTCCTGCACTCGACCTTTTAATCACGCTTTCTTCATGAACACGATAGAAAATCCGGCATAAAGTCATGCCTCATTATTCACTTACCATGCGAAAGGAGGCTCTCTAAACAGCCTCTTATATGTATATAGAGTACATGCAAACTATACACGCGCGCCGAAAAATTTCTTCACTTTCGCAATAAAGCCTTTTCGTTCTTCACCAATCGGTGTCAATGGAATAGACTCGCCTAAAATACGGCGAGCTATGTTTCGATAAGCAATCGACACTCGATTATTAGGGTCATAAGCAATTGGCTCTTTTCTATTGGCCGCAACAATGACTTGATCATCATCAGGAATAATACCTAGTAAATCGACTTTCAAAAAATCGGTCACACCGTTAATATCCATTTCCTCATCCTCATTAAGCAAATGACCACGGATACGATTAATAATCAATTTAGGTGCCTCAATATGCTCTTCTTTTTCTAACAACCCGATAATACGGTCCGCGTCATACACCGCCGGTCTTTCCGGAGTTGTCACAATAATCGCCTTATCCGCTCCCGCAATCGCATTGCGGAACCCTTGTTCAATACCCGCTGGACAATCGATGATAATATAATCATAATCTGGCTTTAAATCGTTAATAAGCTTACACATTTGTTCTTCATTAACGGCCGATTTATCACGCGTTTGCGGTGCAGGAAGCAAATATAATAAATCTTCAAAGTGTTTATCTTTAATAAGTGCTTGATGAATCTTACAACGCTCTTCTACAACATCTACTAAATCGTAAATAATCCGATTGTCTAGTCCCAGAATAACATCTAAGTTTCGCAGACCAATATCTGTATCAATTAAGCAAACTTTTTTGCCTAGAAGAGCTAATGATGTCCCTAAATTCGCAGACGTAGTTGTTTTCCCAACGCCGCCTTTTCCAGATGTAATTACGATTGCCTCTCCCACGATTAGAGTCCCCCTTCTAATCTATTAAAATTTGGTCTATATTTTCTCAGTACATGTAGCTTATCTATAATAATTTCTTCATCATCATTCATGAAAGCACATTTCACTTCATGACCTTTTTTCTGATCAGGTGCTACGTTTATTTGGTCCGCAATCCGTAATTGTGCAGGTGTCATAACAGATGCCGCAATAACCGCTTGATCATTCCCATAAAATCCAGCATGAGCAATGCCCTTCAATTGCCCCATAATAAAAATGCTGCCTCCTGCTCGAACCGTACCAGCAGGATTCACATCACCAATCAATAATAAATCACCCGGGACCTCTATAATTTGTCCGGAACGAACAACTTTATTAAGCGTCGTCACTTGATTCTCTTCTTTCCAACGCTTTGCTTTTTCTACCGTCACAACATTACAAAGAATATCTGAAACCGTTAGTTTTTTCTGTTTATGAATAACCTCTTTTATTTGGTTCTCTTGTTCTGGAGTTAAATAGCGATTACCTGTATGCAGCTTCACAGAAAGAACGGGATCATTTTCTTGAAACTGATAATTCTCAGATAGCTTCGCTGCTAGTTCTTTTAACAATTCGGAAAAGGAACAAGAATCATCGAGATGAAGCATAAACCCGTCTTTTGTCCCTTTTATCATTACATTTTGCTGAATCCTTTTATTCATGACGTTTGTTTCACCTCAATGAAATATAATTCGACACAAGAAAACATTTTTCCTTTTTCTCACTTGGCAAAAGCAGAAAAATTCAAGACTCCATTTCACTTTTTGTCACAATTTTTCGAATAAGTTTTTGGATTGGGTAATAACTTGCGATAATAAACACTAAATTCAATAGTGCAGTTGGCCACAATCTCCGCTCTGCAAATTCAGCAAAGGTTAATGCAGCAAACGACATAATCACGTTCATTTCATAAACAATCATTTCCGAAATCGCAATAAATATAGTTGATATAACAATGACAATCAGCCAATTAGATTGCAGGACTTTCATACATTTAGCAATCAAGTACGCTAAAAAAGGAATTAAAAACATAAAAATCCCGAGAATTTCTGTATACACAACATCATAAGCAAGTCCAAGAGCTGCTCCGTAAATCATGCCATATCTTCTTGAACCAAAAATGGTTAGAAAAAAGATAAATACCATCATAAAATGTGGAACCAAGATGTTTCCTTTTCCGAACAACTCACTGGCAAATAATTGTGCAAAAATGCTATCGAAGACAAAGAAAATCAAGGCAATCAGAGAAAGGATGAAATGCTTCACTCTTCTTCCTCCTCCAATTGAATTTCTTCCATTTGATTGGCTACATTCCGTTTCACAACGATTACATCACTAATATCATAAAAATCGGTCGATGGTTCAAGATAAGCAGTTTGATTCAACCCATATTGATTCACCTTTACATCCACTACTTTTCCGATTAACAATCCTTTAGGAAATACGCCGCCATAACCAGATGTTACAACGTAAGAACCTTTTTTGACTTTTTTATTGTAAGGAATCTTATTCATTAATAACAGATTTGTTTTCTCATCGAAGCCCTCAATCAACCCAAATGCTTTTTTATCGCCTTGAACATAAGCGGAAACTCGATTGGCTGTATCCATAGATGTTAATAATTGAACAGAAGCTGAGAATTGCCCAACATTTTTAACCTTTCCAATTAAACCTGTTGCCGTTATAACAGCCATATCCTTTTCGACACCATTTATTTTCCCTTGGTTAATCGTTAGGATTTCGTGCCAACGATCTGGATTACGCCCAATGACTGCGGCATGAATCGATGAGTATTGCTTTAAATCATCTTCTTTTTTCAAAATTTTGCGCAGTTCTTGATTCTCTTCTTTTAAATCCTGAACTTGTGTTTTTAATAAAACATACTCATCGAGGCGCTCTTTTAATTTTTGATTTTCTTCATATGTATTTTGAAGATCACTTAAGTCCCCAAAAAAACCTGTCACAGCCGATACAGGCTTATTAAATACATTCACAAACCAACCCGTTGTATCTTTTAAAAACTGCTCGGGCCAACTTAATTCTTCTCTCTCTCTTAATGAGAACCCAATCAATGCCACGAGAACAATAATACTAATCAGTAAGAGAAGAAGTTTTTTATTAAAAAACTGTGGCATGGTGTCTACACCTCAATTTACTTTAGTTTACTAAGAAAGCACAAGGCGCCCGACTATTGGCGACAAGTGCTGAAAAACCAGAAGGTGAAGTTTCACTTCATCGACTGGTTAGACAACTTGAAGGGCCTAGGTATGGAACACGGCTGCACTCCTTTTTAGGCGACTGCCTAAAGCGGCTCATCGTTTCCTAATACCATAAAAAAATCGGCTCTTTACCAAAATTTCGAGCCGACTTCCTCTACATCAAACACATTTACCTATCGTAATCATTCGTTCACATTTCATGTGTATAGCTGATCCTACAGCGTGTAACAAAAAACCGAATATGACCTTATAGAAATGTGCAGTTACAGCCTTGCCTTCCGAAGATAGTTAATCTTATTTTTATCCAAACAGTACGAATATAATTAGCGAGAATCTTTTGATTTTGTTTTAAATAAATGAATATGATCTAACGCTTTACCTGTTCCAATAGCTACACAGTCTAATGGATTTTCTGCAATGATCACAGGCATTTGTGTTTCCGCGCTAATTACTTTATCTAAATTTCGCAATAATGCTCCACCGCCGGTTAAAACAATTCCGCGGTCCATAATATCCGCACCAAGCTCTGGCGGTGTTTTTTCTAATGTATTTTTGACCGATTCTACAATCGCTGATACCGTATCACGTAAAGCTTGTGAAATTTCTTCTGCCGTAATTTCAATTGTTTTTGGTAACCCTGTTAATAAATCGCGGCCACGAATCTCCATGTTCGGGATGTCTGTTGTGTCGCCAGCAGAACCGATTTCCATTTTAATCGCTTCAGATGTACGATCACCAATCATTAAATTATAATGTTTACGAATATATGCGACAATCGCTTCATCCATTTCATCACCCGCAACACGAACGGATTGGCTTGTTACAATTCCCCCAAGAGAAATAATCGCAACTTCTGTCGTTCCCCCACCGATATCAACAACCATGCTGCCCGTAGGCTCCCAAACAGGCAAATCCGCACCAATTGCCGCTGCAAATGGTTCTTCAATCGGATAAGCATCACGTGCACCTGCTTGTCTTGCTGCATCAATAACGGCACGCTGTTCTACTGCCGTAATCCCCGATGGTACACAAATCATTACATAAGGTTTATTACCAAACACACCTTTTTTTTGCGCTTCCTTCATGTAATATTTTAGCATTGCAGCTGTCGTTTCATGATCCGCAATTACACCATCTTTCATCGGACGAAGAGCCACAACATTTCCCGGAGTTCGTCCAATCATGTTTTTCGCATCATTCCCAACAGCGACAATTTGTTTCGTATCTGTTTGTACAGCAACAACAGACGGCTCTCGTACTACAATTCCTTTTCCTTTTACATAAACAAGCGTATTTGCTGTTCCCAAGTCAATTCCAATATCTCTCGCACCAATTCCAAACATCTCCGTATCTCCCTTTCGTAAAAAAAATGCTCTTATATAAGGTCAATGAAAGCTTGTCAATCTTCCCACAATAATTAACTTTGAAAAAGTTTCCTCTTTAAAAATCACAAACAACATTATATCCTATTGACAAAAATTTTGATAGTGTCATAAATAACCTTTTTCCTTTAAACTCACATATTTATGTTCACCAATAATAAGATGATCTAATAGGTCAATCCCTATTATCTTACCACATTCGACTAGCCTTTTCGTTACTTCAATATCTTCTTTACTTGGAGCCGGATCTCCGGAGGGATGATTATGGAGACAAATGATAGAGGCTGCAGATCTTCGAAAGGCTTCTTTGAAGACTTCGCGGGGATGTACTATACTAGCATTTAAGCTGCCAATAAAGACGGTTCGCTTATGAAGCACTTGATTTTTCGTATTCAAATACAAACAGACAAAATGCTCTTGTGTTAAGAAACGCATCTCTTCCATACAATACTTCGCACCATCTTCCGGGGAGCGAATAACATAACGTTCTTGATTATTGACTCGATGGATGCGTCTGCCGAGTTCTACAGCTGCCAACAGTTGCATAGCCTTGGCTTCACCAATTCCTTTAATAGCAGTTAACTCTTCAATCGATGCTTCTTTGAGCAACCGTAATTCTTCAAACGCATCCATCAGTCGGTTAGCCATTTGTAAAACCGACTCTTCCTTCGTACCTGTTCTGAGTAATAAAGCAAATAACTCTTGATTAGAAAGGCTTTCCGGACCATCTTGTAAAAACCTCTCGCGCGGCTTTTCTTCTTTTCGATATTCTCTCATTAACATCAAGCATTCACACTCCTTTATCCACTTAAAGGGAGCGTGCCGAAGTAATAACTGCTCGCCGAAACAAATCCAGTACTAAGCCTTCAGCATGAAGACCATTTTGCTTGCATTGCCTTTAGTTCACGAGCAAGTCTTGAGACAGGAAGACCTACTACCGAAAAATAATCACCTTCAATTTGCTTTACAAACAATGATCCATACCCTTGAATGCCATAGCTGCCGGCTTTGTCAAAAGATTCGCCGCTATCGAGATACCGTTCAATATCCTCTTCTGACAGCTCCCAAAAAGTGACCTTCGTTTTCTCTAAAAACACAGTGCTGTTTTTCTTAAATAGAATCGCTACACCTGTATACACTTCATGTGTTTGTCCTGACAGCTCGGTTAACATTCTTTTCGCATCATTACGGTCAAGCGGCTTTCCTAATATCGTATCGTTTAAAACGACAATCGTATCCGAGCCAATGACCCAATGATCGGAATGTGTACGTGCAATAGCTGACGCTTTACGGAAAGCTAATTCCTTGACGACTTCATCGGCTTTCATCTGTTTTGGAAAATCTTCATTCACATTGGCATTCATACTTTGAAAGGGAATTTGAAGAAGTTGCAGGAGTTCTTTACGACGTGGGGAAGATGAAGCTAAAATCAATGGTTGCATATACGTTAAACACCTTTCTTTTACAATTAGGAGATACTATTTTATCGTACCAAATAAATGAGTGCTCGACAAATTTCTTTATAAAACAATTTTTCACTTCTATAAAAATAGCCGTCGCAAAGAGGAATAACGGTTCCTCTTTGCGATATTTCCCGAAAAATAATATTAGGAGACAATCGTTTGTAAAAATAGCAGCAGCTTCTCTTGAGCCTCGCTCGCTTGATTTTTTTGTAATAGTTTGCTAGCTTCCATTAATCGCTTCTTACCTTCTTTGTTTCCTGATAACTTCACTCCATTGAGCTGCTTCGTGACTTGCTGCAGGTCTACATTTGAATCAGTATTGCGAAGCTTCGCTGCAGAAAGTTCCGCAAGCGATGAATATACGTCTACAGCCGCATCATCCTCTGCGATTTTCGCTTTAAAACGGATTTCTTTCCAAAATACATCCACATCCTGCGTTTTATATTCAAGAGCAAGCTCCTTCGTGGCGGCTAGACTTTCCGCAACACCTAAAAATAAATAGTATTCGTTTTCCATCTTAAACACTTCGGCTGGAAGTTTCTTTGCCTGAAGAGTCGCCTGCACTTCCTTCGCTGCCTCTTCTGTACTAAATACGCCGCCCTGTACTAAAAAAGTTTGCACCGTTGCCCCTTTACTTGTTTGTTCAGCCGGTGGTACGACTGCCGGTGTTTCTTCTTCAACTTCTATCGGTGGAGTAACAGTCTGTTCTGCCGTAATCGTTCGAATAGCAAGAACACCGAGGCTTGTCCCAACAACAATCGCTACAATAGCCAGTATAAACGGAGTCTTTAACTTCCACGGACGACGAGGCTGAGGATAAGGATGAATTTTCCCCTTTTTCGGGTTCGGCGCCGGTATAATTTCATTTGGTAGAACCCAATCGAAACTTTCATCTGGCGATTCGACAGCGGCTGCTTCCGTTCGCCCTTCTTCTATAGGATCTGCCGAATGTTCTTTAAATGATTTCTCTTGACCATTAATTTTAATCGTAAACCCATTCTCTTGATTAGACTTGTCCACGTTTTCTCCCCCCTTCGCAGCATTTTTTTCCATGCTATCATAGAGATCAAAAAAAAGAACAAGACTTTTGTCGTCTTGTTCACAATAGCTTTCGTCAATTTTCTCCATCCACTGGCACTGGAACTTCAATGTTTGTTCCAGCCATTAATATCGTCATATTATTCCACTTTTTAATCAACGCTTCTCCCGCTCGGCTATTGTAATAGCGCATCGAGATACGGAAAAGTGTGTCGCCTGGCTGAACTTTATACGTAAACACTTCGTAAGTGATATTGTCTTTTTCTACGATGTTTCCTTTTTCTGTTTCATTCTTTGGTGGAATTTCTACTTTTGGTTCATATAAAGGATTTTCTTTATCACTAGCTGGCGGTGTTTCATAGTTTGGTAGCTGCTGAACGAGTTCTTCTAATCCGGGATAATAATAGAAAGAAACGACAACCTGAAAAGAAAGATTCTCTGGTTCAACTACTAGTTCTCTTGCTTCTTGTGTACCTGCGAATTGAAGGCTCTCTACTTTTGCCATACGCGGCAACTGTTCAATCTCTTTCACAAACGTTTCTAATTCTTTATAAGAAGGAGAGATAACCGTCATCTCTGCTTGGATTTGTTTCACACCGCCAGGAAGATTCTTTGCGCCTTCAGCTGTCTTCTCTGTCTCTTTTTCAATACCGAGAGCGTCTTCCGTTTCCGAACTTTGCTGCTCACCTTCCTCCCCTTCTTGAAACGTCAAACTTGTAATCAACGTTCCCGATGCGACCTCCGCTTCTTCTAGAGATAACACAATTTGATCGGTTAAAGGGAGAACAGGGATTTTTTGTTGCAGCTCACTTGTATTGACTACTTCTTTTTTCGCAGAAGATTGGCCTGTTTCATCTATCATAGCCAATTCTTGCTTTTCTTTTGTAATAGCTGCTTCTAGTTCGCTCACCTTCTGCTGCAGCGGCTGGAAGTGGAGGAAGTATACATAAAGTCCACCTCCGATGACAACGACCATCATTAAGATAAACAAAAGAAGCTTAGACGTTTTAGAAGTCAAGGAGATACCTCCCCTTCTTGAAGCGCCTTTTGATTCACACCAAAACGATAGGACGCCCTATATCTGGGCAATACATTCTCCTCTTCTACCATATCTTCTTCAGAGGAGATAGATTCTGTCTCTATACTTAATAATTCCGCTTCGTCAATATAAGAGGAGTTCTGCAAGCTTTTTAAATAAAAGGCAGCTTCTCGTGAACTATCGAATTGGATAGACAGGTTGGCCGTCCTGCCTTCTGCAAAAGAAAAATTCATAAAATACCCTCTTTCCGGCAATAAAGATGTGATATGTTGTAAAAGGAAAGAGGTCGATGTATCCGTTTCTTCCGCCCATGCAATCGCCGCCTTCAATCGCTCCACTCCGTTATCACTAGCGGCTTCAGATAGACTTTGTTCCTTTAATACCTTTTCTTCTTTATATTGTGCAAGCATCGTCTCCAGCTGCTTTTCTTTCGCTGCTTGCGTTTCATACATCTTCCACGCAAAAATCCCTGCAGCTACAAGAACGATGACACCAACGAGAATAAAAATGAGAAAAAAGGATGCTTTCTTTTCTTTTTTCTGCAATAAATTTACATCAACTAGCATATAGACACCTACTTTAATGCAAGACCAATACACTCTGTGTACACAGAAGGAATGTTGGTTCCTTTTTTTGTTTGAAAAATCGGCTGCAGCATTGATTGTACGTCCATTTCAAATTCAAACGATTCTTTCATATTCCGATAAAAAGTTTCTATACAAGGATGGTCGCCCATCACTAATAGTTTTGAAATTTCGTATTTACCGCCTGTTAAATTAAAACGATAGTAGGAGATAAAACGCTGAATTTCCATCACAATATCACGCGCTTGTCCTGCCAGCGTTTCATCGTCATCGTTACATGTATAGTATTCTGCACCTCTTCTATTCTTAACAATTTCAAACGACTCGTCCGAGAATGATGGGCGGAAATGATGGACAAATACGGGTTTATATTGATGGAAAACCGAAAGAACCATCGTCTTTAAACCGATTTGAACCATCAACACATGTTCATCATTCGTTGCTAACCCAAGATGAAAATAGGTGCGATAAGCGGCTAGCATTGATAAATCAGCCACGACCGGTTTTAATGAAGATTCTCGGAACAACTCAGAAAAATCTTGCAGCACCGATTCTTTTGAAGCAATCAAAAGCACCTCTTTATTCTCCTCTGTTTCCTTTAATAAAACAGGTACGAGCAGTGGATCTTCAAAAGGCAAATGAATGCTCTCTCCCAACTGCATATATAAATAACCAGTCAGTTCCTCTTCCATAATCTCAAGCGGGACAACTGTTTTTCGCAAAATGACAAACTCATTGGGGACGCAAAACGATATCTTGCTCCCTTTCAGCTTCCAGTTGTCCACCATTTCATCGACAATCATCCCAAGCGTGTCCCGCTCCTTAATGTGCCCTTCAACGACAACACCGGGCGGCAGACACTTTTGGCCATACGCATGAAACGTCCGATTTCGATCGCTTTGGACGAAACGAATATACGAATCGCTAATGGTAAAATGAACAGGATACTGTCTGTTGCTTCGTAAAAAATTCATATTTTCACCGCCTACATGAACATCGAGAAATACCAACTAATGATGTTCTCTCCATAAAAGTAAGAAAGAAGAGCCCCAACTGCAATAAACGGACCAAAAGGAATGAGCTCTTTTCGTTTATGCTTCCCAAGCAGTATCCCGCCTACCCCAAATATTGCTCCTAAAAAAGTGGCAATCAAAAAGGTAAGCAATGTTTGCGAAAACCCAAGCGCAAGTCCAATCACAAAAAAGAGCTTAATATCGCCCCCGCCCATGCCGCCTTTACTAATGACCGCAATCAACAATAACAGACCAAAGCCAAAAAAGGCACCAACTAAAGGATCCCACCATGGATTGAGCGGAACGAACAGCCTTTCAAGAAAGAAAAGCGGCAAAAAAAACAACAGCACTTTATCGGGAATAATCATATATGTAATATCCGACACAAATATAATGACTAACAGCGAAATAAGCGTCAACGCGACAATCAGTTCACCTGTCAAGCCGAACTGATACAACGCCAGCATAAACAAAAGTCCCGTCGCAAGCTCCATAATTGGATAAAACGGCGAAATCTTACTGCCGCATCCACGGCATTTTCCTTTTAAAAACACAAAAGACAAAACTGGAACTAAATCTAATGTACTAAGCGTTCGCTTACACGTCGGACAATGTGACCGTGGCCTTACAATCGACTGCCCCTCCGGAATCCGAAGCCCGACAACATTATAAAACGACCCCAGCACAAGGCCGAGCACCAATAAATAACTATATATAAATATCATCATCTTCATGTTCCTCTGCTTCTTCTCTACTTATCAATAATTCTATTATAACGAAATTCGACGGCGTTCGATAGTAGGATGGTTGGATATGTGGGAAAGGGTAAAAAAATAACTCCTTGGGGAAGGAGTTATTTCATTCTATATTATGAACCTTAGTTTGCGTATTCTGTTTTTACAGCATCTCTATCTAATGCGCTAGGAGCACTATTGTTAATACCACGTTCTGAGCCTTTTAACGTTACAGTATAAGAAACTTTTTTAGCAGCAGTATTAGATGTAGCAGAAACAGCTATTGTAACATAAGCAGTTCCATAATCACTTTCAGAATCCGGGTCTTCGATATTACTTTCCAAGTATCCAGCAGTCACTAATTCTTCCATAGTAATTTTGCCACCATCATTAGCATTATTACCACTGTCTGCCCATAATGCTTTATCATTAGCCGCAACCGCCAATCTCGCAGCCCCAATCATTTGCTCAGCATTTGCCACATGCGCATCCTTCTTACTGTTATCAATGATGTTCGCGATACTCGGCACCGCAATCGCTGCGATAATCCCCAGGATAACGACAACCGCTAGTAACTCAACGAGCGTTAAACCTTTTTGGTTTTTAAGTAGTTTTTGTAATTTCTTTTTCATCATTTTTATCCCCCTTTTTTTATTTAGAAGTAGTGTGTATGTAAATATTCACTAAATCTAGTAGTTTACCAGTTTTAAAGACTTAAAATTGGCGGGGTGCACTACTAGCTCCGGATCATTCAAGTGCCCACATACGAATAATCTTTCATCGCTTCCAACTTTACCTTTTATTTTATTATATAGGCATTTATCCCCAAAACACAACGCTTAATTTTGTCCATTTCCTTACATTATACCTACAATAATCAACTAAAATGTTTCTATTTATTGAACTGTTTCAAATATCTTAAACATCGGGATAGCAATAGCACCGACAATTCCTCCAACAGCTCCGGCTAAAAAGACAATAAGCATCGGTTCAATTAATGATTTCACTTGATCTGTCGCATTGTCGACTTCCATATCATAAAAATCGGCCACTTTCTCAAGCATGACATCAATTGACCCGGATTGTTCCCCGACAGCAATCATTTGGGTGACCATCGGCGGGAAAGCCCAATGCTTTTCCATTGGAACAGACATCGACTCTCCTTTTTCAATCGAACTCCTTGCCTCTTTAACAACGCGAGCGATGACTTCATTCCCAACAATTCTCTCAACAATGGTTAATGATTGCAAAATCGGGACAGAGCTTGAAAAAAGCGAGCTAAGCGTTCGCGTCATCCGCGCCATTTGCGCTTTTTGAAGCATGGAGCCGAATAACGGAACCTTTAAAAGAGCATAATCCCAATAATATTTCGTTTGACGATTTCCAAGAATGAAACGAATGCCGATATATAGAGCAATCGCAAATAAAACAAACAGCCACCAAAACGATTGAAAAAAGCCTCCCATGCCGATAACGATTTTAGTAATGAGCGGAAGCTCGGCACCTGATGAAACAAATACCTTTTGAAAGGACGGAACGACGGTCGATAAGAGAAAAATAACAATTGTAATCGTGATAATTCCTACGGTCGCAGGATAGGTCATCGCCGCTTGAACTTTTTTTCTTGTTTGATATTGCTTTTCAAAATAAACAGCCATTCTTTCTAAAATCTCATCAATATTACCGCCTGCTTCTCCGGCACGCATCATGTTGACAAAAATCGTGGGAAAGACGTTTGGATGCTTCTCCGCACCATCTGAATATGGCTTACCGGCTTCTAAACTATGAAGCAAATCTATGAGCGTTTTCTTTAATATTTTACTAGACGTTTGTTCAGATAGAATTTTCGTTGCTTCTACTAAACTGATTCCAGCTTTTAATAGCGTCGAAAATTGGCGCAAATAAATAACAAAATCTTTATTTTTTACTTTTCTCTTTCCTAACGAGATTTCCTTATACAAAATACCGGTTAATTCTTCAATTTGAATGACGGCAATTCCGGTTTCACGCAGCTTACTTACCGCTTCTTTTCGGTGTTCCGCATTCACTCTGCCTTCTTTCTTTTTCCCAGTACGATCTCTTCCTACATAACGAAAAACAGCCATTACACCATAACCTCTTGTAAATAAGGAGCAGCTGACTGTGCATCGATTCGATTTTTTTCAATCAGTTCTCTCATCGACATTTCAAGCGTATGCATGCCGGCTGATTTACTCGTTTGCATAATGCTGTGGATTTGGTGAATTTTTTCGTTTCGGATTAAGTTTCGAATCGCTGAATTATTAATCATTATTTCTGTCGCTGCGACCCGTCCTTTTCGATCTTTTGTCGGAAGCAAGCGCTGCGAGATAATCGCTCCTAATACCGAGGCAAGCTGAATGCGCACTTGCGGCTGCTGATTCGGGGGAAATACATCAATAATTCGATCAATCGTCGCCGGAGCATCGGTTGTATGCAACGTACCTAACACTAAATGTCCGGTTTCCGCTGCCGTAATTGCCGTCGAAATCGTTTCTAAATCCCGCATTTCTCCTACTAAAATAATGTCTGGGTCTTGACGAAGACAAGCACGAAGCCCGTTGGCAAAATTGCTCGTATCAAAACCGACTTCTCGTTGATCGATAATACTCATACCATGTTTATGCAAATATTCAATCGGATCTTCTAACGTGATAATATGACGTTTCAAATGTTTATTAATATAATCAATCATCGCCGCCAGTGTCGTTGATTTCCCGCTTCCTGTCGGTCCTGTCACAAGCACGAGTCCTTGCGGTTTTTCAGAAATGTCTCGTAACACATTCGGCATGTTCAGCTTTTCTAATGTTGGAATTTCTGTCGGTACAACCCGGATAGCAAGGCTTAGACAGTTGCGCTGATGATATGCATTGACACGAAAACGTGATACTTGTGGAATACTGTATGAAAAATCGAGTTCTCCATTCGTTTTAAGCTTTTCCCATAAGCTTTCTGGAACGATTGCTCGAGCCATCGCTTCCGTGTCAGCCGGCTTTAACACGTCCTTACCATATTGCTTAAGTTCCCCATGAAGCCTCATGATTGGAGGAACCCCGACGGTTAAATGAATATCGGACGTTCCTAACTCAAACGCAGCCGTCAGCAAGTAATCTAGTTTTTCTTTCATGTTGACCCCTCCCTACTCCTGAATCGTCACTCGCAGCACTTCTTCTACCGTTGTCAGCCTCGCTTTCGCTTTTAATAATCCATCGTCCAGTAAAAAAATCATCCCGCTGCGCATCGCGTACTGTTTAATCTCCTGAATCGATTTATTATTCATCATCATTGAACGAATCGTATCATCAATCGTTAACGCTTCATGAATCGCAAGTCTTCCGCGGTAGCCGCTATTTTGACACGTATTGCAGCCCGCTCCTTTATATAATGTATCGACTTTTATTCCCCGTTTTTGATATAAAGATTTTTCCATTTCTGTTGGATGATATTCTTGCTTACACTGGCCGCATACTTTCCGAACTAACCGTTGTGCTACTACCCCAGTTAGAGAAGAAACAACTAAATACGGTTCAATGTCCATATCAAGTAAACGAGGAATCGTTAATAACGCACTATTCGTATGAAGCGTACTTAAAACAAGATGACCGGTTAACGAGGCACGAACCGCTATATCCGCTGTTTCCGTATCACGAATTTCCCCAATCATGATAATATTAGGGTCTTGGCGCAGGATGGAGCGCAACCCTGCCGCAAATGTGAGACCAACTGTTTGATTCACTTGCACTTGGTTGATGCCGGGAAGTTGATACTCAACTGGATCTTCAATGGTAACAATGTTTACTTGTTCTGTATTCAGTTGATTTAAAGCCGCATAAAGAGTGGACGTTTTCCCTGATCCTGTTGGGCCTGTAATCAATACCATACCGGATGGACGTTCAATCATTGACGTAAACTTCTGGGCATTCACTTTATTAAAACCAAGCTGCGAAAGATTCATCCGCACACTCGTTAAGTCCAAAATCCGAATAACAACCTTTTCACCATCCACTGTTGGCAAGAGTGAAATCCGTAAATCGACCGGCGTCAGATTGACATCCAGCCTAACTCGTCCATCTTGCGGCAAACGAGACTCGGTAATATTTAAATTCGCCATAATTTTAATACGTGAAATAAGTAAATTGTAGATGTTTTTAGACAACACTCGCTCTGTCCGTAAAATGCCATCGACGCGGTAACGAACGAGTATTTTCGTATCATGTGGATCAATATGAATATCACTCGCCTTTAGCTGAACCCCTACCGCCAAAATTTGATTCATCAGCCGGACAGCCGGCGCTTCTTCATCCTCTTCGTCATCCAAACCTTCTAATTCCATATCTTCAAACGTTTCCGACATGTTGTAATATTTATAAAGCGCCGACACAATATCTTCCTTCGTTGCAATCACTGGTGAAATTTGAAATCCTGTCGACAGCCGCATATCATCGAGCGCGATATAATTCATCGGGTCATTCATCGCCACAATGAGCTGACTATCTTCTTTTTTAATCGGCAAAAGCGTATTCCGAAACGCAAATTCCTTCGACACAAGATTCAACAGACTCACATCGACCGGATACCGATATAAACTAATATGCGGAATCCCCAGTTGAAACTCCAGCACTTCAATTAACTGCTGCTCACTAATCAATCCCCGCTCAAGCAGCGCATCCCCAATCCTCTGCCCGTTCTTCTTTTCCCGCAACGTTTCCTCGAGCTGCTCCTCAGTAATGATTCCCGCCTCGACGAGTAAATCGCCTAGTCGTTTTCGTTCTTTTGCCATGGTATTCACCTGCTACTTTTTTGATTTAAGACGTAAATGATCCCATTACTATTCCCACAAGATGTAACATTTTTAACCTCATAATAAGTAGGAGGATTATTTTTGAAAGTGGCCTGACCCTTTACACAAATGCTCCCTTTATCCGGTTTTATAAATTCTCCATTAAAATGGGCATTACCCCTTACTTCTAATTTTGCGTCGTTCTTCAAATCTAAATCCTCAAAATAAGCATCACCCTTGATTAACATTCCACCGCCATTCTTACCATTCTTTATCTCAACTTTATCCTTAAAAGTAGCATTACCGTTAACTAAGAGTGTACTATCGTTATGCATCGTCACTGTTTTCTCAAAAATAGCATTACATCCTACAGTAATCATAGACCCATTCTTCATGGTTAAAGTACCTTTGGCGTATAGGTTCTGTGCTACACTATCTACTTCACGATTTTTCAGCTCTGTATCACTACTATATACTTTATCACCTTCCTTAATTTCTGAAGAGTTTGGTAGGCAAGCACCAGGCTTTACTATAGGTACAGACACAGAAGATTCATTCATTCGTCTCCCTTCAATCACCGTATCTATTGTAAATTGATTATGATTTTGTTGATCAGTCAAGGTAAATTGAACAGGCAAAGCTTGAGAAGGATCTATTTCCTCTTTACAAGTAGTTTGATTTATAGTTGTTTTACCAATAGAAACTTTTTCTAACGAAAGCCCCTGTTTAGAAGGTAGTTCATTTGCAAGTAACTCGTCATAACATATTTCATAGTTTGCTGTTGCCTCTTGATGCTGTTTTCTCATTTCGGTAATAATTAAGTTAGCTTCTTGTCTTAAGTTAATATGAGATTGGGTCTTATTATTAGATTGGACTGAATAGGTAAAAACACCATAAACTATGCCTATTAATAGTGCTGAAATAGTTAGTGCTGCCAATACTTCAATCAAGGTTAACCCTGATTGTTGCGATATATATTTTTTCCTCATTTATCACACCACACTTTTAATAGAATGAAAATAATATAGAAAAGTATTTTTTGGGTTTTACTAATCACTAAACATAATTCTTTAGTCTTGGATAGCCGTTAATAATTCACTACTTTTTAATAAAATTGTCCTAATCTTTATTATAGTTTGATATATACTTATTAAAAAGACACTAGGTGGTAGAAATTCGTGAACAATTTTAAAAATAATAACGGTTTCACTCTTATAGAAGTGCTAGCATCTATTACGATTCTCGGCATTGTGTTAACCGTGTTTTTATCTTTCTTCTCTAATTCAATGACTTTTTCTGTGAAAGCAGAGGATAAATTAACAGCAATCAACCTGGCTGAGAAGGAGCTTCATGACCTAACTAACAGCATAGAAGCTTATTGTAAAACAAAAAATTGTGAAGAGCCTAATAATATTCCAGAAGATACATATACTCGCTCACCTATTGAGTTAAATAACAAAACCTACCTTTCAACTATGACACCTTTATCTCAAAACACAGAAGAAAGCTCATTAGGTTTACTTCCTATTTCTATAACCATCCATTCAGAAGACAACAAAGAACTAACAACCGTATATGGATATGTAGAACTAGATTCCGACAATTAGGAGAATAACTACATGAAAGAAAAAAATGAAGCAGGCTACACATTAGTGCTTGTACTACTAACGATTACATTAATTTTTATCTTTTCATTAACTTTGATTAGCAGTGTTTTAAACAGTGCTAGTCAGAATAAAAAAACAGAAGAAAATATACAATTAAATCGATTATCAGAAATGGGAGTAACTTACACGGAGACGGCAGTAAAGGAGGCAAATAAACAAGCAAACGCAAGTATAGTAGCGTGGCTAAATTCTGATCCTGCACCTTCTAACCCCAATATTCCCTACGAATATCAGCTTAGGTTTGAAACAGCCTTAGATACACTAATTAAGTATGAGACAAATTCTATACTAGAAAAAGAATTAGAAGAAGATAGTGAGCGATTCAAAATTGTTATTAATGCTATAAGTCTAGAAAATACGAATACTATCAAAGTCGTTTATACAGTCACCCCCTCCTTAACAAAGGAATACTCTAAAACACTTTCATCTCAGCATACAATAACGATTAACTTAAATATTAATTAGTTGGAATGTGATTTTTTAAGGTTAAAAATATATTTCTAACACCTAATCAAAACCGGCTGATCCACACCAGCCGGTTTCCTTCTACCCTATTTTTTCTCATCTATTTCTTTTTCAGTTCCCTCAGGACTTTCCTCTTTCTCTTCACTCTTTTTTACCTCTTCATCCTGATTCGTCTCTTCGTCGGTATCCTTCGCTTGCTCCTCATTATCCACTGCAGGTTCTTCCGTGACCTCTTCCGGTACTTCTTCTTCCTTCGTTTCCTTCACAACTACTTCATTGACCGGCAAGTAAAAGTCTTTCGCCATGAGCTTGTAGTCGCTAATCTCTCCGGAACTATCATAGATATCTCGATAAACGGAGACTGAGTAACCTTGTTTTCCGGGTGAGGCTGTTGGCTTGGATGGGTCAGATGTGTATCGAACAATTGTTTTAAATGGATATGTTTTCGGATTTTCTTGTCGAACTATATATTTTTTTCCGTTTGGATAGCCGCTTATTTCAGCAACTAACACACCTTGTTGTTTCAATTTAAACGTTACAGTTAATTCCGTATCATTTGGATTATTTACAATAAAATCCAAATCGTTTTGGTTAACTTTCGCTTCATATCCCGCTTCTACACCACTCGGAAACTCTACACTTCTATGTCTTTCAATAATTTGCAAATTGGTCGCTAAACTCGCTTTATAAAAAGTCGATGCCGCTTCCGTTAAAAAGGCTTCCGAAAAGGCGTGGTCGTTTGCCATCACATCTTTCATAAAGGCTACAGTCTGAAAAGCAGGAATCGTAAACGTTGCATGCTGCTTCACGAAAGAAGCTGCATCTTCTGCATCGGTTATGTTCATTTCAGCACGAGATAACACTTTCGTTTCTAGATTATCACGCAGAAACTCTATCGCCACAATTTCCTTTCCATCCTTGCCTAATAATCCTACTTTTCGTTCTATTTCGGATTTAAGCTTTGTAATATCTAAGTTGGAAACAAACTCCCCGCCTGTCATTTCAATCAATACACTACGAACCGTTTCTTTTGAAATATTCGCATACAACGGATTCGTTACTCCATCTTCTGCCGACCGTATCGACTCCTGCAAAAGAAACGTCATGTCTATCGCTGGAATCGCTCTTTCTTGATCCGAAAATGATACCGTGATTTCTTGTTTATTCTGCCAAATTTCTATAGCTTCTGATAACTTAGAGGCCGCTTCATCCTCGGAAAGATTCCCTACATTAATCGGTCCAATCACTGTCCCATTAGCGAAAATCCGGCTCGGCGGAAAGACTTTTTCATAAGCAAATACCGCAGCTTGAGAGAAACAGGTGATAAACAAAGTACTGCTTATTAAGAGAATTAAAGTTCGTACATACCCCTTCTTCACTTACACCGTCTCCCTGTCTTTCTTCTGTTTATTTTTCAAATACGATTCTTCTAAATCCTCAAACGAATGAAGGTTTGTACTCGGAGATGTATCTTCATCCTTCTCTGCAGAACCTTCAATCGTTTGTGTTTCTTCCACTTGAACCTCTTCGTTTTTTCGATCCTCATCCGGCAACTCTTGTATCTCATCGAGTTCTTCAAACATTTTCATTCTTATTTTTATGAAATCATTCGATTCATCTTCTATTTCAAATGACGTTTGTTTCTCGTCTTCTTCCTGTTCTTCTAGCATTCTTGCTTTCATATCGATAAAATCCAGCTCATCTTCCAAAGTAGCCGCAGTCTCTTCCAGTACAAACCGACTTCGGTCTTCTTCCTTTTCCTCCGCTACTCTTCCGTCTCTATCTATGAGCTCGAGCTCGTCCTCCACCATAAACGTGATCTCTTCTAGCGCGAACTGACTTTGATTTTCTTCTTTTTCCTCCGTCATTCTTCCTTTCCTATCTATGAACTCCGACTCATCTTCCACCATAAACGCAACCTCTTCTAGTTCAAGCTGCCTTTGACTTTCTTCTTTTTCCTGAGCTATTTGCACTTCCAAATCTATAAACTCCGGTTCTTCAGGCGTTCCATATCCTATATCAGAAAGATTATTATTCGATGTTTCGGCTTCAAAATGTGGAGAGGACAACGACTCTTTTTTTATAAAAGAAGGAGACCCATATTGATCCACTGTATTTGACAGATTTGCTTTTTCCAAGAGCTCTTCATAACGAAACAATGGCTGTAGTTCTTTCTCCCGAAAATTGGACTCATCTTCATTTTCTTGAAAAAGCGCAAGCCGTTTTGTTATCAAATAAGCCAGAACAATGGCAAAAAACAGTTGGACAGCAATCGCTCCCCAAATCGAAACTTGATTCATCATAGCCAAACCGAGAAGACTTGTACAAACACTAGTTAAAAAAAGAATGATTTTCCCTTTCAATGTTAAGTTCAAAGGAAGAAAAATGAATAGTAATGCTAAAAAGAGTACAGCAATGATTACGGAAAAAATGAGAACCAATCTGCTTCACCTCGCTTATGCAACTATATTCCTATCATACTTTATCCTTACGTTCTTTCATATACCCTCTCACTAAAGAAAGAAAATAAAGCGAACCTGTAACGACAACAATCTTATCTTCTTCCGCTGCTAGAGCGTGTGTGAGGCACGTTTGCCAGTTAAAATCGATATGTTTCTGTTTAGCGTCGCTTTTTTCATAAAGAACAGTCGCTTTCTCTGCCCGCTCATGTGTAAATTCCGTAAAGAAAATATCTGAAGCAACATCATCTACTAATCGAATCATTTCTGAATAATTTTTATCCCTTAAAGCTGAAAAAACAAAGCGATAGTTTTGCTTTGGATATCGCTCCTTTAATGTTTGAATCAATACACCAATACCCGCCGGATTATGAGCTCCATCTAAGATAATGGTCGGCTTGTCCTGAATTTTTTCAAACCGTCCGTTCCATTTCGCCTCACGCAATCCTTTCCGAATACTTTCTTCCGAAACGGTAAAGGAATCTTGTAACAGAACAACTGCAGCAACCGCCAATGCTGCATTATCGACTTGATGACGACCAAGCATTTGCAATTCAAGCTGTTCAAGCACTGTATCTCGGAAAGTAAAAGTAAAGCTTTGAGCGGCTTCCCTTTGCTCTAGGTCCCGAACGACGATATCTTTTGTTAATTGAAAATAAGGTACATGAAGAGATTGCGCTTTTTGTTGAATAACTTGTGCTGGCTCCTCTTCCGTCACCCCACTAACAATAGGAGCACCCTTTTTAATAATCCCCGCCTTTTCGGAAGCAATTTCAGCAAGAGTGTTCCCTAGAATGTTCGTATGTTCAAGTGAAATAGATGTAATAATAGAAAGAAGCGGCTCGATGACATTTGTAGAATCCAATCTCCCTCCAAGACCAGCTTCTAATAGAACAATATCTACTTTACAATTCTTAAAATAACAAAATGCCATCGCAGTTAAAATTTCAAATTGCGTTGGACCGTTTCCTGCTTCATCCATTTCTTGAATAACGGGCCAAAGCAGCTGAAACACAGCAACAAGATCTTCATCCCGAATCATCTCATCATTAATCTTCAATTGTTCATTCATTTTCTCCAAATAAGGCGAAGTAAAAGAAGCAATTGTATATCCTTCTGCAATCATCATTTCTTTTATATAATGTAAGGTGGAGCCTTTTCCATTTGAACCAGCAAGATGAATGTATTTCAGCTCTTTATGAGGATTACCAAGCTTCGCTAATAGCTGTTCCATCCGTGAAAGTCCAAAGTTCATTCCTAATCGGACCGATCTATGTTCAAAAAATTGATTGATTTCGTTTATTGTTGTTAACATATGGTTCATGCCTCCCAAATTATAATATATCATTCATTTCCCTATATGAAAGGAGTTATTTTAGATGAATTCATCGACTCTTTCCTGCTGGATTGTTGTCAATGGCTATTTACAGCACGAGAAATTTTCCGATTTGGCTCTATTCGTCAAGGAAGCCGCAGAAAGAAAAGGAATTGCCGCATCTATTGTGCGAAACAGCGAGCTAATCGTCAGCCTTGAAAACAGCTCAGCTGCACTTATACATAATAGGAATTCACTGCCTGATTTCGTCCTTTTTCTCGATAAAGACATTCACTTAGCACGTCAGTTAGAGTTGCTCGGCCTTCCTGTATATAATAGAAGTGAGGCAATTGATATTTGCGATAGTAAAGCAAAGACCCATCAAGCACTAGCCAATCATGCTATTCCGATGCCAAAAACATTTTTTCCGCCTTTTACATATGAAGGGATTGAGCGCCAACACTTTGACGCCTTTATCAACATCGGACAAGCACTCGGTTACCCGCTTGTCGTCAAAGAAGCCTATGGCTCTTTCGGACAGCAAGTATACTTAATCGAGACGGAGAGCGAATTAATAGAGCTTGTAAAAGAATTAAAACATAAACCTTTTATTTTACAAGAATTCATCGAAAACAGTCGAGGTCGCGATATTCGGATCAATGTTGTCGGAAACCAAGTCGTAGCCGCGATGAAACGAACATCGAAGCATGATTTCCGGGCCAATATGACAAATGGCGGTCAAAGTGCCCCTTATACGCCGACCGAAGCGGAAGCGGAACTTGCCATTACAGCAGCTCGCATTCTAGACGTTGATTTTGCCGGTGTTGATTTATTATACGGCGAAGACGGACCTCTTCTTTGCGAAGTAAATTCCAATTCACATTTGCTGAACATTTATGAATGCACCGGTATTAATATTGCCGATGCTATGTTTGATTATATGATACAAAGGACGTCTAACCAATGAAGAGAATCGGATGGTTGATTTATAACCGTGAGGATGCAAAGAAAAATAAAGCGTATATAGAGTGGATGTTAGCAGAAGCAAAAGAACTGAACATGGAGTTACAATTTCATTATCGTGAAGACTTACAAATTGGTCATCGTCAGTACAACCTATTTGTTGATTTTCGAAACGAACCTGTTTCACCGCCTGCCTATGCAATCATTAGAACAATTGATCCATTTTTCACCAAGCAATTAGAAATGCTTGGCACCGTTTGTTTTAATTCTTCTTTCGTGTCCGAAATAGCAAACAACAAAGCAAAGACTCATCAATTCCTTAGTTCCCTTGGCATTCCTATGGCAGATACCGTTTACTGCCAAGACTCTGTTCAAGCACACTTTCCCTTCCCTTTCATTGCAAAGGAAGTACATGGACGCGGCGGAAAGAGTGTCTATTTAATTGAAAATGCGAACCAATTAACATCATTGCCATCAGGAGGCGAATGGTTGATTCAAAAACCCGGCATTTTTGGAAAAGATGTACGCGTCTTTGTTGTCGGAAAAAAAATCGTTGCTGCTGTGTTACGAGAATCCAGTTCAAATTTTAAAGCCAATTATACCCTTGGAGGCACAGCTTCCCTGTACGAATTGTCCAATGAAGAAACTGCACTTATCCAAACAATCATTGATGCCTTTGATTTTGGTATGGTCGGCATTGATTTTATTTTTGATGAAAAATGTCGATTTTTGTTTAACGAAATTGAAGATGTCGTAGGGAGTCGAACGTTAAGTGCGTTAAGTGACATCAATATTGTCCGAGAATATTTACAATTTATCCAGTCTCATTTCGCTTAAACACTAGAGTGAGTGCCATTGTCGCACTCGCTTTTTTAATTTTTTTACGCAACACTCCTGTTTTTTAACACGTAAAAAAATTGAACATTTTGTTACATAATATAACAAAATATTGCAAAATCCCCTCTTCCAAATTATACTCTTTTTATAGATGTTACATTTAGTAACATCGATTGATAGGTAACATTTCTTTACGTAAAAAGTTCATCTATCGTTACTAGCTAAAATAATTGGTCACATTTTCGCACCCCCTTTTCCCCGCTTGACTCTCCGTACCCCCGTACAAAAAAAAGGAAGAACGAGCCTTCACACATCCACTCGTTCTTCCTTTTTTTTATAATTGTTTCAATTCATTAATTCGATGAATCACAGCATCACGCTTTTCAACGTAATCTTTTTCTTTTGCACGTTCTTCCTCGATTACTTTCTCTGGCGCTTTCTTCACAAAGCCTTCATTTCCTAGTTTCTTCTGAACGCGTTCTACTTCTTTGTTCAGCTTATCCAGTTCTTTTTCTAGACGTTTTACTTCTTCATCGATGTTGATTAAGCCTTGAAGCGGTAAAATAAGCTCAACTCCTGTTACAACAGCTGTCATCGCTTGAGCTGGCTCTTCTACTTCGACACCAATTGTTAATGCTTCTGGGTTACAGAAACGCTCAATGTAGCTCGCATTTTTCTCTAAGATTGCTGAAATGTTCGCATCTTTCGCTTTTAAAATTAAGTTTACTTTCTTGCTCATCGGTGTATTCACTTCAGCACGGATATTACGTACTGCGCGAATGATTTCAACAAGAAGTTTCATTTCTTCAGCTGCATCCGTGTCTGTTAATGCAGGATTTACCGTTGGCCAAGCAGCCACTGTAATGGACTCTCCTTGGTGCGGCAGGTTTTGCCAAATTTCTTCCGTAATAAATGGCATGAATGGATGTAATAAGCGCATTGTGTTATCTAACACATAAGCAAGAATGGAGCGCGTTGTTTTCTTCGCTGCTTCGTCTTCACCGTACAATGGAAGCTTCGCCATTTCAATATACCAATCACAGAAATCATCCCAGATGAAGTTATATAGCGCGCGCCCTACTTCACCGAACTCATATTTATCTGCAAGACGTGTAACTGTTTCAATCGTTTCATTTAAGCGAGTTAAAATCCATTTATCTGCTACGGATTTTTCACCGCTTAAATCAATTTCATCATACGTTAAGCCGTTCATGTTCATTAAGGCGAAACGAGATGCATTCCAAATTTTATTCGAGAAGTTCCATACAGACTCTACTTTTTCGTTACTGTAACGAAGGTCTTGACCTGGAGAGCTTCCTGTTGATAAGAAGTAACGTAATGAGTCAGCTCCATATTTATCAATAACATCCATTGGATCGACACCGTTACCTAGAGATTTACTCATTTTACGTCCTTGCTCGTCACGAACAAGACCATGAATTAAGACATTTTCAAATGGACGTTCACCTGTGAATTCAATCGCTTGGAAAATCATTCGTGACACCCAGAAGAAGATGATATCATAACCTGTTACAAGCGCATCCGTTGAGTAATAACGTTTAAAGTCCGCTGCATCGGCATCCGGCCAGCCCATCGTTGAGAATGGCCATAATGCTGAACTAAACCATGTATCTAATACATCTTTATCTTGTTCCCAGTTTTCGCTATCAGCAGGTGCTTCTGTACCAACGTACACTTCACCTGTTTCTTTATGGTACCAAGCTGGAATACGATGTCCCCACCAAAGTTGACGAGAAATACACCAATCGTGGATGTTCTCCATCCAGCGTAAGTATGTTTTTTCGAAACGATCTGGTGTGAAATGAACTTTTTTGTCATCACCTTGTTGTTGCAATTCGATTGCTGCATCAGCAAGTGGCTGCATTTTAACAAACCATTGTGTAGATAAATATGGTTCAACTACTGCACCGCTGCGCTCAGAATGTCCAACTGAATGCATATGATCTTCAATTTTGAATAATACACCTGCATCTTGTAAATCTTTCACAATTTGCTTACGGCATTCGAAACGGTCCATTCCTTCATATTTACCTGCACGGCCGTTCATTGTTCCATCTTCGTTCATCACAAGAATGCGTTCTAAGTTATGACGGTTTCCAACCTCGAAATCGTTAGGGTCATGCGCTGGCGTCATTTTAACCGCACCTGAACCGAACTCCATATCTACATAATCATCACCAACAATCGGAATTTCACGACCTACAATTGGAAGAATAACCGTTTTGCCGATTAAGTGTTTATAGCGCTCATCTTCAGGATGAACAGCTACCCCTGAGTCACCCAACATCGTTTCTGGACGAGTTGTAGCTACCTCAATATAACCTGAGCCATCTGCTAATGGGTACTTCATATGATAGAAAGCACCTTGAACATCTTTATGAATAACCTCAATGTCAGATAAAGCTGTTTTCGTCACTGGATCCCAGTTAATAATATATTCCCCGCGGTAAATTAAATCTTTTTCATATAATTTTACGAATACTTCACGAACGGCCTTTGACAACCCTTCATCTAAAGTAAAACGTTCACGTGTATAATCAAGACCCAGACCTAGCTTCGCCCATTGCGCACGAATATGATCCGCATATTCTTCTTTCCATTTCCACGTTTCTTCAACGAATTTCTCGCGTCCTAAATCATAGCGACTAACGCCTTCTTCACGCAGCTTTTGCTCTACTTTTGCTTGAGTAGCAATCCCAGCATGGTCCATACCTGGCAACCAAAGCACGTCATAACCTTGCATTCTTTTCATACGCGTTAAAATATCTTGCAGCGTCGTATCCCAAGCATGACCTAAGTGAAGCTTACCTGTTACGTTTGGCGGTGGAATAACGATTGTATATGGCTCCTTTTGATCATCGCTTGTTGCTTCAAAAAACTTTCCTTCTAACCACCACTGATAACGACCTTTCTCAATCGACTGTGGATCGTATTTCGTCGGCATTGAAATTTGATTTTCTTCCATTATAAGTCCCTCCTATATAATCCCTTATCATGATTACTAAAATGATAGCACAGAACAAAAGCAGCTCGAACGTAGCACGCAGTCATATAAGACCCTAGCGAAATAACTTATTTCTCACACTTCAGAGTTACGTATATTTTCTGCGGAGTTCCGCCCCTTTTCCACAAAAAAACTCCCATCATCACAAAAGGACGAAGGAAGTTGTTCGCGGTGCCACCTTTTTTCCGAAAAAGCAAATAAACCTTTTCCGGCTCTCAAATAAAATAACGGTTGTTTACCGATTTTCGCTACTGCAGTTGTTCACGAAAATTGCTCACGGACGACTTCTGATGCTGCTTACTTAGAAACCTCTCAGCTTATAGTTTCCTCTCTGAAAAGCGCCATTCATCATACTATTTCCGATCTTCGCTTTACGCAATATGTATTTTTAAAACACATAATCTATAGTACATAAAAACAAAGGATATCGTCAATCATTCTTTCCGTTTTTTTATTATTCTATACAAGAAGCATCTATCCGTGACAGCCTCTTCACGTTTCTCCGCACTTCCCCATATGATGAAGCAAGACTATATAAAGGATGACATAATGATGAAACGACAAAAGAAATTTAACCCAAACAATCTCCCTCCTTGGACCAAGAAAGCGAGTGTTGTCGTACAGCAATTTATTGTCCCATTTACAATCTTTCAAGCGATTCGAACGCTTATTTTTCCGACATTCATCGATATTCTATTGCTGGCCTTGTTTATTTTTCTCGCTGCGTTCTTCTATGTAAATTGATGACAGCACAAAAAAACATGAATGGTTGACTCCAAACATGTTTTTTGAGCTAACTTTGAGGTGACTGTGCTTCTTTAGCAGCCGCCTTCTTTTGATTCTCGATTTCTTCTATCTTCATGACAACATATTCAACATTCTTTAAAAACCAATATTGACGTTGAAGTTCCTTTACTGAATCTAGTTCCGTTTTATTCCCCTTTCGTTCCACGTAATTTTTAACCGCATCCAGAGCTGATCCCGGATAAGCAAGATAGCTTTGCATCAATAACATTTCATCCTCTTTTAACGGAAAATAGCGAATATAATTATATAGCCAATCCACACAATCATCGCATTGAATCGGAAATGTTTTCATCGACCTTACAAGAAAAGGAAGTATATCGTAATGCGGCGGCGCTACCCGTGAGTTTTCAAAATTGATAAAATAACCATAACCCCGATTATCACTAACAAAATGCTTCAATGACACTTTTCCATGTGTTACAACCGTGCGAACCTTCTCTTCTTCCTTCGTTTGTTCAAACCACTCCTTAAACTTCTTAATTGAATATGTCAACGCCTGGGAAAGGTCGCTGTAATAGACACAAAACAGCATTTCCATCGGTGACATATACCATTTCTTCTCACAGCTTACAATCCATTCATCTAGAAACTCTTGCTGCGCTTCCCATGCATGAAGCGTACGTTCATAATGCGCCTCCCTATCCTCCTTATCTACTTCAATCTCTTTAATAGAAAGGTTGTGCATGCGTGCCAGCTCTCGAAACATTTGCTTATGTCGTACATCTCGTTCTCCGCTTTCTAAAGTTTCTAACCACGGCATTAAATAATAAAGTTTATTATGATGAAGAACCGCATAACGCCCATCTTTTGACTGATAGATTGGCACAATTCTATTATAGCCACGCTGATACAACGTTTGAACATTACGGATAAAATCAATGCCGACATGAGGCGAAATCGATTTTAAAGCAAATACACCTCGGTCACTATAAATTTTCTTTACACGTCCAAAGTCTTCAATATATTGAATGCGAAGTGCATATTGTTGCAAAACCGCTATCGTTTCAGCATGTGCATTCTCCGTCATAACATCACTCACTTTCCTAAGAAAAGCGTAAGGCACCTGGAGCTAGACAGTAGAACATATTGAAATTTTATCCCGCATTTAACGGGCAGTAAGACCTCAAGTTTTTCAGAGATGGTACAACTGCCCTCATCTAGTTGCGCCTCTTAGCCCCTCGAGGTCATAAGCTGCCATACTCTATGGCAAACTGAGCCACGCCGCATTTCATCTTATATGAACAGTCGCCTCACTTTTGTAGTAAAGATTCAATTGGTGAGATAAAGTGAAACGTACCTTTTCAATTTTCAACCAATTAGGTTCGTACAGGCACTTGATTGAAGCGAAGCACGAGATCTTAGTGACCGTAGAACATGGCTAACCATCAGTAAGGGATGAAGGTTTGTTTCTTTCCTGTAGAAAAAACAGCAAGCAGCTTCACTGCTCACTGTTCTAGCGTAATAATTAGTTTTTATACGAGGCGGATCTCGGAATATACAAGACTTGCCCTTCATAAATATCTTGATTCGGTTCTAACTCATTGCTTTGAAGCAATGTTTGCGGATTAACTGAATAACGCTCTGCCAGGTCATCAATCGTTTCTCCCTGTTGCACAATACAAACCTTTACTTTTACATGCTCTTCTTCTTGCTTTCTACTGAAAAAGTCCATAATCGAAAGAGGTTGAGATTCATTGGTCCTCGCTTTTTGCTCAGACTTCTCCACTTTTTTCTCCTCTTCTTGCTGTGGCTCTCGCTTATCTTGTTGAACGATAACAGGAGGTGCCTCTCTCTTTTTCACTAAATGCAGTAAGTTAACCTTTTCCAGCTCCTCTTTTACTTCTTGTTCAAGGACCGGCTCCACCTTTTGTTCTTCTTCTACTTTCCTTTCAAGCACCGGCTCCGCCTTTTGTTCTTCTACTTTTCTTTCAAGCACTGGCTCCGCCTTTTGTTCTTCTACTTTTCTTTCAAGCACTGGCTCCGCTTTTTGTTCTTCTACTTTTCTTTCAAGCACTGGCTCCACTTTTTGTTCTTCTACTTTTCTTTCAAGCACTGGCTCCGCTTTTTGTTCCTCTACTTTTCTTTCAAGCACTGGCTCCGCTTTTGGCTCTTCTACTTTTCTTTCAAGCACCGGCTCCGCCTTTGGTTCTTCTTCTACTTTCTTTTCAAGCACCGGCTCTGCTTTCTGCTCTTCTTCCACTTTCCTTTCAAACACTGGCTCGACCTTTTGTTCTTCTTCTACTTTCTTTTCAAGCACTGGCTCTGCTCTTTGTTCTTCTTCTACTTTCCTTTCCAGTACTGGCTCGATCTCTTGTTCTTCTTCTCTCTCTTGAAACTTTGGTACAGAAAAGTCGAATACAGGGATATCCGGCTGTTTACTAATAAACAGAGGGGCTACCCTCTCTTCTTCTACATCTGGCGTTCGTTTCGCCTCTACAATAAAAGGTTCGTATAGCTCTCCCTCTTGTTGTTCTTCCTGACGAAATGTCGGTTGAAAATCTGGAAGCGGCGGTGTTGCTGCCGTATATGAAACAGGAGATTCTTCTTCTATTTGTGAAACTGGACTCTCCACAGAATCCGCCCTGTCATCAGCAAACTCTTCAGCCTCAACAGATTCTTCCACTTCGGCTATTTCTTCTTGCCTGATGTCGGCTAACTCCACTTCTACTACTTCATCTTCTATTTCTTCATCCAATTCTTGTCGCTCATCCGTCGCAACTGGACTTTCATCATCATCCCACACTTGATAGTCCTCAAGTTCCGGCTCGACATATGTTTCACGATAAATCCCACTGATGATTAAATCTGCTTGAAGTTTAAGACAATTCCGCTCAGGTAACGTATAATCAAACGTTTGAATCGTCACTTCAATATCATCTAATGAGGTAATACGTGTACTCGGAATTGTAATATCAACAGGAAAGCGATGGATAAACTCACTAATTCCATTTGGATGTCTCTCCACCGTTTGAACAGATCGCGGTAAAAACGTATGAGCATCACCGTCTACTTGTTCTCCGCTGTCCTTATATTCACCGCTTAAATCAAGCGTTCCTCTCATATACACATAATGTTCATCTTCTTGAATCGTCACGTTGGGATCCAATGAAATAGAATACAATTCCGCTACTTCCTGTCCCTTCTGAAACCAAACCGATTCTTCTAATGAAAATCGTAAATACGATTGATTCTCTTCGGTCAAAGCATTTCCTCCTTTCACTTCTCATACCATTATCAATCTATGAAAGCAAAAGGAAAGTTATGTCAAACGTTATGGAAATCGGTCATATATGCCAAAAGTCGAGCACAAATCTCAGAAATCGAGCGTATCCGTTCATGACAGAAGAAGAGGCTATCCCAAAAATCATAAAAAAATGGCGTTTGGGATAGCCTCCTCATTCAGTTGAACAATCATTCTCCTTATATAATTACTCTTTTGCCGTCCTCAAAGTGTATTGAAGGACAACTTCCAGCAATCCAGCAAGAGAAATGTCCTTCATCAAGGCCATGAAGGACAACTTCCAGCAATTCAGCATGGGAAATGTCCTTCATCAAGGCCATGAAGGACAACTTCCAGCAACTCAGCAAGAGAAATGTCCTTCATCAAGGCCATGAAGGACAACTTCCAGCAACTCAGCAAGAGAAATGTCCTCCATCAAAGCCATGAAGGACAACTTCCAACAATTCAGCAAGAGAAACGTCCTTCATCAAGGCCATGAAAGGCATTTCCAGCAATTCAGCATGGGAAATGTCCTTCACCAGGGGCATGAAGGACAACTTCTCAAAATTCAGTAAAGGAATGGGGCCGTTCATTGTACTCTTATCGCTGCCTTTATTTTAGGAACTTTTTAGACAATCTCCTATACTCGATTATTTCACAATACTTTTATACCCCGTATATGTTGCAAAGAAATAACCGCCATATACGATAACGATGATTAATGCTGTAATTAGAGACGGAACGAGTACACTTGTACTTCCCGCTACCATAATGGCTTGGTTCACTACTTGGATACCGAAGATTGAATGCACAATCGCTAAAGCTAATGGCATCATAAAGTAAATAAATACTTGCCCAAAAATCGCTTTATTAATTCCTTTCCTTGTAACACCAATCTTCTTCAAAACCGTATAACGAGCAATATTATCACTCGCCTCTGATAATTGCTGCAACGCAAGCACAGCTGCACTTGAAATCAAGAAGACAATTCCAAGATAAATTCCAACAAATACAATCATCGTGGAAGAGCCGACACTAGAATCAAGAATAATGGTTTTAGTAGTTCCTCTTAAAACATTCGATTCATCTAACACTTTATATAAGGTTTCATCATGTTCTTTTTGGTTATCATCGTAATTGATATTAACGACGGAAAGAAATGGCTTCATCCCTTCCACCGCTTCATCAGGCAATACAGCTGTTAGTACCCCTTCGGAATTAAACTCTGTTTTATAAGCAAATGAATGAACCTTTTGATGAGCGATACCATATTCCTTTCCATTCACTTCTAATGTTTTATGATCTTCAGTAAAACGGTCAAAGGCCTCCTGAAATACTTCAAAATTAGACAGTAACACGACTTCTTCATCGTTGAAATCTATAGATTTAATCCCTTGCATCGCTTCTATTCGTTCAAAATCAGACCTTTTAATAACTGGTAAATTACTATCAGCAAACTTCACGGCATCACCTTCATAAGGAGCTAATAAGTCTTTTACACTTTTATCCGCTTTATAAACCGTAAAGCTATGATGTTCTCCATACTCGTCTAAATCAACCTTTAAATGCTGCACAACATCATGAATATGTTGCACTTTCGCATCTTCATCTACCTTCGTATATAAGCTGGCATCATACGGTGTCATTTTTTCAACATTCTTCTCCATCGAAGCTTTAAAGCTAAAGCCTGTTGAGAATACCCCGATTGTAAAAAAGAGCATTAAACAAATAATCGTCATTGAAATGAAGGTTGTATTCACTTTACTATTAATTTGACGCAGCACGAACATATTCACATCTTTATAGTACACATTTTTGTTTTTCTGAATCATATTCAACGCAAATCCAGATAAGGACATAAAAAAGAGAAATGTCCCAAGGGCACCTAAACCAACACACGTCCACACAATAGCGTTTTCAAACAGACCATACTTCATAATGACCGCATACGCTGTAGCAAGAAGAATAATTGAGAAAACAAATAGCACAATGGAAGTTGATGTTTTCCGAATCTTTAAGCTTTGATTTTTCTTCGCCGCTGTTAATAAGTCAATAAGTTTGTACCTGGAAATAACGACACTATTGAAGATCATTACCATTAAAAAAATCATTCCGAAATACAATATGGTCTTCAACATCGCATCACTTGAAAAGACAAATGTAAATTGTTCAATATTTGCTTTAAACATCGACACAGTTAAAGCTACTAATCCTTGAGAAACGAGAATACCTAGCAGTAAACCAACAGCAAGCGAGATGATTCCTACAAAAAATGTTTCCACAACGATAATGTGCGAGATTTTATATTTGCTCATTCCGAGCGTCATATACAAACCAAGTTCTTTTTTTCGTCTCCTAATTAAAAAATTATTGGCATACATAATTAAAAAGCCAAGCACAACCGATACGAATACAGAAACACCAGATAATAGCATCGTGAATGCCTTAATCATTTCCGTTTGACTAGCGTTTAATGTCGTCATCGCTTCTGAAGCTGATAAAGAGTTAAAACTATAAAAAATACAAACTGCAAATGTTAGCGTTAAAAAGTAAATAAAGTAATCTTTAAAGCTTCTTTTAACATTGCGAGCTGACAGCTTAAAGTACATTATTCGTATCACCTCCAAGAAGCGTTACAACTTCAATAATCCGATTAAAGAATTCTTTTCTTGTATCCTTCCCGCGAATTAATTCATTAAAAATCTGGCCATCTTTAATAAATAAAATTCGCTTTGCATAGCTTGCTGTAAAAGCATCGTGCGTCACCATCAAAATGGTTGCCTGTAATTCTTCATTCAGGTTTTCAAATGAATCAAGTAATAAGCGTGAAGACTTCGAATCGAGTGCTCCTGTTGGTTCATCGGCTAAAATCAATGTAGGGTCTGTCACAATCGCACGTGCCGCCGCTACCCGCTGCTTCTGTCCGCCCGACATTTGATAGGGAAATTTATCAAGAACTTGGGTAATTTCAAGCTTTTCTGCTACTTCTTTCACTAACACTGTAATATCAGCTGGTTTTCGACCCTGAATGGTTAGTGCAATTGCAATATTTTCAAACGCCGTTAGCGTATCTAATAAGTTAAAATCCTGAAAAATAAAGCCGAGCTCATCACGACGAAATTGATCTAGCTTGCCTGTTTTTAACTTCGTAATGTCTTGCTCATTAATTAAAATTTTTCCTGTTGTTACCGAATCTATCGTCGAAATACAATTTAACAAGGTCGTCTTCCCGCTTCCGGATGGACCCATAATGCCGACAAATTCTCCTCGCTCCACTTCAAAACTAATTTGATCAATAGCCTTTGTGGTATTTCCTTTATTTCCAAAATATTTTTCAATATGATCTACTTTTAATACCGTACTCACCTTTATCAGTCTCCCTTCATGGCTTTAGTGTATCTCACTGTGCAGTCACTACATATCGAATTAACTTTCAACAATCTTACTATTTTGTAAGATTCGTTTTTCACACAAAAAAGAGCCTTTTATCAAGACTCCAGTAAAACAACCTTGCTTTTTGGAAAAATAAGCTGGACCTCTGTTCCTTCACCTTTAGTAGATTGAATCGTCAACCCTAAATGCAATTTATCAGCTAACAATTTACAAATATAAAGCCCCATCCCCGTTGAGCGGCGATATTGTCGACCATTTTCACCCGTAAAGCCTTTATCAAATACGCGGCCGATATCTTTCTCATCGATGCCGATTCCATCATCGACAATATGTAAGATAAGACTATGTTCATTTTTTCTTGTGTATAGACTAATTTTATTGTCACAATAATTAATACTATTGACGATAATTTGATGAAGGATAAATTCAATCCACTTTTCATCGCTATAAACAACCTCGTCCATTTCAGTTAATTGCAGTTGAATTTTTTTATGAATAAATGCTTTAGCATTCTTTTTTAACACCTTCGAAATACAAGCTTGCAACGAAAATTCTTTGACAATATAATCCTTACTTGCGCTGCTGCTACGAGCATAATACAGCGCTTGCTCGACATATCCTTCAATTTTCTCTAATTCTTCCATAATCCCTTTCGTCACTTCATTTTTATGATTCTCAAACATCAACTTACTTGAAGCAATCGGAGTCTTTACTTCATGCACCCACGCCTCGATATAGTCACGATACTCCGCCTGCATATCTTTATATTTCTTGACGTGCTCATGCATTTGTTTATCGGTTGTTTTCATAATGTCATATAAAATTTGCCCTTCAAGAAAGTTTGGTTCTTCAATGATTTCAGGGAGTAAATACTTTTGATCTAATGCCTCAAAGTTTTGAAGCAATTCATCATAGAAATTTTTTCTTTTTAAAAATTCTAATCCATAAGATAAAAGCAACGGCCCAAACCAGCAAACAAAGACGATTATCCTAACGACAGCCTGTACATTAATTAACCAAAGAAAGAGCGCAACAAGAACAAATAAAAAGATATTCATCGATAAAAATACCGCTCTTTCCTTTATATATCGTTGCAGTTTCATGCTAGGATATACCCAAGACCGCGTCTCGTTTCAATCGGATTCGCCATCCCAATTGCTTCAATTTTTTTTCGAAGCCGTGTAATGTTAACGGAGAGCGTATTGTCATCAATAAATAAATCCGACGACCATAAATACTCCATCATCTCGTCGCGCGATACAATCTTGCCTTTATTCTTCATTAAACAGTGCAGAATTTTGATTTCATTTTTCGTCAGCTCTTCTTGTTGATGTTGATATGAAATTGTACCATTCGATAAATCAAGCTTGAGGGATTTATATAGTAGAATAGATGATTGTTGATGTGCATACGTTCTTTTTAGCACATTTTCAATCCGAGCAAGTAAAATTTGCGTATTATACGGCTTTGCAATAAAGTCATCTGCTCCAAGATTTATGCTCATCAGCTCATCCATTTCATTATCTCGACTTGTTACAATAATAATCGGTACTTCTGAAGTCTTGCGTATTTCCCGACAAATATAATAGCCATCATAAATTGGCAAATTAATATCTAACAAAATTAAATGTACATCATCCTGCATCGCATATTGCATAATATTTCGAAAGTCATCCGGTGCTTCGACTTCATATCCATAGTTAGAGAGGAACTCTTGTAATTCATTTCGAAGCGTTTCTGCATCCTCCACAATTAATATTTTCATCTTTTGCAAAACCGTCACCCCTAGATTAAATAGTTACGGAAATTATAACCTTTTTCGCCGGTGTTAAGTAAAAAAAACGCTTGGATGATGCATCCAAACGTTTTTTTAAATTATTTCGCTAATTTTGAAAAAGCATGCTCTGCCGCAGAAATCGTTTTTTCAAGATCTTCATCACTATGTGCTGTTGACAGGAACAATCCTTCAAATTGCGATGGCGGCAAATACACACCTTGATTGGCCATTTCACGGAAATAGCTTGCAAAGAATGTAAGATCTGATGTTTTCGCTGCTTCAAAATTGATGACATCTTCATTCGTAAAGAACACACCGATCATGGAACCTGCACGGTTAAATGTATGCGGAATACCATATTTCTTCGCCGCTTCCCCAATGCCTTTTTCCAATATATCGCCTTTACGTTTAAATTCTGCATACACCTCTGGCGTTAACTGGCTTAATGTTTCAAAACCAGCTGTCATTGCAAGTGGATTCCCTGATAACGTACCCGCTTGATAGATGCTGCCGCTTGGAGCGACCTTCTCCATAATTTCACGCTTTCCGCCGAAAGCACCGACAGGAAGACCGCCGCCGATTACTTTACCAAGACATGTTAAATCTGGTGTAACACCAAAATATCCTTGTGCACAGTTATACCCGACACGGAAGCCCGTCATGACTTCATCAAAAATTAATAGGGCACCATACTGTTCCGTCACTTCACGTAAACCTTCTAAGAAGCCAGGCTGCGGTGGGACAACCCCCATATTTCCTGCTACTGGTTCAGCAATAATACAAGCGATATCTTCACCAAATTGCTCAAACGCATATTTGACAGCGGCTAAATCATTGTACGGTACGGTAATCGTATTTTGAGCCGTTCCTACTGGTACACCTGGGCTATCTGGTAAACCAAGCGTCGCAACACCAGATCCTGCTTTGATTAATAGAGAATCACCATGTCCATGGTAACACCCTTCAAATTTTAAGATTTTATTACGCCCGGTATAACCACGAGCGACACGAAGAGCACTCATTGTTGCTTCCGTACCCGATGACACCATACGAATCATCTCAATGGATGGAACACGTTCAATGACAAGCTTCGCTAATTCGTTTTCGATTAATGTAGACGTTCCAAAGCTTGTTCCTGACTCCGCCACTTTTTTTAACGCTTCAACAACACGCTCATTCGAATGGCCAAGAATCAAGGGACCCCAAGATAGAACATAATCAATATATTCATTGCCATCAATGTCGTACATTTTTGAGCCTTTTCCGCGCTCCATAAAAATTGGATCCATATCAACGGATTTAAAGGCGCGTACCGGGCTATTTACGCCTCCTGGCATTAAATGAACAGCTTCAGCAAATGCCTGTTTTGATTTTTCATATGAACGCATAATCAGACCTCTTTTCCTTCTTCATCTAACCAACGAGCTACGTCCTTAGATGCATATGTAATAATTAAATCTGCTCCAGCACGTTTCATGCTTAATAGCGTTTCCATAACAATCGCTTTTTCATCAATCCAGCCATTATTGGCAGCTGCTTTAATCATTGAATATTCTCCGCTTACATTGTACGCTACAACAGGAAGGTTGAAGTTATTCTTCACGTCACGCATAATGTCCAGATAAGAAAGAGCTGGTTTAACAATTAAAAAGTCAGCGCCTTCTTCGACATCACTTTCAGCTTCGCGGAACGCTTCTAAACGATTCGCTGGATCCATTTGATACGTTTTACGGTCACCAAATTGCGGCGCTCCATTTGCTGCATCACGGAATGGACCGTAAAAAGCAGAAGCATATTTTACCGCATACGACATAATCGGAATATCTTCATAACCTGCTTCGTCTAAACCAGCTCGAATCGCTGCGACAAATCCATCCATCATGTTCGAAGGGGCAATGATATCCGCACCTGCCTCCGCTTGACTAATCGCTGTTTTAGCAAGCAAGTCAAGTGAAGCATCATTTAAAATGGTGCCTCCTTCTACAACTCCACAGTGTCCATGGCTTGTATATTCACAAAGGCATGTATCAGCAATAACAAGGATGTCTGGGAAGTGTTTTTTAATAAAGCGCGTTGCTTCTTGCACAAGTCCGTTATGGTGGAACGCTCCTGTGCCATGCTCGTCCTTATCGTGCTCGAAAGGAACCCCGAATAGAATAACAGATTTAATACCTAGGTTCGCGACCTCTGTCATCTCTTCCATAAGGTTATCGAGGGACAGTTGATAAATGCCCGGCATAGAACCAATTTCATTTCTCACATTTTCCCCATCAATAATAAAAATCGGGTAAATTAAATCCTCTTTATGTAAATATGTTTCGCGTACTAACGCTCTCATATTAGCACTGGAACGCAATCGGCGATGGCGTCTGAAAAATAAATCTTTCATTTGCTCTTTCCTCCTTTAGCTTTTGTATATGCAACTAAGTCTTGTATCATTGCTTCTGTTGTATATACATCCGGACAAATATCCACCTGTAACCCATAGTCTAGCGCGGTTTTCTTGGCGATAGGTCCGATACATGCAATGATAAGACTTTCTAAGTATCGGTGCAACTCATATTGTGCCACAATTTGCATAAAATGATGAACGGTTGATGAGCTCGTAAACGTAATGACCTCCACTTCTTCTGTTGTAATCACTTCTACAAGCTTTTGCTTACTCTCTTCAGGCAACACCGTTTCATACACATCAAGTTCGTCGCACACAGCCCCAATCTCTTCAATGGCTCCACTAATAATAGTTCGCGCTAAGTTCCCTTTAGCCACTAAAACACGGGAGCGAGGAGAAAGCCGCGGTATAAATTCAGCCACAAATCCTTCAGCCACAAACTCATTCGGGATAAAATCAGCATGGTAACCATAATGCTGCAAGGCTTCTGCTGTTTTTGTACCGATGACCGCAATTTTAGGCAGCGCCTCAGACGTGGCATACTTCCCTGCTAATTCAAAAAAGAAACGAACCCCATTTTGACTTGTTAAGACCAGCCAATCGTAGTCTGATAAATGGGAAAGAGTCGCTTTAATCGCTTCATGACTGTCAGGCAGACGAAAGTCAAGTAGCGGCACCGTAATCGGAGTGCCGCCATATTGCTCAATCATAGCCTTGAAATGAGCCACCTGTCCTTGTCCTCTAGTGATTAAAATCCGATAATCATGGAGAGGAAGCTTAGTCATTACTGATTAAGCTCCTTTTTAACAGAATCAATCAATTGTTTGCCGCCTTTTTCACTAATAAGCTTGGCTGCATCTTGACCAACTGCTAGTGGGTTCATTCCTGCTACAACTTCTTTATATATTGTTTTTCCATCTGGAGAAGCCACTAATGCGGTTAACTCCACTTCGCCATCCTCTTTTGCCACGGCAAGGCCGGCAATCGGCACTTGACAGCCGCCTTCCATTTCATCTAAAAAGGACCGCTCTGCTTCAACCGCTTTTTTTGTATTCTCACATGTGAATTTCGCTAACTCTGCAAGCAGCTCTGTATCATCTGCACGACATTCAATCGATAAAGCACCTTGCCCTACAGCCGGCACACATAACGTATCATCTAAAAACTCTGTCACCACGTCTTGTTTCCAACCCATTCGAGCAAGACCTGCAGCAGCTAAAATAATGGCATCATAGTCTTCTGTACTCAATTTCTCTAAGCGCGTATCAATATTGCCGCGAATCCATTTAATTTCAAGATCCGGTCTTTGTGCTAAAATTTGTGCACTTCGACGCAAGCTGCTTGTTCCAACGATAGCACCTGGCTTTAAGTCCGCTAATTTAATATGATTCTTCGAAATGAATGCATCACGATGATCTTCACGCGGAGGAATGCAGCCAATTGTTAACCCCTCTGGAAGGACAGCAGGCATATCCTTCATACTATGTACGGCCATATCAATTTCTTTATCAAGCATCGCTTGTTCAATTTCTTTTACAAACAAGCCTTTACCGCCGACTTTCGAAAGTGTAACATCTAAAATTTTATCGCCCTTTGTTACAATTTCCTTCACTTCGAATTCATAAGGAATCCCAAGTGCTTTTAATTGATTAATGACCCAATTTGTTTGGGTTAAAGCTAATTTACTACGTCTTGAACCGACAATAATTTTTCTCATTGTTTCCTCCTAGGTATTCCAAAAATGGAATGTTGAAAGACTTCCAAACAGGAAAAAGTTAATTAAAACAATCATAAAAATACCAATATTTAAAAAAGCCAACATTCTTCCATACATCTGTTTTCTAATTTTTATATATAAATATACGCTATACCCAATTAACACAACGAAAGAACCAATAATTTTGAAGTCCAGCAAAGATAAGTCCGGAACTTTGATATACGCCCATTGAATGCCTAAAATAAGTGAAAACATTAAGAGCGGTACCCCAATAACAGCTAAAATATAGCTCATTTGTTCAAGCTGTGTTAAATCTCCTAACCGAATTAAACGTTTTCCCCATTTTTTCCGCTTTAATAAATCATATTGAATGAGATAAAGAATCGAAAATACACAAGAAAGCGTAAATGCTCCATACGATAAGAAGGCTAATGTAATATGTATCATCAATAATTCAGATACAAGCTGTTGAGCTAGTACTTCAGACTCGATTTGAACAGGAGCAAATGTATGAATCGCCATGACCATAAACCCAAGTACATTCGTAAAGAACACGATAAAATCTACACGTAGCAATCGATTGATGATAAGCGATAACGTAATCAACACCCAGGCATAGAAATATAGCCCTTCAAAGATGGTTAAGACAGGAAACCTGCCTGTTTTGACTACATATAAGCATAAAAAAATTGTTTGAAGTACCCAAACAATTGAAAGCAACCAGAAGGCCACTTTATTTGCCCTCCGGTTATTATGAAGAAAGTCAATAAAATATAAAAGCACGCTGAGCGCATACAATAATACGGTTGCTTCGTGCAATCTTGTCATTAACAATTCCATAGTGCCCTCAATTAACTCTAACAGGAATCGGATTCAAGACCGCTGCTTTTGTTGTTGCTTGTTCTTGCTCGTCAGCAGCCATCAATTGTTCTTCAATCAATTCCTCTAAGCGGAAGATTTTCACAAAATTATTCAATGCTTCTTTCGAATTTGGCTCATCAGCGAGTTCTTTTGCATACAAAATCGGGTCTTTCAACATTTGATTAATAATGCTCTTCGTATGCTTATTCAGCACTTTTCGATCACGTTCACTTAAATGCGGAAGCTTTCTTTCTAGGCTGACCATTGTTTCTGCTTGAATCCCTAATGCTTTTTCTCGTAAAGCAGAAATAACTGGGACAACACCAAGCATATTTAACCATTGATTAAATTCAACAATTTCTGCTTCAACCATTAATTCAATTTTTTCAGCAGCTAATTTTCTCTCCGCTAAATTAGCTTGAACAATATCTTCTAAATCGTCAATGTCATATAAGAATACGTTCTCAAGCTCTGCCAATGCTGGATCTAAATCACGCGGAACCGCAATGTCAACCATGAAAATCGGACGACCTTTACGCACTTTGTTTACAGCTGACATCATTTCTTGTGTCACAACAAAATCTTTCGCTCCTGTTGACGTAATCAAAATATCAGCTTCTACTAATGCACATTGTAATTCTTCCAGTTTCTTTGGTGTTCCATTAAAACGGTCCGCTAAATTAACGGCTTTTTCAAACGTACGATTAATAACGGTAACACTATCAGCACCATTGCTATGCAAGTTTTGAATCGCAAGCTCACCCATTTTTCCTGCACCAAGAATTAATACGTTTTTCCCTTTTAAACTGCCAAAGATTTTCTTAGCTAGTTCCACTGCCGCATAGCTAACAGATACAGCATTTGTATTAATCTCTGTTTCAGCATGCGCTTTTTTCGCTAATGTTAGCGCTTGCTTAAATAAATGATTTGAAACCGTTCCAATTGTCTGTTGCTCTTGCGCCAGCATATAGCTTGAACGTACTTGTCCTAAAATTTGTGTTTCACCAAGAACCATAGAATTCAAGCCGCATGTTACTTGAAATAAATGTTCAACAGCCCCATCGCCTTCATAAAAAAACAAATATTTAGAGAACTCTTCCTTATCAATTCCGAACCACTCCGAAAGAAATTCCTTCACATAATATCTGCTTGTATGAAGCTGATCACCAATGACATAAATTTCTGTACGATTACAAGTAGAAATAATAACATTCTCTAATATACTTTTTTTATTTTTAAGAGCTTCCATTGCCTGAGCAAGTTCCGCTTCATTAAATGATAATTTTTCGCGAATTTCAACAGGGGCTGTTTTATAGTTAACACCAACCGCTATAATATGCATATGTCCGTTTGCACCCCCAAAATTAAATGTATTATAACTTAATCTATTATAGCATGTATAAAAAGTCCGAACCTAATGAAATATGAACAGTTCATGAAATAAATAATTATTATAATCTACAATATCCTGTACAAATGTACCATAACAAAATTAAATCCTAACTTCAAGTAAACAAGTTTGGCAGAGCAACTTTATTATGTATAATGACCCATTTAACCTTATTTTATGACGAGATTGGGTCCCATATCAAATAAACCAAAACTCACCAAAACCTTATAACAAAGCCAAATAAAAAACTCGCCGTATAGACGAGTTCCTTTTCTTACATATATTTCTTCAATAGACCCCAAATTTTTTCTTTGCCTTCACCTGTTTCACTAGAAAAGAGCATTAACTCATCTTCTTTTGCAAGCCCAAGTGTTTCGCGTGTTACTTTCAAATGCTTTTGCCATTTTCCTTTTGGAATCTTATCCGCTTTTGTCGCAATAACGATACATGGTAGTTCATAGTGCTTTAAAAACTCATACATCGAAATATCATCCTTCGTTGGCGGATGACGTAAATCAACAATCAAAATAGCAGCACGTAATTGTTCACGGGAAGTAAAATATGTTTCAATCATTTTCCCCCATGCTGCTCGCTCCGATTTGGACACTTTAGCATATCCATATCCCGGTACATCAACAAAATGCAGGGCATCGTTAATTAGGTAAAAGTTTAACGTTTGCGTTTTTCCAGGTTTAGAGGATGTACGCGCTAAATTTTTACGATTGATCATTTTATTAATAAAACTAGATTTCCCCACATTTGAACGACCTGCTAATGCAAATTCGGGAATCGGCTCACTTGGATATTGGTCAGGCTTAACGGCACTAATCACAATATCCGCACTTGTTACTTTCATTGAATGTCACCTGCCAACGCATGTTCTAATACTTGATCTACATGCGAAACAAGGACAAACTGCAAATCACTTCGAACACTTTCTGGAATATCATCAATATCTTTTTCATTATCTTGTGGAAGAATAATTTTCGTAATGCCTGCTCGATGGGCCGCTAATGATTTTTCTTTTAAGCCGCCGATTGGAAGCACTCGTCCACGTAATGTAATTTCCCCTGTCATGCCTACCTCTTTTCTAATCGGACGATTAGTCAACGCAGAAATAAGCGCTGTCGCCATCGTAATTCCTGCGGATGGTCCATCTTTTGGAACCGCTCCCTCAGGAACATGAATATGAATATCGTACTTTTCATTGAAGTCCGGATCAATATGAAGCTCTTCTGATTTGGCACGGACAAAACTGAATGCAGCCTGCGCAGATTCTTTCATCACATCGCCTAGTTTTCCAGTTAAGACAAGCTTACCTTTACCTGGAGATAACGAGACTTCAATTTGCAGCGTATCGCCGCCGACTGCTGTATACGCCAGACCTGTCGCCACACCAATTTGATCTTCCTCTTCCGCTTGCCCATAATGGAAAATGGTTTTCCCTAAAAATTCTTCTACATTTTTCTCGGAAACAATAACCCGCTTCCTCTCACCCGAAACAATAATTTTTGCTGTCTTTCGACAAACGCTTGCCAGTTGACGTTCTAGACTACGCACACCGGCTTCTCTTGTATAATAACGAATAATTTTGATTAAAGCATCTTCTCGAACTTGAAGCTGATTTTTTTGCAAACCATGGTTTTCTAACTGCCGAACTAACAAATGATCTCTCGCAATATGCAGCTTCTCAATTTCCGTATACCCAGCAATTGTAATAATCTCCATCCGATCACGAAGAGGACCTGGAATCGTTGACAAATCATTGGCTGTCGCAATAAACATAACATTAGATAGACTATATGGTTCCTCTATATAATGATCACTAAAGTTATGGTTTTGCTCTGGATCTAACACTTCAAGTAACGCAGCAGATGGATCACCGCGGAAATCATTAGACATCTTATCAATTTCATCTAATAAAAAGACTGGATTAATCGTACCTGCCTTTTTCATTCCTTGAATAATTCGACCCGGCATCGCACCTACATAGGTTCGGCGATGACCGCGAATCTCAGACTCATCACGAACGCCTCCTAAAGAAATGCGCACAAAATTACGATTTAGCGAAGTCGCAATAGATCTAGCTAAGCTTGTTTTCCCAACTCCAGGAGGGCCTGCTAAACAGAGGATAGGGCCTTTTAATGAATGAGTTAACTGTTGAACAGCTAAGTATTCTAACACCCGTTCCTTTACTTTTTCCAATCCGTAATGATCTTTGTTTAAAACCTTTTCGGCCTTCAAAATATTTAAATCGTCTTTTGTACTTTTAGACCAAGGAAGCGCAACTAACCAGTCAATGTAATTACGAATGACCGAACTTTCCGCAGAACTAGCAGGAACCTTCTCATAACGATCAAGTTCTTTTAAAGCTGTTGTTTTCACCTGCTCAGGCATGCCAGCGGCTTCAATTTTCTCTGTGAGTTTAGCCACTTCACCGCCTTTACCTTCTTTGTCGCCCAGTTCTTTTTGAATGGCTTTCATTTGCTCACGAAGATAATATTCCTTTTGCGTACGTTCCATCGAACGCTTAACTCGTTGGCCGATTTTCTTCTCTAAGTGAAGCACTTCTTTTTCATTGTGAATCATTTCAATTACACGACTTAAACGTTCCTTCACATTGGTCGTTTCAAGAATTTCTTGTTTATCTTTTAATTTTAACGGAAGATGTGACGCAATAATATCAGCAAGCCTTCCTGGTTCTTCGATATCTGCAGTAGAAGAGAATGTTTCACTCGTGATCTTCTTTGACATTTTTATGTATTGTTCAAAGTAATCAAGCAACGTACGCATTAAAGCCTGATGTTCCGCATCTTTCTCTTCATCATCTTCATATATTTTAATCTTGGCACCATAGTGTGTCTCATAATCATAAAATACACTGACTTCTGCTCGATTTAATCCTTCTACTAATACACGGATTGTTCCATTTGGAAGCTTCAGCATTTGCTTTACCTTCGTCAATGTACCTATTGGGTATAAATCCTCTTCACCCGGTTCATCAAGTGTGACATCTTGCTGCGTTGTTAAAAAAATGAGATGATCTTCCACCATTGCTTTCTCAAGAGCTTGTATTGATTTATCCCGACCGACATCCAAATGTAGAACCATCGTAGGATAAACAAGCAAGCCTCTAAGCGGCAGGAGGGGGACGATGATTTCTTTATCAGCCATTGCCTGACACCTCCATCAAAATTTCGCATCATCGTTGTATGTTTCTAACCTTTTCACAATTCTATCCTATTTGTGTAAAAGTGTCTATTTCTTGTTTAGTTTACCACTAGATACGCTCTTTTTATTATCCCCAAAAAAGGTGAAAAAAGCACGTTTAATTACAAAAATGAAAAACATTATTATACCTATAACAAACCCCGGTACTATAAAACCGGGGCATTCCCTTTATACACTTTCCTTTTTACTTAAGTTCAATGTAGAAAGTAATTGATCAGGTATCACGTCTTTTTTCAGAGATCGTTCGAACACTTCCTGGACTTTAGTAACAGGTACAATCTCAATATCTTTAATTTCTTTTAGAAGCGGCTGCATATTATCAGCTGGAATAATGACCGTTTTCGCTCCGGCTAATTGAGCCGCTTTAATTTTCGGAATCACACCACCAATTGGTCTTACACCACCATGAATGCCTATTTCGCCTGTCATGGCTACCGTATGATCGACAGGAATTTTATAAATGGCTGAATAAATCCCGGTCGCCATAGCAATCCCTGCAGATGGTCCATCTACAGGAGTACCGCCAGGAAAATTCACATGAATATCAAATTGATCAGCTGGAACACCCATTGAGCGTAATACTGTAATTACATTTTCAATCGACCCCTTGGCCATACTTTTACGTCGAATCGATTTTCCATTGCCCCCAATGCTTTCCTCTTCGACAATTCCAGTAATGGTAATGGCTCCTTTTTCACTCATTGCCGGCATTACCGTCACTTCAATTTCAAGCAACGCTCCGCTATTTGCCCCATATACAGCAAGCCCATTGACAAACCCAACTTGCGGCTTTGAATCAATTTTTCGATCCATCCGCTGCGTTAACTGGCTGCTATGAGCCATCCAATCAATATCTTCCTCTTTAATATAAGACCGATTTTCATTAATGGAAATACTCGCAAGCGTTTGTACCATATTTACCGCTTCACGACCATTACGAGCGTATTCCGCAATCATTTGTAAACCTTTCTCACTGATGGTCACGTTTACTCGGTCGGTTGCTTTTTTAACAACCTCTATAATTTCATCGCGGTCGAGTTCGCGAAAAAATACTTCCATGCATCTAGAACGAATAGCGGGAGGGATCTCATTTGGCGTTCGAGTTGTTGCTCCAACCAACCGGAAGTCAGCAGGTAAACCATTTTTAAAAATATCATGAATATGAGTAGGAATATTTGTATTATCTTCTTGATAATATGCGCTTTCTAAAAATACTTTCCGATCCTCTAACACTTTTAACAACTTGTTCATTTGAATCGAGTGAAGCTCCCCAATTTCATCAATAAATAACACTCCGCCATGCGCATTTGTTACCGCTCCCTGCTTCGGTTGCGGAATACCAGCCTGGCCCATCGCCCCTGCTCCTTGATAAATCGGGTCATGAACAGAACCAATCAGTGGATCAGCAATACCTCGTTCATCAAAACGAGCTGTTGTTGCATCTAATTCAACAAATACCGCTGACTTTCTAAATGGTGATTTCCCATTTTTTTTTGCTTCTTCTAGTACAAGCCGTGCAGCTGCGGTCTTTCCTACACCAGGTGGTCCATAAATAATAACATGCTGTGGATTTGGTCCGCATAATGCTGCTCTTAACGATTTAATTCCATCTTCCTGCCCAACAATGTCATCAAATGACTGCGGTCTCACCTTTTCTGCTAATGGCTCCGTTAATTGAATCGCTCTCATTGAACGCAATTGATCCATTTCTTTTTTAGAATCACGATCAATCGACACCTTTTGTGTACGCTGTCCTTTTAATAAATTCAAGAAATATAGCCCAATGATTACACCAAAAAACAGTTGAATAAACAATGCCAATCCTGTCCAGCTCATCATTTTCCCTCCTGCGCTTACCATGTTTGTCTTATGTGGTAGTATCTCCTATCACAAGTTGAAATCATTCATAGTTTTCTTCATGAAAAATTTGGTTGTCTTACAGGGGGACTAGCTATTTCATTAAAAAACAAAAAAAGACGAGCCTAGACAGAAACATCTGTCCAGCTCATCTCTTTTTAAAGAAACATATTAAGCAGATTGGCCTTGAATTGTTGTACCATCTTTCAGAACCAATTTCGGAGATTCTTTTTCTGTAATCGCCCCTGCTGTAATAATACATTTAGATACATCATCACGTGAAGGAAGATCAAACATCACATCAAGGATAATCCCTTCGATGATGGAACGTAATCCACGAGCACCTGTTTTACGTTCAATTGCTTTTTTAGCAATTTCGTTTAGTGCTTCCGGTTCGAATTCCAATTCAATATCATCAAGTTCTAATAATTTTTGATATTGTTTCACTAATGCATTTTTCGGTTTTGTTAAAATTTCAATAAGTGCCGCCTCATCCAATTGCTCTAACGTCGCAATAACTGGAAGACGACCGATAAACTCTGGAATTAAACCGAAACGAAGTAAGTCTTCAGGAAGAACTTTTGAAAGCAGTTCTTTTTCTGCTACTTCATCTTTTTTCGTCTCTGCACCAAAACCAATTACTTTTTGACCTAGACGACGTTTGATAATCGGTTCGATTCCATCGAAAGCTCCACCACAAATAAACAAAATATTTGTAGTATCAATTTGAATAAATTCTTGATGAGGGTGCTTACGTCCACCTTGTGGGGGAACGCTTGCTACAGTTCCTTCAAGAATTTTTAATAGTGCTTGCTGAACCCCTTCACCTGAAACATCACGTGTAATCGATGGGTTTTCAGATTTACGAGCTACTTTATCGATTTCATCGATATAGATAATTCCTTTTTCTGCTTTCTCAACGTCATAATCTGCTGCTTGGATTAGTTTTAACAAAATATTTTCAACATCTTCCCCAACGTAACCAGCCTCTGTTAGAGACGTCGCATCAGCAATAGCAAAAGGAACGTTTAGTAAACGCGCTAAAGTTTGAGCAAGTAATGTTTTCCCACTACCAGTTGGTCCAATAAGCGCGATATTACTTTTTGAAAGCTCTACATCGTCTACTTTACTATTAGAATTAATTCGTTTGTAGTGATTATATACAGCAACCGCTAAAGACTTCTTCGCTTGTTCTTGTCCGATGACATATTCATCAAGAATATTGCAAATCTCTTTTGGTTTTGGAACATCGCGGAATTCTACTTCTTCTTCAGTACCTAGCTCCTCTTCCACGATTTCTGTACAAAGTTCAATACATTCATCACAAATATATACACCTGGACCGGCTACCAGCTTACGAACTTGTTCTTGAGTTTTCCCACAAAAAGAACATTTTAATTGTCCCTTTTCATCATTAAATTTAAACATGAACGTTCACCCCTCTTGAATACTATTCCTACTCTATTCATCTTAAAGGCATGTTTCTTTCTTCATAAGAAACGCCTAAATAAGCACTTTCATTGCAATTAAATAGTATGAATTGCATTGTAACACGTTCTTGAAAGTTTGGTAACAAAAATGCTTACACGATAGTAGGTTGTCCGATACACAAAGCACTGCTCTTTTTACTATGTATGTTACTTTCTTTAGTATGCCCTAACTTACCAATTTTAAAAAAAAGGATTTACTGTATAAATATGTATATGTGTTATTAGAATTAATCTACACTGAATTCTAAAAAAAAGCAATCAAGAAGTGTTCTATAAATGATAAAAAATCAAGATATGTATAAAACAAGGCACGAAATGCTCGCGCCTTGTTTCTTTAAGAAAACTATATTTTTTTAAAGTTGCTATTATTTAGCTTCAACTGTTTTGCTGTTTTCAACTAAGAAATCAATAGCTTTTTTAATTTGTAGATCGCCTTTAATCGCATCTAAGTTACCAAGAGCTTTTTTGATTGCGTCTACTTCCATATTGTACATTGAAGCCATTTTAGCTAATTCAGCTTCTACGTCTTCTTCTGTCGCTTCAAGTTTCTCAGCTTCAGCAATTGCTTCAAGCACTAAGCTTGTGCGAACTTGACCTTCTGCTTCTTCTTTCATTTGGCCTTTTAACGCTGCTTCGTCTTGACCAGAGAATTGGAAGTACAATTCTAAGTTCAATCCTTGTTGTTGTAAGCGTCCAGCAAAATCTTGCATCATGCGGTCTACTTCGTTAGACACCATTACTTCAGGAAGATCGATTTGAGCACCTTCAACCGCTTGACCAATTACAGCATTTTGGATGAAGTGTTCTTCTTCATGCTTTTTGTCATGCTCTAATTTACCTTTTGTTTTTTCTTTAAGTTCTGCAATAGTTTCTACTTCATCATCAATATCTTTTGCGAATTCATCATCTAATTCAGGAAGTTGTTTCGCTTTGATTTCGTGAACTTTTACTTTGAATACAGCAGGTTTACCAGCAAGCTCTGCAGCGTGGTATTCTTCTGGGAATGTTACTTCAACGTCTTTCTCAGCACCTGCTTCAAGACCGATTAGTTGATCTTCGAATCCTGGGATGAAAGAGTTAGAACCAAGCTCTAAAGAATAGTTTTCACCTTTTCCACCCTCGAATGCTTCACCATCAACGAATCCTTCGAAGTCAATTACAACTGTATCACCTGCAACTGCTGCGCCTTCTTCTTTCACAACTAGCTCAGCTTGACGCTCTTGTTGCTTTTTCAATTCAGCTTCTACATCTTCATCTGTAACTGTTGTATCAAACTTTTCTACTTCAAGTCCTTTATAGTTACCTAATTTCACTTCAGGTTTTACTGTTACAGTAGCTGTGAAAATAAGGTTTTCACCTTTTTCCATTTTCTCGATGTCGATTTCTGGACGATCTACAGGTGAAATTCCTGCTTCTTCGACAGCATTTGCATAAGCTTCTGGAAGAATTTCGTCAAGAGCATCTTGGTATAAAGATTCTACACCGAATTTCTTTTCAAATAATGGACGAGGCATTTTCCCTTTACGGAAGCCAGGTACGTTTACTTGTTTTACTACTTTTTTGAACGCTTTGTCTAAACCAGCGTTTACTGTTGCTACGTCTACTTCAACCGTTAAAACTCCAACGTTTCCTTCTTGCTTTTCCCATTTAACAGACATGTGTTTCCCTCCAAAAATCTATATACGTCAAGAATAAGCATGGATGAATCTGCTTTGCAATTCTTAACAAGTCATCCCTTAAATATACCCAAATCATTTGGATATTCCCGTTTTTTTGTACGAGCGTATAGTACAACCACTACATTATACCACAGCTTCCTCTTCTTTCAACAGCAATAGGTTAAATAATGGGATAAGAAATTCCTTCAATTTCTTTTATGTAGTCCAAACATTCTCTTACAACTTGTTCTTCTGTTTCATAAATAAGAGCAGCTCGCTCACAAAAGTCTTGTCCTGTCATATATTGTTCTGCTAAAGCGTGGTAAGCTGCTGCAATGGTCGCACCATCTTGCTCAAGTTCAAATGGATATAACAAGAAGCAGTGCCTTTCTAGCAAACTATGGACCATTTCCAGCAAGCTCGGATTTCTTTGTGCCAATTTTTGTTCTGCCAAATCCCATACTTTTTTAAAAAAAGGATACTCTTTCAAATTCGGTAAATGAGCTGGAATCAAAGAAGAGACTTGTGAAAACTTCCTTACTTCCACGGTTTGTGTATAGTCCTGCTCTTTTAATATATTCAACAGCATCGTTTTAAAAAAAGGATGATTCGCTTCCTCTTGCATAAATTGTTGAATATCATCGATAAACGGACGCACATTCATCTGTGAAAGCATATTAATTGTATTAAGCAATTGTTGTTCATTTTTCCCATTAAACAAAGGCTCTTCTTGAAGCTGTTGCTGTAATTGACTTTCATTCTGCTCCGCTTCTATCTCTCTTTCTTCTAATGTCCGTTTACTGAAGGAAAGCATCTGCTCAAACTGTTCCATTTTATCAAATGGGATTTGATGTTCTTGAAACAATAGCTCAATCATCTCCACAATATCCTCATGCTCCCCTAATTGCACAAGCACCATCAAGTACATATTCGTAATTTGAAAATAATCACCAATTCCTTGATGCAACAACTCCTTACATAATTGTTTAGCTGCTTTATAATCTTGAAGCTCGACTAACGAGACGAGCAATCCTACATTTCCTTCAGCGTGTTCCTGATCTAATTCCCTCGCTTGGCTAAATAATTCGGCTGCCTGCTTATACTGTTTATTTTCTAGCGCCTCCGTCCCCTTCATAACTAAGCGATGATGTAAATTAGGAAACAGGACCACATTATTTCCATCTTTTTTCTCATTCATTAACCATTCCGCCTCACCGTTCATTTTTGAACATCAGTGTAGCATGGAATGAAACGATTTTCAAAAAAAATCCCGTATAGCTCAAAGAAATCGAGACCATACAGGATAGAATTTCCCGCTCAATGTCTCTTCTAAATTAAATAGAAGAGATTGGCATTTTTTGTTGCTCATAGCTTTTAATTTGTTCTTCGTATTGCTCAGTAATGGAAATTTCATCCCACCCATTAATAAGCATTTCCTTCCAGTATGGATGGAATTCAAATTCAGCTTCAAACCCTGATTGATCAAAAAGCTTTTGGTTTGGAAGGTCAATAGTTAATTCATAGCCAGGTTCTACACCTTTTTTCATTAATTCAGCCACTTGCTCTTCCGTTAAAACAATCGGAACAATCCCATTCTTCATGCAATTGTTTCTAAAAATATCAGCAAAAGAAGGAGCAATTACAATATTAAAACCATAATCAAGTAAAGCCCATGGTGCATGCTCACGAGAAGAGCCGCAACCGAAGTTTTCGCCTGCAATTAAAATAGACGCACCTTTATTTTGCTCTTGATTTAGTTCAAAATCTGCACGATCATTTCCTTCTTCATCAAAACGCCAGTTAAAGAATAAAAATTGACCAAATCCGCTACGCTCAATTCGTTTTAAAAATTGCTTTGGAATAATTTGATCTGTATCTACATTTTTACGGTCCATAACCGCTGCTTTTCCTGTAAAAACCTTAATCGGTTCCATCTTCGGCACCTCCATTTATATATTAATGTTTAATGAGCTCCTACAGTTGGAGCTTCCCATGTTCTAATATCAACAAACTTTCCAGTAATAGCTGCTGCTACAGCCATCGCAGGGCTAACTAAGTGCGTACGTGCTCCTGCTCCTTGACGACCTTCAAAATTCCGGTTGGAAGTAGAAGCACAATGCTCTCCAGCTGGTACCCCGTCTGGATTCATACCTAAGCACATACTGCAGCCAGAATCACGCCATTCAAAGCCAGCTGCTTTGAAAATCTGATCTAACCCTTCTTCTTCAGCCTGTTTTTTCACATTTTGTGAACCAGGTACAACCATAGCACGAACACCTTGATGAACTTGTTGACCTTCAAGCATAGACGCAGCTTGGCGTAAATCCTCAATACGAGAGTTTGTGCATGAGCCGATAAACACATGCTGTACTTCGATATCTGTAATTGCTTGACCTTCTTTAAGCCCCATATATTGAAGTGCATTTTTCAACTCTACAGGATCAAACGTGCCATCTGATTCACTCGGAATCATTGCATCTACACCGCTTGCCATTCCAGGGTTTGTCCCCCAGCTAACCATCGGTGGAATAGCGCTGCCATCTAACACAATTTCGCGGTCATATACAGCATCTTCATCACTAGCTAATGACTTCCAATCTTCTACCGCACGATCAAATTCTTCGCCTTTTGGTGCATATTTTCTGCCTTTCATGTAAGAGAACGTTGTGTCATCAGGAGCTACTAAACCAGCTCTTGCTCCGCCTTCAATCGACATATTACATACCGTCATTCTCTCTTCCATCGACATATTCTCGAATACTTCGCCACAATACTCGATAATATAACCTGTTCCAAAATCTACACCAAATTTAGAAATAATGTATAAAATAACATCCTTTGCATTAACACCTTTACCTAACTGACCATTTACTTCAAGCTTTAACGTCTTTGGCTTTGTTTGCCATAATGTTTGTGTCGCTAATACGTGCTCTACTTCACTCGTTCCAATTCCAAATGCAATCGAACCGAATGCGCCGTGAGTAGACGTATGGCTATCACCACATACGATGGTCATACCAGGTTGTGTAAGACCTAATTCTGGTCCAATAACGTGAACAATCCCTTGTTCAGGGCTGTCCAAATCCGCTAGACGAATCCCAAACTCTTTACAATTTTCTTCAAGAGCAGACAATTGCTTTTGAGCAATTTCATCTTGAATGAAATAACGATTAATTGTTGGAACATTGTGATCCATCGTCGCAAATGTACGATCCGGTCTTCTTACTTTACGCCCCTTTAATCTAAGCCCTTCAAAGGCTTGTGGCGATGTTACTTCATGAATAAATTGTAGGTCGATATATAATAAATCTGGTTTATTCTCCTCAGCTGCTACAATGTGACGCTCCCATATTTTTTCAATAATGGACTTTCCCATCTTGTTCCACCTCAATCATTTTAGATTCTTTAAGAAAAGCACAAGCGTTGGAGAGCTAGAAGATGAAGTCAATTTTCAACTTAATCGACTGAGCAAACTGCAACTCGACAGGCTATGCGCTTCCACTGAACACCGAAACATCTCAAAATCTTTATACTTCTTAATCTTTTAAAAAACACGACCTACTGAAAAGGCCGTGTCTAAAAACAGCTGTTATACACGTGCTCCTGTAACGTTAGAAGTCGCCTCTTGGTCTAACAGAACTGTTTTAATTTCAGCAACCATTTCACTCGTCGATAATTTCGTTGATTGCTCATCTGCAATATCACCTGTTCTAAAACCTTTTTCAAGCACTGCTTCAACCGCTTGTTCCACCGCAGTTGCTTCAGCTTCTAAACCAAATGATAAACGTAAAAGCGATGCGGCAGATAAGATTGTCGCAATCGGATTCGCTAAATTCTGCCCTGCAATATCAGGAGCTGAACCATGAATTGGTTCATACAGATTTGGTCCATTTGTTGAAATAGAAGCCGATGGAAGCATTCCTAGCGATCCAGTAAGAACGGATGCTTCATCACTTAAAATGTCGCCGAATAAGTTTTCTGTTACGACAACATCAAATTGTTTTGGGTTACGAATAAGTTGCATCGCTGCATTGTCCACAAGCATATGCTCTAACGTTACATCTGGATATTCTTTCGCAATTTCCTCAGCTGTTTCACGCCACATTCTGCTTGATTCTAATACATTCGCTTTATCAACCGATGTTACTTTCTTTGTTCTATTGCTAGCTAATTCAAAAGCTAGTTTAATAATGCGGTGCATTTCTTCTTTTGTATAGAAAAGCGTATCGACTACAGCATCTTTACCTTCTCGTGTCACTCGTTCACTTGGTTTCCCAAAGTATAGGCCGCCCGTTAATTCACGAACGATAACAAAATCGGCACCTTCAATTAATTCTTTTTTAAGAGGAGAAGCTTCCGATAAACTCGAATAATAGCTGATTGGTCGAAGATTCGCATATAGATTAAGCTCTTTACGAATTTTTAATAGACCGCGTTCTGGGCGGATATCGACAGGATGGTTATCCCATTTCGGTCCACCAACTGCCCCTAATAATACAGCGTCACTTTTCCGGCAAATTTCGACTGTTTCATCTGGTAGAGGTGATCCTGTATTATCTATCGCTCCGCCACCAATTTCACCGTATTGAAATTCGAATTCGTGTCCAAATTTTTGAGCAACAACTTCGAGTATTTCTACAGCTCCTTTTGTTACTTCTTTTCCAATGCCATCGCCTGGCAACACAGCTATATTCCCTTTCATCGAAAACTCCCCTTCCTAAAACCATTGAAATATTTCTTCCATTGAATAGGCAAGCACCCGTACATAATGAAGGGCGCTTGCGCTTTGTTTATCTTGTTCAGCTGCACCGGCTAGCTCGCTGTGCAGAAGATAATTGCCCCTAAAAGGCAAAGAACGCCTTTTGGTTCAATTCCTATCTGCTTTGCGAGCCGAACGAGCCGGTTCCGCTTTTCTTATTAATTCGGTACTTTTTCTTCTAATTCTTTCATAATAATCACACGATTCACCGCGTTTAAATATGCTTTAGCAGACGCTTCTAATACGTCCTGATCTAAACCGCGGCCACTTGTTTCAACACCTTGGTAGTTCATCTTTACATATACTTGTGCTAACGCATCCATACCACCGCCAACGGATTGAATTCGATAATCTTCTAACTCAATTTCGCCGCCTAGGCATCTTTCAAGTGTATTATAAAGAGCTTCAACACTACCGGCTCCCGTTGCAGCTTCTTGGATTGTTTCTTCCTCACCTTTTTTCAAGGTAACCGTAGCTGTTGGAATTTGATTTGTGCCGTGTGAAATTTGCATAGATACTAAATCATAAGCGATGCTGGCCGTTGCTTTTTCCTCTAAAACAAGAGCAACTAAGTCTTCATCTGTCATTTGTTTCTTCTTATCCGCTAGCTCTTTGAATTGAACGAATAGACGATTCATTTCTTCTTCACTTACTTGGAAGTTCAACTCTTGTAATCGCTCTTTAAAAGCATGTCGACCAGAGTGTTTACCTAAAACAAGCGAGTTCGAGGACACACCAACAAGTTCTGGAGAAATGATTTCATATGTTGTTTTTTCCTTCAAGACACCATCTTGATGAATACCAGATTCATGTGCATAAGCATTTGCACCGATGACTGCCTTATTCGGCGGAACCGTCATTGCTGTTAAACGGCTTACTAAATCACTCGTTCTTTTAATTTCATTAAGCGTTAAACGCGTTTGTGCTTGATAATAGTCTTGGCGGATACGAAGCGCAACAGCTACTTCTTCAAGAGCTGCGTTACCAGCACGTTCACCAATTCCATTAATCGTACCTTCTACTTGTGTTGCGCCGCCTTCAATTGCCGCTAGAGAGTTGGCTGTCGCCATTCCTAGATCGTCATGGCAGTGAGAAGATAGGCTCACTTTATCAATAGAAGGAACATGTTCACATAAGTAACGGAAAATGTTACCATATTCAACCGGTGTTGCATAACCTACTGTATCTGGAATATTAATAACTTTTGCACCCGCTTGGATTACCGCTTCAACAATTTCAGCTAAATAATCTAACTCTGTGCGGCTCGCATCTTCAGCTGACCATTGCACGATTGGGAAACGTTCTGAAGCGTATTTAACCATCGCTACAGCTCGCTCAACGACTTGTTCTTTTGTCATTTTCAACTTGTACTCGCGATGGATTGGGGAAGTCGCGATGAATGTATGCAAACGAGGTTGTGCTCCATCCTTTAAAGCATCCCAAGCAGCGTCAATATCGCCTTTGACCGCACGCGCCAGCCCTGTAACAGAGCTGTTTTTAATGCGGCGCGCGATCTCTTGAACGGAATTAAAGTCACCTTTGGAAGCGGCTGGAAAGCCCGCCTCCATAATGTCTACACCTAAACGTTCAAGTTGATAAGCGATCTCGATTTTTTCCGAAAAATTCAAATTGACACCGGCTGACTGTTCGCCATCACGTAATGTTGTGTCAAAAATATTAATTTTTCGCAACAGCTACCACTTCTTTCTCCTGTTGTTGTGGTTTAACAAATGGCATCATTTTACGTAGTTCACGACCTACTACTTCGATTGGATGTTCGTTCTCTTGACGGTTGATTGCATTGAATACTGGACGGTTAGCTTGGTTTTCTAAGATCCAACCTTTTGCAAATTCACCATCTTGGATATCTTTTAATACAGCTTTCATCGCTTGTTTAGAAGCTTCTGTTACAACGCGTGGTCCAGAAACGAAGTCTCCCCATTGTGCTGTATCAGAGATTGAGTAACGCATGTTTTCCATTCCGCCTTCATACATAAGGTCGATGATTAATTTTAATTCATGTAAACATTCGAAGTAAGCAACTTCTGGTTGGTACCCAGCTTCTGTTAATGTTTCGAAACCAGCTTTTACAAGAGAAGTTAAGCCACCGCAAAGAACTGCTTGCTCTCCGAATAAATCTGTTTCTGTTTCTTCTTTAAATGTTGTTTCAAGACCACCTGCACGTAAAGAACCGATGCCGCGAGCATAAGCAAGTGCTAATTCTTTCGCTGTACCTGTTACGTCTTGGTAGATTGCGAATAGAGCTGGAACACCTGCGCCTTCAGTGTATGTACGGCGTACAAGATGTCCTGGACCTTTTGGTGCTACTAATAATACGTCTACGTCAGCTGGTGGAACGATTTGGCTGAAGTGAACATTGAATCCGTGTGCGAACATTAGAGCTTTACCAGCAGTTAGAGCAGGTTGGATTTCTTCTTGGTATACTTTTGGTTGAGTTTCATCTGGAAGCAAGTTCATGATTACGTCTGCTTGCTCAGCTGCTTCTTTAACTGAAAATACTTCGAAACCATCTTCTTTTGCTTTTTCAGCAGATTTTCCTGGACGGATTCCGATAATTACGTCTACACCGCTCTCGCGAAGGTTTTGTGCATGCGCGTGTCCTTGTGAACCGTAACCAACGACCGCTACTTTTTTACCATTGAAGAAATTTTCGTTTGCCTCTGCGTTATAATATACTTTTGCCATAATTAATACATCTCCCTTTTCTTTTCTAAAGTTAGTTTTTTAGTTGATTTATTTATTAAATTTATTAAATTAAACAATCGTTTGGGCCTTGCTGCTTTTGCTATTGGCTAACTGCATTCCGCGTGGGAAAGCAGCAGTTCCTGTTCGAGCTAACTCTTTGATGCCGTATGGCTTAATTAGTTCAATAAAAGCTTCAATCTTATCAGACTCACCTGTAATTTGAACCGTTAAGCTATCTTTACTTACATCAATAACAGAAGCACGGAAAGGTTCAATAACAGCATATATTTCAGCTCGCGTTTGACTTGTCACTTGAACTTTAATCAGTGCCAATTCGCGCGCAACGATTGCTTGATTACTAATATCATTTACTTTTAATACATCGATTTGTTTATGAAGCTGTTTTGTCATTTGTTCGATAACTGTTTCATCATCTACTTGAACAACGACGGTGATTCTTGAAATCCCTTCTTGCTCAGAAGAACCAACCGTGATGCTTTCAATGTTGTAATTTCTTTTTGTAAACAGGTTCGTAATCCGATTAAGAACTCCTGGCCTATTGTTTACAGTAAGAGTAAGAATTCCTTTCATGATTACACTCCTTCCATTTCATGGAGAGCTTTTCCTGCTGCTACCATCGGATACACATTTTCTTCTGGTTTGACACGGAAATCGATTAATACAGGGCCATCGATTGCCAACGCTTCCTCAATGCGCGCACTTGCTTCTTCTTCCGTACTTACTGAAAAGCCAGGAATACCATAAGCATCCGCTAATTTTACAAAATCAGGCTGTGATTGGAATACACTTTGTGAATAACGCTTCTCGTAGAAAAGCTCTTGCCATTGTCTAACCATTCCTAAAACTCCATTATTAAGAATGATGATTTTGACTGGTAAGTTTCTTTCCGCGATTACGCCTAATTCTTGACTGCACATTTGGAAACCACCATCACCTGAAATGGAAAGCACGGTAGCCTCAGGATTGGCAAGCTGTGCACCAAGTGCTGCAGGTAAACCAAAGCCCATTGTGCCAAGTCCGCCGGAAGTAACCCATGAATTCGGTTTATTAAAGCGATAGTATTGCGCTGCCCACATTTGATGTTGACCGACATCCGTTGTAACGATAGCTTCTCCATTTGTTTTTTCATGAAGAAGTTCAATCACTCGTTGCGGCATTAAATATTCATCAGATGATGTATAGCGCAATGGGAATTCTTTATTCCACTTAACAAGTTGATTCATCCACTCAGTAATTTCAGGTTTTTTACCATTTTGAGCAATTAACTCTGCCAATGCTTCTTTTGCATCACCAACAACTGGGATTTTTGTTGGAACGTTTTTCCCAATTTCAGCTGGGTCAATATCAATATGAGCAACGGTCGCATTCGGTGCAAAGTCTGAAAGTCTACCTGTTAAGCGATCGTCAAATCGAGCGCCGATATTGACGAGTAAATCACATTCTGATAAAGCCATATTAGCTGCATAACATCCGTGCATGCCGGCAAGCCCGACGTATTGTGCATGATTTGCCGGGAATCCGCCAAGTCCAAGTAAAGTATGAACAATTGGAAGACCTTGTTGTTCTGCATATTCTAATAATTGATCAGCTGCTTTCGAATGAAGAACACCCGCTCCTGCAAGAATGACCGGCTTTTTAGCACCGCTCACAGCCTCAACTAACTTGCGAATTTGCAAATAATTCGGTTTCGTTGTTGGCTGATAACCTGGAAGATCCATTTCAGGGTCTAAGTGTGAAATCGCTTCTCCAATTGCCATATCTTTCGGAATATCAATTAATACAGGACCTGGACGACCAGTTGATGCGATATAAAAAGCTTCTTTAATAATCCGTGGAAAATCTTTAGGATCTCTCACTTGATAATTATGTTTGGTAATCGGAGTCGTAATTCCAAGAATATCTGCCTCTTGGAACGCATCTGAACCAATTAATCCAGTAGCCACTTGCCCTGTAAAAACAACTAACGGTAAAGAGTCAATCATAGCATCCGCTAAACCTGTTACAATATTCGTTGCACCAGGCCCTGATGTTACGATTACTACTCCCGGTTTGCCTGTAATTCTTGCATACCCTTCCGCTGCATGAATGGCGCCTTGCTCATGCCTTGTTAAAACATGGAACAAACCTGAATTATATAGTTTATCGTAAATTGGTAATGCGGCACCGCCAGGATAGCCGAAAATAACATCTACATTTTCCCTTTTCAATGCTTCTGTTAAAAATTCAGCACCAGTGTACTTTACTTGCTCACTCTTCCTGCCAGCTGCTACAGTCTTCTGCGTCATACGAATAGTCCCCTCCATTTTCCTTTTAAATATTTTGATATTTCAGCTATTTCTGAATATAAAAAAGCCTCTTCCATCCCAATTCGCTTGCATATAGCAAACCAAAGGGGTGAAAGAGGCTATTTGGCCTATCCACGGTACCACCCTTTTTCGTACAAAACTTTCTGTACGCACTTTCTTGTTTTGATAACGGGTGCTGGTTTTGCACCCGTTCAGTTCTACTAGTTGACCGTTCAAACTGAAACTCCAAGGTGAGTTCATCTCTCGGGACAATACCGGCTCTCAGCAAATACCGGCTCTCTGTGACTGTCTAACGAAGGACTACTTATCCTCTTCAATGTTTTACACATAATTTATATTTTCAAAGTTTTTTTAAAATTTGTTATGTTGTATTTGTCGTAATAATACGCTGATTTTAAGAAGGAGTCAACAGGTTTTTTAAGAATTGTTTGATAATTCTAATTCATTACTTTTTTGTATACGCTTACATCGGCGTTATTATCTTATTCTCCTACAAAAATTTTATTTTATAAAAAAAAACTAATTAAAAAATGCGATTCTTAGTACATAAACAATTTATTCCATATTATTTTTCAACCAGCTCACCAACTACTAATTTATTATTTTTTTGGAATAAAATTACCAAAACATTCAGAACAACATATGTCTTTGTTCAAAGAGCCCCTAAAAAAACTGAGAGCGAAACAGATTGAACTGTTTCACTCTCAGTTTTTCGCCGTTATTTAGCAATTATATCTTGATATTCTTTATTTTTTTCAAACTCTCTTACAACAAAGGAACATTCTGGCACAATCTTAAGATTTTCTTGACGAGCAAATTCAACAACTTTTTCAACGAGTTGGTTACCAATTTTTTGTCCACGCAGCTTCTCAGAAACGTATGTATGATCCACTGTAATTTGCTTATCTCCTGAATGCACATACGTAATCTCCGCTAATTTCTCACCCTCTGTTTCAATAAAAAAGCGATTTTCGCCATGCTCAATATTTGCCATGTTCTTCCCTCCTATTTTTCTAAAACATGGAAATATCATACATCATTTAAGTCGACAATTCAAATAACGGAATCCGTTTTCAACGTTCAGCCAGCAGAATTAAATCTTTTTTGCGATAGACACTTAAGACAACACCCATCATAAACGAGTTGACAATCATATAAGCTGTTCCATAACTAACAAAAGGGAGAGCTACACTAACAGCTGGAACTACACCAAATGACATCCCGATATTTAGTACAATTTGAATGAGAAAAGCCCCTACACTACCTGTAACTAATAATCTACCGAAGGAATCTTTAACTTTTGTTAGCACGATGATCATCCTTGCCAATAGAAGTAAAAGAATCACGATAAGAAAGAGCCCGAATAACCAGCCTAATCTATACGTAAGAGCAAGAAATACAAAGTCAGAAAAAGGTTCTGCTAAACCAGGCGGCTCTGAAGTGCCAAACCATCCCGCATTTTCTCTTACACCTTTGGCTAATACATAGTAATATCCTTCTGATAACGAATATTGTTCAGGATGAAGAAATCCTTTCAACCTTGCTAACTGATACTCTTTCATCGAAAATATGGCTGTAACCATCACTCCTATGACTCCTACCATATAAGCGGCACTAGCCAGAGCAACCTTTTTGCGCTCTAAATGACTGTTCCAAACCATCCCCCAAACCATAACCGAATAAATTACACTAATCACAAAACTAGCTGTATTAAGAAACAAACCGAGAGAAACAATGTAAAGAATACTAACATAATAAATATTGATTTTCTTATTAGCTAGCAATCCTGCCCACCCTAATAAAAATAAGGGCAGCGTAATCATCATATCTGATGCTATAATCCCTGGTATATGTAAATAAGTTCTTCCATTAACCAAAACACCAGACCATTGTGCATATAAAATGACTGCACAGCCTAATCCGAAAAATAGCCAGCCGTATTTTTTCCATTTTGTATAATCAAACAACAACGTAATGACAACGATGCCTATCCCAATCACAACGCTTGCTAACTTTTGAAAAAGCGAAAGATGTGTTTCTTCCGTCATTAGCACGAAAAAGGGCAAAATACCAATAGCGATTACCGAAATAAATAACGTAATTAAGCTCCAATCTATTTTCGGCCGATGTAATTGATTCAACTTTTGTCCGAGGATCATCGGACTTCCCATATTAGCCACCGCTTGTTTTTCAGCTTCTTCTTCCCCATAACCATTCTTGATAAAATCGGACTTCGATTGCTTCAGATGCGCTTCTAGTTCACGCGTAACAAAGCGTTTCGCCTCTTTTGAACGGATATAACTTTTTACTTCTTCCAAAAACTTTTCTTGTCTAGCCACTTTTATCACCTCTCAAAAATCGCTTTTGTCGTATAAATCTGATTGACCCGTTTTAATTCTTGCTTCTTCAAAAATTTACGACCTCGATTTGTCAATCTATACACTTTGGATTGTTCTTCTTCCCAATAAGATTCCAACCATCCTTTCTGTTCCAATTCATGCAATGTCGTATATAAATCCCCCTCATTTCTGGTAAATCTTTTAATGCCTCTACTGCACAGAACTCCCATAAGTTCATATCCCGTTTTTTCTTTTTGTAATACTTGAAGAATAGCAAGCATCACTGTTTGATCATCGTCTACCTCTTTTGCTAACATTTCATGCACGCCATTCTTCTGTGTTTCTGTAAATTTCACTTCAGAAAATACATGCTTGTTCATCGCATTTTTTAAACGACTCAATTTATCTTCCATTTTCAAATCCCTCCAGCCTTGTTTTAAGGATTTCTTTCGCTTTTCGTAACCTCGTCTTAATAGTTCCTTGTTTAATGCCTGTCATCTCGGCTATTTCCTTAATCGTTAGCTCTTGAAAATAGTATAAATAAATCGCTTCTCGATAAATAATAGGCAAGTCCATCACTGATTCGGCTAATGCTTGATCGTCATCTCGCCGGATAATTTCTCGCTCCACACTATCATTCGAAGCGACGATTAAATTCTCTGATATCGTATCCACATTACGATGATACCAACTTTTTAAATAATCTTTACAATGATTAATTGCAATTTTCCACAACCATGTTCGTAACCCTGCCTGCTTCTTATATGTAGGGAGTGCCCGATAACACTTCACAAAAATTTCTTGTGTTAAGTCTTCTGCCAAAGAATATTCTTTCACATAGGAATAGACAAGCTGTAAAATATCTTGCCCGTACTTCTCCATAATTTCATCGAGCAATACAGCGCCTTCACCCGCTTGTAATCGCTCAACCACTAACTCATCCAACCCTCTCACCCTTTCTATAATAATTGACGATTCATTGCTATAAATAGTTTGCATTTTTTTGAGCAAAAGGCTAATTAATCAGCTTGTTGATTAAACATCAACAACAGTATGTAACAAAAAAGGAATCTAAAAAATCGTTGTAAAATGATTTTTCAGATTCCCTTCTTATTCAAAAACAAAAATAAAAAAACTGATACACAGAAGCGTATCAGCTTTTTTCATGACTAGCTAGCGTCCCAGGAGAGATTCGAACTCCCGACCGACGGCTTAGAAGGCCGTTGCTCTATCCTGCTGAGCTACTGGGACATAATAAATTTCCTTTAAGACATTTATTATTATATTTCTATCTTTATAGAAAGTCAACCTTTTTTCAAAAAATAATTTAAAGAAATACCCTATTCAATCATCATTCACACATCAAATAAAAAAGCTAATATACGACCGTATATCAGCGCTTTCTCATGACTAACTAGCGTCCCAGGAGAGATTCGAACTCCCGACCGACGGCTTAGAAGGCCGTTGCTCTATCCTGCTGAGCTACTGGGACATATAGGATAGACAGGAAGAAATACCTGCCTATTCATTATATCTAATTTTAGCTGATTTGATAAGTATTATTTAATTCTTCAACTACTTTTCCTTTAATATCATAAAAAGTCACGTTCACTTGCTTATCTATAATATCGAGGATTGCATATGTCTTCTCCTTGCGGCCGCGCGGTTGACGAATGCTGCCAGGATTAAGATATAACCTGCCATCAATTAATTCAGAGCCAGCTGCATGCGAATGACCAAAGCAAATAATCTTCGCATCTGCTTCCTCACTTCTATAGGAAATACTAAGAAGCGTCATTTTCACATTATATAAATGTCCATGCGTCACCAAAAACCTTTGACCTGCTATTTCTTCGACAATATCATTTGGATATGTCATATCGCGGTCACAATTACCACGCACCGCTGTCCATTCCATCATAAGCGGGTCTTCCTTCATAAGTTCAGAATCGCCACAGTGAATCATCGATCCTACTTCATGTTTATGTCGTTCTGTGATTATACTAATTTCATCTGTTAAGCCATGACTGTCACTCATAACAAGCACTTTCATCTTACTTTCCTTCTTCCTTTAAAAATGCATCTAACTTATCTTCAAGTGCTTTTAAAGCAGTAGCACGATGGCTAATTTTATTTTTTTCTTCTTTTGTCAGTTCGGCTGTTGTTTTTCCTAATTCCTCTACAAGAAAAATTGGATCATAACCAAAACCGTTGTCACCTACAGGCTGTTCTGTAATAATTCCTTCAATTGTTCCCGATACCGTAATCGTTTCTTGATTCGGGGAAGCGACCGCTAGAGCACAATAAAATCTCGCTGTCCTCTTTTCTGTTGGTACACCTATCAATTCATGCAACACTTTGTTTGTGTTCGCTTCATCATTTTTTTCTTCTCCCGCATAACGCGCAGAATAAACACCTGGGCGTCCATCTAATGCATCAACGATTAATCCAGAATCATCAGCAACAACGACTTGATTATATTCTTTGGCAATGGCCTCTGCTTTTAAAATAGCATTCTCCTCAAACGTTGTCCCTGTTTCTTCTACATCAGGAGAATGAGGCACATCAAGAAGCGTTTTCACTTTATATCCTTTTGCTTGAAACAAACTTTCGAACTCTTTCGCTTTTCCTTCATTTTTCGTAGCAATAATAACCGTCTTCACAAGAGGCATCTCCTTTTATTTAAGCTCTGTTAAATAGCTTGATTGATTTTAGGCTCATTTAACCTTTCAGAAAGGCTGAAGGGCGTGTAAAACCGAGGTTGCACACGAATGAGGCAAAAATCGTATGACAAAGCCTGATTTAACTATATACTATGTATAACCACAGTCTAACACAAATGGCTCGATTGGATAAAAAAATAAAGAGGCAGCGTATCGCTAACCTCCATTTTCAATATTAGAAGCTTCCTGTATTCACTTGATCCGGACGAACGACTGGCTCTGATAACTTTTTCCCTTCTTCATTGACTACGTCCGCTTTGCCATTCACCTGTATTTCTACACTTTCGATTCCTTTTTGTTCAGTTAAAGATAAAACAAGTGCATTTAACAAAGATTGTGACACTTTCTTCTCCTTCTCTTTAAAGCTATTTAAAATAGACTCATTAAAATTCAACGTCACTTTGCCATCCTCAAGAACCGGCTTATCAACCAAAGCGATATCTGGAACAAATTCAGTTTGAAGCTTAGACGACATCGCCGGTCCCTTCGCTAATTCGGAAATAGCAGCCGTAATATTATCTTCCGTATTTTCACTTACTCGACGTGTAACCGGGACATAGTAATAATTGCCTGGTTCTCCCCCTACATAATAAACGATTAATGCTTTTGTATTCGTAATATCAACAACATCACTTGTATCTAGATTAATCCCTGACGCACGTGATAATTCTTCATGAATCGGTGTGCCTCCTACGGGCATTTCTGTTAATTCCTCACCGTTTAAGCGCAACTGCACTTTCTCAATGGATTCGAATTGAGTCAGTGTCCAAGTAATAGCTTGTAAAATCTTTAACTCATCTTCTTTTTGGTAATTTTTAAACTCTTTTGAGAAGTCGGCAATGGCGACACCGTCTTTAATATCTACATCTACCTGTGTATCCGCAGGGAGAACCGCTCGGAAACCATTTGGCAGCATATCTGTCACAGGGCCTTTCTCGACTAAATATTCCAAAGCCTGTTTTGCTGCTCCTTCAGATTTCGGTAGTTCAATCGTTTGCGGGACAACGTAACCATCTTTATCAATTAAATAAAGCTCCCTCTTAATTGTATTCTTAACTGCTTCTTCTTTTCCTTCCCCGCTTTGACTATTACCATTCGTCTCCTCAAGAGCCGGCTGCTCATCTACTAAGGAAACATCTGTAGGAGGATCAATTTGTTTTTTCTCTTCCCCACCAAATAAGCCGCAGCCAGCAAGCCAAACAGAAGAGGCTAAAAGCGTTGTCACTACTGTTATTTTTCTTATTTTGGACATAAAATCACTCCTAGGACAGTTTGTACTACTATTTATACGAGCCCTCTAAGATTTTAGACCTTTTATTGAAAGAAGCGGGGGTAAATTATATAGTCCATAATATAGGAATCTTATAGAAAAACTAAAAAAAAGACCTCCAAATGGAAGTCCTATAAAGAATCAATTTTAATGGTTTCAACCGTTTCAATATCACGATTAAGCCATTTAGAAGCAATTTCACTAAAGATATCTTTAGATCCTGTCGTGAAAAAACGATGGATAGGACGCACTTTACTTCGATTCATTAATCGATAGTAGTCCAAGATTACACTTGCTTCACGGGCCGTTTCATCCCCTGAGGAAATTACCTGTACACGACCTCCCATATAGCGGGAAATAACTGGACCAAGCAATGGATAATGTGTACAACCAAGAATTAACGTATCAATCTTTGTTTTCTTTAAAGGCTTTAATGTTTCTGCGACAACCCTGTCCACAATCTCTCCCTCAAACTCACCGCTTTCAACGATTGGAACAAATTTTGGACAGGCTAAACTTGTCACTTTCACATGATCATTAATAGAAGCAAGCGCTTCATCATACGCATGACTTTTTACCGTTCCAATCGTGCCGATTACACCAATATGTAACGTATCGGATACTTTGATTGCTGCCCTTGCTCCAGGATGAATAACCCCTAGCACAGGAATTGCCAGTTCTGCTCGAATATCCTCTAAAACAGCAGCTGTCGCTGTATTACAAGCAATAATTAGCATTTTAATATCGTGTTTTAATAGAAAACGGGTCATTTGCCACGTGAATTTTTTTACATCTTCTTTCGATCTTGGTCCATAGGGACATCTAGCCGTATCTCCTAAATAGATAATCTGTTCGTTAGGAAGCTGTCGCATAATTTCTTTTACAACCGTCAACCCACCGACTCCTGAATCTATAATTCCAATTGATTTCAAAAAACTCGCCTCATTCTTCCTTCATTTCATGGTGCAACTTTGTTAAAGTAGCTTTCAAAGAAGCGTTGTCTATATTACTAAAGAAAGTAGCATGTCAATCAAGCAACAAATTACTTCATAACTCTAGCTTCTTATCCGCTTCCTGAAACCTTATCATACTCCCATTTTGGATGAAAGTGAATGAGATTTCAACCATTGGTTAGAAAAACACGACTTATCTCCCCTCTTTATAAAAATCAATATCTTTTTATACTACAACCTTTTAACTGTTAAAATATAAGACGTGTGAAACCAAGGTTTCACACGCAACAATCCTAGAATCAGCAGCGTCCTAATATTATATAGTTATAGGACAAAAATAGAGCAGCAACATAGGTGTTGAACAATGAATTGTTTAACATTTCCTTTGATGCTGCTCACAATGGGAGAGAAGTTTCTATATGAATATTTACATAGAATGCAGTCAAAACATTAAAGCTTAAGCTCTCCCATACGAAGGAGTTCTATAACCGCTTGTGAACGCCCCTTAACTCCAAGCTTTTGCATCGCATTAGAAATATGATTTCGAACTGTTTTCTCGCTTATAAACAATTCACCTGCGATTTCTTTTGTTGTTTTGTCCTGTACTAGTAACTCAAATACTTCCTTTTCTCTTTTGGTGAGTAGTGGCTTATGAGTGAATTCGTTCTCCTTCAATTAATGTAACCCTCCTTGCCTTCACCAGCATAAAACCCGGAGTGGGTGTCTATTTAGTCACGATATAGTATGTCGATAAAGGTGAGGGAGTGACTCTTTTGCTTATATAATTTAAATTTTCTTTTCTTACTCTACTTCTTGAAATTGTCCCAATACCGCTTTCACTTCTTCAGCCCAAGGAAGGGATTTCCCAGTAGCTTTCGAAATTTGAACAATTGCTCCCCTGCCTGTATAGCAAACTGAGCCGTCTTCTCTTGTAATCATATAATGAAGATCCACAGACGAAGTACCGATTTTGGCTGCCTTAACGTGCACATATAAGTGTTCATCAAAAAACACTTGTTGAAGATAATCACATTGCAAATCAGCTACAACAATGATGGCATCATCGTTTGCCTCTAACCATTTTTGCATCAAACCTAGATGCTTGAAATACTCCATTCTTGCTTCCTCAAAATACGTGAATGTAACCGTATTATTTAGATGACCGAACATATCTGTTTCCGAAAAACGAACCTTTACCTCTTGCTTAAAAGAAAAACTAGCTTGCCACTGTTCAAAATTTTCAATATATGAGATTCTACTCAAAATGCTGCCTCCTCTTGTTCAATGAATGGTTATTCATTCATTTTAAAGCAAAATGTATATAATTGAAAGATTTTTACATAATATCCCTCAATTCATTAAATAGTCTCACACACCTTTCAATCATAGAACTAGAATGAAAATAATCAAAAAAAGAACCTATATCATAAGATACAGGTTCTTTTCATACTATTTATTAAACTTGATCGCTTCCGAAGAAGTTACGGAATGATTGGATTGTAGTATCACGGTTAAGAGCTGCAATCGAAGTTGTTAATGGAATACCTTTTGGACAAGACTGCACACAGTTTTGTGAGTTACCGCAGTTAGCAAGTCCTCCATCTGTCATGATTGCATTTAAACGTTCTGCTCTGTTCATCGCACCAGTTGGATGAGCGTTGAATAAACGAACTTGTGATAATGGTTGTGGTCCAATAAAGTTTGAGCTGTCATTCACATTTGGACATGCTTCTAGACATACACCACAAGTCATACATTTAGATAATTCGTAAGCCCATTGACGTTTACGCTCTGGCATACGAGGACCTGGTCCAAGATTGTACGTTCCATCGATTGGAATCCAAGCTTTTACTTTTTTCAAGTTGTCGAACATGCGGCTACGGTCAACTTGAAGGTCACGAACAACTGGGAATGTACGCATTGGAGCAAGACGAACAGGTTGTTCTAATTGATCAACAAGTGCTGTACATGATTGTCTTGGTTTTCCATTGATAACCATTGAACAAGCACCACAAACTTCTTCCAAACAGTTCATATCCCAAGCGATTGGTGTTGTTTGCTTACCACTTTTTGTTACAGGATTACGACGAATTTCCATTAATGCTGAAATTACGTTCATATTAGGACGATACGGTAATTCGAATTCCTCATCATAAGGAGCTGAATCTGGTGTATCTTGACGAGTGATGATAAAACGTACAGTTTTAGTTTCAGACATTTGGTGTTCTCTCCCTTCTTAATGTGTAGTTGTGTAGTCGCGTTTACGAGGTGGAACTAGCGACACATCGATATCTTCATAATGGAATGCTGGCGCTTGATCTAGACCTTTGAACGTAGCCATTGTTGTTTTCATGAAGTTCTCATCATCACGCTCTGGGAAATCTGGTTTGTAATGAGCTCCACGGCTTTCGTTACGGTTCAAGGCACCAATTGTCATAACACGAGCTAATTGGAACATGTTTTGTAATTGTCTAGTAAATGCAGCACCTTGGTTGCTCCATTTAGCAGTATCGTTAATGTTGATGTTTTTATAGCGTTCCATCAACTCAAGAATTTTGTTATCTGTTTCTTTCAATTTATCATTGTAACGAACAACCGTCATGTTATTCGTCATCCATTCTCCAAGCTCTTTATGAAGAACATAAGCATTTTCTGTACCGTCTAATGACATGACGCTATTCCATTTCTCTTGCTCTTGTTTTACATAACCGTCAAACAATGAAGAAGGAAGTGCGTCCGTTGTTTTCTCTAAACCATCGATATATTTAACTGCATTTGGTCCAGCTACAGATCCACCATAGATAGCAGATAAAAGAGAGTTAGCTCCTAGACGGTTCGCACCGTGTTGAGAGTAATCACACTCACCAGCAGCAAATAGACCTTTGATATTCGTCATTTGGTCATAATCTACCCATAGTCCACCCATTGAATAGTGAACCGCAGGGAAAATTTTCATTGGAAGTTTACGTGGATCTTCACCCATGAATTTCTCGTAAATTTCAATGATACCACCAAGTTTAATATCAAGTTCTTTTGGATCTTTATGTGAAAGATCAAGGTAAACCATGTTTTCCCCATTGATACCTAGCTTATCGTTTACACATACGTCGAAGATTTCGCGAGTTGCGATATCACGAGGTACTAAGTTTCCGTATGCTGGGTATCTTTCTTCTAAGAAGTACCAAGGTTTTCCGTCTTTATATGTCCATACTCGTCCACCTTCACCACGAGCAGATTCACTCATTAGGCGAAGTTTGTCATCACCAGGAATCGCTGTTGGGTGAATTTGAATGAACTCACCGTTCGCATAGTTAACACCTTGCTGATATACGATAGATGCTGCTGAACCTGTGTTGATCATGGAGTTTGTAGATTTACCAAAGATAATTCCTGGTCCACCGCTCGCCATAATAACAGCATCAGCAGGGAATGCTTTAATTTCCATAGAAGCTAAGTTTTGAGCAACAACTCCGCGTGCTGTTTGTTGTTCATCGATTACTGCTCCAAGGAATTCCCAGCCCTCATACTTCGTTACAAGACCTTCTACTTCATAACGACGTACTTGCTCGTCCATCGCATAAAGTAATTGTTGACCTGTTGTTGCGCCAGCAAATGCTGTACGGCTATGTTGTGTTCCACCAAAACGACGGAAGTCAAGTAAACCTTCTGCTGTACGGTTAAACATAACACCCATACGGTCAAACATATTGATAATTCCTGGTGCTGCTTCACACATCGCTTTTACTGGTGGTTGGTTCGCTAAGAAGTCCCCACCGTATACTGTATCATCAAAGTGGATCCATGGAGAATCCCCTTCACCTTTTGTATTAACTGCTCCATTAATACCGCCTTGGGCACATACAGAGTGAGAGCGTTTTACAGGAACTAGTGAGAATAACTCAACCTGTTTCCCCATCTCTGCCGCTTTAATCGTAGCCATTAAACCTGCTAGTCCGCCACCGACGATAGCTATTTTACCTTTACCCAATCTTGTCACTCCCTTATTTCCATTATCAAAGTCTTGTTATCTTCTTCCTGTTATCATACAAAAGCGAAAACTGCGCTAACACCAATGTAAGAAAGTACAACGAATACTACTAATGTAACATACGTCATAATTTTTTGTGATTTAGGTGTGATTGTTAATCCCCAGCTAACTGCAAATGACCATAATCCATTAGCAAAGTGGAAAATTGCTGAGATAATACCCACAATGTAGAATGCAATCATAGCTGGACTTGAGAAGATTTCAGCCATCATGTCAAAGTTAACTTCTGCTCCTAAAGCCTTTTGAACTCGAGTTTGCCAAATGTGCCAAACTAGGAAAATTAAAGTGATAATTCCAGTTACACGTTGTAACATGAACATCCAGTTACGGAAGAACCCGAATCTTCCTAAATTGTTTTTAGCTGTAAAAGCAATATAAATTCCATAAACAGCATGAAAAATCAATGGTAGATAAATGACAACCCACTCTACCACCATCAACATTGGCACATATTCAATTGAATGAGCCGCAGTATTGAAAGTTTCCTCTCCTTTTGTTGCCATAAAGTTCACTGATAGATGGAAGATGAGGAATAACCCGATTGGAATTACCCCAAGAAGTGAATGAAGCCTACGATTTCCAAACTCACGATTTTTTGCCACTAAGTGCCCCCCCTTAATTTGTGAAAAATCATGCTCAGATAAATTGGTGGCTACCTTTTATCCTCGCACAAATGCAAGCATAGAACTTTCCCTATACTTTTTTACAATTATGTGACACCACTATTTTACTCCTCACTTGTATGTGCGTCAAGAAAACGGATACAAGATTTCTTTTTTTCACGATAGAAATTCATGATAATCTACCAAGGTGAATTCTAAATTATCTAAATTTTTACAAAAATTATTATTATAGGCATCTATATCATGAAATAGCATGTTAATATTTCCCAATAATTCCCGAAAATATTTTAAAAAATAGTACAGCATCAAAATGAAAATTGTTTATAATAGATTTACAGAAAGAGGCGATTCACAATGAAAAAAAATCTCGCAGAAACTTTAGAAGACTCTGCAATAAACGAACTTCAAATTCCTACTTTTGGCTATGAACTCATTCGAGAAATTGTCTTAGATAATATCCTCGGACAAGACTCCTACCAAATCCTTTATTGGACTGGAAAACAGTTAGCTAGAAAGTTCCCTTTGAGTAGTATGGGTGAAGTGGTTGCATTTTTTCAAAGTGCTGGCTGGGGTGATTTAATCATCGAAAAAGAAACAAAAAATGAAATGGAACTCACCTTAACCGGAGAAATTATCAATCGCCGCCTAGAGCTCTATTCGGACTGCCATTTCCAACTAGAAACTGGATTCCTCGCCGAGCAGAGCGCCCTTCAAAAAAAATGCAGCAGTGAAGCAGTTGCTGAAATTAAAAAACGCGCAAAAAGAGTCATTTTCACGGTTCAATGGGATCCAAAAGATCCACTTTAATCGTGCTGTAAAACAGACTTACAATAAAGTAAGTCTGTTTTACACCTCTTTAATTAAGCTAACGTTTTTGAATGGGCACCTAAGTTGAAGGCAACATGCAGAGCTTCTACCGCTTTAACCATTTCCTGTTCATTGATAACAGTTGACACTTTAATTTCTGATGTACTAACCATTTTCACCTGGATTCCCGTATTCGCCATCACTTCAAACATTTCAGCTGCGACTCCAGGGTTTGAGACCATACCCGAACCAACGATTGATACTTTCGCTAAGCCATCTTCTGTTTCGATTCTTTCAAACTCAAGGTTCGGTTTATTACTTTCCAATACTTGAAGAGCTTCTTGAAGAGCCTCACTTTTAATTGAAAACGAAAGATTTGTTGTCTCTTCAGATGTCATTGTTTGAATAATGATATCTACGTTAATATGATGCTTTGCAAGCGTCGTAAAAATCGTTGATAAAGTGCTAAGTGTACGCGGTAAACCAAACACCGTCACACGTGTAATTTTATCTTCAAAGGCAATACCTCTTACAATTAAATTTTCTTCCATTGTTGCTTCCTCCTCAATAATCGTCCCTGATTCTTTCTCCATACTAGAACGTACTTCTAGTGGAATGTGGTAATTTTTAGCAAACTCAACCGCACGTGGGTGAAGTACGCCAGCTCCTAAATTTGCAAGTTCTAACATTTCATCATATGAAATCGATAAGAGCTTTCTCGCCTCTTTAATATAGCGTGGGTCCGTCGTAAATACGCCGGTTACGTCCGTATAAATGTCACAGCGTTGCGCTTTCAGTGCTGCAGCTAGTGCAACAGCTGTTGTATCTGAACCTCCGCGCCCTAATGTCGTAATATTCCCTTCCTCATCTACCCCTTGGAATCCAGCAACGACAATTACTTTCCCTGCATGTAGTTCCGCTTCCATACGTTTCGTATCAATTTGTAAAATGCGTGCATTTCCATGGACCGCTTCCGTTTGAATTCCTGCCTGCCATCCTGTAAATGAAATGGTTTGCTGACCTTGCTCAAGTAAGGCCATTGTTAATAAAGAAATCGTAACCTGCTCACCTGTTGACAGCAGCATATCCATTTCACGCTTACTTGGAGTAGCTGTAATTTCCTTTGCCATTGTTACCAATTCATCCGTTGTTTTGCCCATCGCTGACACGACGACAACGACATCGTTCCCTCTCTCTACTTCTTCCATGACCCGTCTTGCCACATTTTTAATTTTTGTGACACTTCCGACGGATGTACCGCCAAACTTCTGTACAATAATTGGCATATTCATTCATCCTCTCTGTTGTTTACACTAAACTGAATTTGATATGTACAAGCACAAAAAAAGCAACGAGATATATCTCATTGCTTTGTCCGCGAAAAATACTATAAATACGGCAAATACAGTGAGATAGCTCTCCAGGAAATTCTTCCTGACAGTCTGCCATTTATTCAATGTCAAACCAGAAAAACAAAGTATGAGTTTTGTTTTCCTTCGGCGATTTCCCCTTTCAAAACCTTTCACAGAAGCTCATACTTCTCCAGGTTTCTACTATTGAATCTCGCACCTCTATCAGCACTCTTTAATTGTCATGTTCAAAATTCTTCTTGAGTATAGCATAGAGGAGAAAGTGAATCAAGTTCATCTCTGAAATTTTTGGAAGATGGCCTCTGCTACTTTTTCGGGCATACCTGCTTGAACGAGCTCTTCAATAGAGGCTTCTTTTATTTTTTTAAGCGAACCGAATGATTTAAGCAATTGCTTACGCCTTTTCTCACCAACTCCTGAAATATCGTCAAGCTGTGAATGAATCGCATTTTTCCCACGAAGTTGCCGATGGAAGGTTATCGCAAATCGATGCACTTCATCTTGAATTCGCTGCAATAAATAAAACTCCTGACTCTGTCGATCAAGTGGAATAATTTCAAGCGGATTCCCTATCATCAATTCAGATGTACGATGCTTCTCATCCTTTACTAGACCAGCTAACGGTATATCGAGGCCTAATTCATTCTCCAAAATATCCCTAACCGCTTCAACATGTCCTTTTCCTCCGTCAATAATGATTAAATCCGGTAATGGCAGGCCTTCTTTTAACACACGTGAATATCTTCTGCGTACAACTTCCCGCATCGATTCATAATCATCCGGCCCTTGCACCGTTTTAATTTTATATTTGCGGTATTCTTTTTTTACTGGCTTCCCATCTATAAATACAACTAGTGCAGATACAGGATTTGTTCCTTGAATATTGGAGTTATCAAACGCTTCAATACGATGAGGTGTATAAATTCCTAACTGCTTCCCTAAATTCTCGACAGCCTTTATGGATCGTTCCTCATCTCGTTCAAGAAGAGAGAATTTTTCGTGTAGTGCTAATTTAGCATTTTTATTCGCTAAATCAAGCATGTCCTTTTTCTGACCACGTTTTGGTTGAATAATTTTCACATTGAGAAGACGTTCCGCTAGGTCTGCCTCAACTGTCTCTGGAATCAAAATTTCCTTTGGCTTTAAGTGATGATCCATTTCATAAAAACGGCCTAAAAAGGTAAGCAGTTCTTCCTCTGGTTCATTATAAGCTGGAAAAAGCGAAACATCGCGTTCAATTAATTTCCCCTGACGTACGAAAAACACCTGCACACACATCCAACCCTTATCATAGGCAAACCCAAAAATATCGCGATCTGTAAAATCATTCGTCATCATCTTTTGCTTTTCCATCGTAACATCAATATGAGCAATTTGGTCACGCAACTCCTTTGCTCGCTCAAAATCTAATTCTTCAGCAGCGGCATGCATGCTCTCTGTTAACGCCTTCTTTATTTCGACATGTCCGCCATTTAAGAAACGATTGATTTCATCTACAATTTGCGTATATTGTGCTTGCTCTACCTCCTTCACACAAGGAGCAAGACACTGACCTAAATGATAATAAAGGCACACTCGATTCGGCAGCGTATCGCATTTACGAAGCGGATAGATTCGATCAAGCAGCTTTTTCGTTTCAGTAGCAGCAGTCACATTGGGATACGGACCAAAATATTTCCCTTTGTCTTTTTTCACTTTCCTTGTAATAAGAAGGCGAGGATGCTTCTCTGCTGTAAGCTTAATAAATGGATACGTTTTATCATCCTTCAACATAATATTATATTTTGGATCGTGTTGTTTGATTAAGTTCAACTCTAAAATAAGAGCTTCAATATTAGAGGATGTGACAATGTATTCAAAGTCTTCAATTTCATTTACAAGTCGTAACGTTTTCCCATCATGTGAGCCTGTAAAATAAGAACGCACACGATTTTTAAGAACTTTTGCTTTCCCGACATAAATAACTGTCCCTTGACGGTCCTTCATTAAATAACAGCCAGGTTGATCTGGAAGAAGGGCTAATTTATTTTTGATTTGCTGATTCATGAACTTCCCCGCCTTATTATTTCTTCTTGTTATTACTATACAGGAAATACTCCTATCTTAAAAAATAACATCTACATTGTGAGGGACTAAAAACAAAACTTATCACCTGTAATAGCGAAAGTTAGTGTCTTTTCTTAATAGTTTAATCCTTAAAAACGATTAAACTTTCTTAAAGCAAAAAAAAATCTCCAAGTCTCAGACTCGAAGATTTCTTTGCAATCATTAAGCGTGTTTAGCAAGAAGTTCAGCTAAAGCTTCTTTTGGTTGGAAACCAACTACTTTATCGACAGCCTCACCGTCTTTAAGAACGATTAATGTTGGAATACTCATAACACCAAATTTACCAGCTGTTTCTTGGTTTTCATCAACATCCACTTTAACGATTTTCGCTTTACCAGCGATTTCACTATCAAGCTCTTCAAGAACAGGAGCAATCATTTTACAAGGTCCGCACCACGGAGCCCAAAAATCAACTAGAACAACACCTTCGTTTGTTTCAGCTGCAAAAGTTTGATCAGTTGCATTTACAATAGCCATTTATAAAATCCTCCTCATATTTACTCAAATAATCAAAAACAGTATACCATTGATGATTATGTTCGTGCTATTAATTTGCTTCATCGCTAATTTCCCCAAAACTATCTATGTATATGTACACGAAAAGATATTCATCAGACGAGCCGATGAATACCTTTTGTATTTCTATAATTTAAGCGTTTACTTTTAACTTCTTAAATTCTTCTGTTAAAAGTGGAACGACTTCAAATAGGTCACCAACAATACCGTAGTCAGCAACATTGAAGATGTTTGCTTCTGGATCTTTATTAATAGCAACGATTACTTTTGAGTTAGACATTCCTGCTAAATGTTGGATAGCTCCGGAAATCCCACATGCGATATATAAATCCGGTGTAACAACCTTTCCAGTTTGTCCAATTTGTAAAGAGTAATCACAATAATCTGCATCACAAGCACCACGAGAAGCCCCAACTGCTGCACCAAGAACTTCTGCAAGTTCTTTTAATGGTTCAAAGCCTTCTGCACTTTTCACACCACGACCACCAGAAATGATAACTTTTGCTTCTGAAAGATCTACACCTTCACTTGCTTTTCGAACAACATCTTTAATAATTGTACGTAAGTCTGTAATATTCGCAGACAGTGTAACAACATCCCCTGAACGAGACTCATCTTTTTGTAATGGTTCAATGTTATTTGGACGAATCGTTGCAAAAACTAGACCGCCTGTGACAATTTTCTTCTCAAATGCTTTACCAGAATAAATCGGGCGAGTAAACACAGTGTTTCCGCCTGCTACTTCAAGAGCTGTAACATCTGAGATTAAGCCTGCTTCTAATTTTCCAGCTATTTTTGGTGCTAAATCTTTTCCTAATGAAGTATGTCCGATAATTAAACCGTCTGGATTTTCTGCTTCAATCACAGCAAGCAAAGCCTGTGAGAAACCATCAGAAGTATATTGAGCTAGTTTAGCATCTTCTACAACGACCACTCGGTCTGCACCATACTGAATTAACTCCACTCCTAAAGCTTGAACGCTTTCTCCAATTAACACACCAACTACTTCTCCGCCGTCTGCAGCAACTTTTGCGGCACCAATTGCTTCAAATGATACATTTCTTAGTGAACCATCTCGAACTTCTCCTAATACAAGAAACTTGCTAGCCATTATAAAAACCTCCTGCGCTCTTTTTTATCTATTCACTCGTCTGTTTATTTCAAGATCTCTAATAATTAGATGACTTTTGCTTCACTGCGTAATAATTGAACAAGTTCACCAACTTGTGCAGAAATGTCACCACTTAGTACTTTTCCTGCTTCTTTTGTAGGTGGTAAAAAGATTTCGATTGTTTTTGTTTTCGCTTCCACATCATCTTCTTCTAGATCTAAATCATCTAATTCTAATTCTTCAAGCGGCTTTTTCTTCGCTTTCATGATTCCTGGTAAAGAAGGATAACGTGGCTCATTTAGACCTTGTTGTGCTGTTACTAACAGTGGAAGAGTCGTTTCAATTGTTTCTGAATCCCCTTCTACATCACGCGTAACACTTACTGTTGTACCTGCAATATTTAAATCTGTAATCGTTGTTACATAAGGAATATTAAGAAGTTCTGCAACACGTGGTCCCACTTGACCAGAACCGCCATCAATCGCTACATTTCCTGCTATAATAAGATCTACTTCTTGATCTTTTAAGTATTGAGCCAATACTTTCGCTGTTGTAAATTGATCTCCATTTTCTACGTCATCTTCAATATTAATTAACACTGCTTTATCGGCACCCATTGCTAAAGCCGTACGCAGTTGTTTTTCAGCTTCTTCGTTGCCGACAGAAACAACCGTTACTTCGCCGCCTTGAGCGTCTCTTACTTGAATCGCTTCTTCCACAGCATACTCATCATAAGGGTTAATAATAAATTCAGCTCCCTCTTCATTGATTTTGCCGTTAGAAAGCGTAATTTTTTCTTCTGTATCAAATGTTCTTTTCAGTAATACATAAATGTTCACGATAATCCCTCCTGAGTGTTTTAAATTCCTAAGATTCTGAAAAGTCAAAATCCATATATACTAAGTATTCTTCAAAATCCAACAAATTCCTTTAATATTTTAGAAAAAAATATATTTTTTTACGTTTTTTTACTTATTTACCTGTAAAAAGCGGTTCTCTTTTTTCAATGAATGCATTAATGCCTTCTTTTGCATCTTCTGAATCGAAAATTTTAGCAAATTGTGCTGCTTCATTTTCGACACCTTGGTAATAAGAATTATGCTTTGAATAGTTTAATAGTTCAATAATAGCTTTTAAAACAAGCGGACTTTTCTTCGCTACTTTAAAAGCTAGTTCTTTTGCTTTCGGAAGTAATTCTTCATCTGAATAAGCTTGATTCGCCAGTCCATATTGAACAGCTTCAATTCCTGTAATCGGTTCACTTGTGAATAACATTTCCGCAGCTTTTGCTGTACCAACATAGCGTGGAAGTCTTTGTGTACCTGCAAAACCTGGGATTAGACCTAATTGCAGCTCTGGTAAACCAAGCTTTGCTCGTTCTGTTACTAAGCGAATATGACAAGACATCGCTAATTCAAGACCACCGCCTAATGCAGCCCCGTGAATAGCAGCAATGACTGGCTTTGGAAACTTTTCGATTCTTTCAAATACCGCTTGACCATTAGCAGCGAAGGTCGAGAAAGCAGAACCACTTTCAATATTAGTAAACTCCTTAATATCAGCTCCTGCTGAAAAGAGTCTTCCTTCACCGTGGAGCAAGATAACTCGTACTTCTTCATTCTGGCTAATCTCATCTAAGAGTTCAGATATCTCCTTAATCATTCCTGAAGAAAGTGCATTTGCAGGTGCCCGATTAATAGTAACAAAAGCAACATGATTCTCAACTGAAAGCTTTAAGTACTCCATTTCTTCTCCTCCATCATTCTCGCTGAATTCTCAAGCCATAAATAAACGCTTGATATGTATCACTCTTCTTTTCCAATGGAAAAGTGAGCTTCATTATCGAGTTTAGTTGAGAGCGACGATATCGTCACTCTTATCTAAACATCGTTAATTACTAGAACTACAACCATTTGTTAATAATCGATGAACTTCTGGGACAAGATCTGTTAGTGAATATTTTTGGTCATTCATCACCCAAGTTGTTGCTACTTCATCCATTGTGCCAAAAATCATATTTTTCATGAGCTTGACATTAAGGGTAGACCTGAATTCTCCCGTTTCTTTTCCCTCGATAACAATTCGATCCACAAGGCTTAAATATCCTTTTAACACATCATTAATCCTATGACGTAATTCTTTATTAGATTGCCTTAATTCTAATTGAGTCACGATGGCTAAGTTCGGGTCTTCTGAAAGGATTTGAAAATGTTTTTGAATCAAGACAAACAATTTATCCACTGCGCTGGATTTTTCTTTAATACCTTCTTGAATCTGTTCAACAAAGTAACCCATTTTTTCCCGGAATAATGAAATCAAAATATCTTCTTTATTCTTAAAGTAAAGATAGATTGTCCCATCTGCTACTCCCGCCTGCTTAGCAATCTTTGATACTTGAGCTTGATGGTAACCATTTTGAGCAATAACAATAACGGCTGCATCAATAATTTGCATATACTTTGGCCTACTACTTTTCACTAGTTGTCTCCTTTCAGAAACATGAATGAATAATCATTCATGTTTCTATAATAAAGTGGTATTTTATTACTGTCAATAACATTTCTACAAAATAAACCCATTTATAGGATAACTTGTACAACCTAATTGTAGTTACGGAGCCAAAAATTATCGCTCCGCATAATACGATTATGCTTTCTTTTCATCTTCAGCCCATTTCTTTTTCTCTTCTTCTATGAGCACTCGACGTAAAATCTTCCCAATCGTTGTTTTAGGCAGCTCTTCTCTAAACTCATATAAGCGCGGAACTTTATAGGCGGCTAAATGCTTTCTAGCAAACTCATTAAGCTCCTGTTCCGTGACTGTATGACCAGATTTCAAAACGACATAAGCTTTGACCGTTTCACCACGATATGGATCAGGAATTCCAACGACTATTACTTCCTGCACCGCTTCATGTTCATATAGAACCTCTTCAATCTCCCTCGGATAAATATTAAAACCGCCTGCGATAATGGTATCTTTTTTACGTTCCACAACGTAGAAAAAGCCTTGTTCGTCCATATAGCCTAAATCTCCTGTTAAAAGCCAGCCGTTTTTGAATGTATTTTCCGTATCCTCTGGGCGATTCCAATACCCTTTCATCACTTGGGGACCTTTAATACCAATCTCCCCTATTTCATTCGGCCCTAATGGTTCGCCTGTTTCTAACGATAAAATCGCAGCTTCCGTATCCGGCCACGGGACTCCAACACTTCCCTTTACACGCGGTTCATCCCAAATAAAGTTAGCATGCGTGACGGGAGACGTTTCAGAAAGCCCATATCCTTCTACCAATTTTCCGCCTGTGACCCGTTCAAATTGTTCCTGTACTTCTAGAGGTAGAGGAGCGGAACCACTTAGGCAGGCTTTAATAGAAGAAAGGTCATACTTCTTCAAATCAGGGTGATTCAAAATTCCAATATAAATAGTCGGTGCTCCAGGAAATATTGTCGGTTTGTGCTTATGAATCGTTTTTAACACCGTTTCTACATCAAATTTCGGTAAAAGAAGCATCATATTGCCATCCAAAACGGACAGCAGCAATACAGTTGTCATGCCATATACATGAAAAAACGGCAAAATACCAAGCACCTTTTCCTGACCTGGTTTACTTTTATATAACCAAGCCTGACACATCTTCGTATTAGCGATTAAGTTTTTATGCGTCAGCATAACTCCCTTTGGAAATCCTGTTGTCCCCCCTGTATATTGTAATAGGGCTACATCATGGTCGATATCGCATGAACTAGATATTTCTTCTGGTACATCCTGCTTCATCACTTCTTTAAATAAATGATGATTGCCAGCATGCTCTACTTTTACAACGATACCGTATTGTTTCTTTTGAATAGAAGGATATATAAGGTTTTTTGGAAAAGGAAGGTAGTCTTTGATAGCGGTTACAATAATATGTTGGATATTCGTTTTCGGGGCAATCTTTGCAACACGCGGAAACAAAATATCCATCGTGACAATTATTTTCGCTTCTGCATCTTTCATTTGATACTCTAACTCTCGTTCTGTATATGTGGGATTAGTCTGTACAACAACGCCTTCAGCCATCAAAATACCGAAATACGAAATAACAGACTGTGGACAGTTGGGCAATAAAATAGCAACACGATCACCTTTTTCAAGACCTAATTCTTTCAAATAAGCAGCAAACTTTAAAGAAGATTCATACACTTCCTTAAATGTAAGCTCTCTACCCATAAAATGAATAGATACTTTATAAGGATGTTTCACAGCAGATTCCTTTAAATATGTCTGCACAGGCTTATCATCATAAATCAACGTCGTCGGTATCCCCTCTGGATACATCTGTTGCCATGGTTTATTGCTCATTTAACCCCTCCCTTAATTAATATTTACTAATCATTACCATTATAATATAATTAACATTTTCTTACAATTGGCGTTCGAAACAATTTTTAAATCATGCTATTCATCTTTGATCCATTGCAGGAGAAGCCATAAGAAAAGAGAGGGCACTATCATATGCACCTCTCCTTTCTTTATCCGTATTCCTTTACACTTTCATAAATAAATAAACAACACCTAATAAAATAAAAAGTCCACAGCAAACTAATAATATTTTCGCTAGTTTCTCCACAGCTTTCTTCCTTTCGCAAGAGGCATCAGGAAATTCCAGAGCCGATGACAAAAGATAAACCAATTGAAATCATCATCGATAGAAAGCCAACCGCCCGATTATCTTTTTGGATTTCTTCATCTATTTTAAACGCGGGTGTCATAAATTCAAAAATAAAATAACCAATTACAAGAAAAACAAAACCATAGACTCCCCAACCAATCATCGTCAATAAAGAATCATTTTGTAAAATGGATTGGCGAAACACGTTGGAAATCCCTAAAATTTTCCCTCCTGTGGCCATAGCCACAGATAGATTTCCACGCTTAATTTCTTCCCAATTTTTATACTTCGTTACAAGCTCAAAAACGGTTAAAAAGACAATGATGCATAAGATCACGACACTATAGCGAGCAGCAATGTACACATATTCATTTCCCCAAATCTCATCCATATTCCACTACTCCCACATGGTAACTGACCAAGTTCTTAAGTCTGTTTCCGTTTATTTAAATTCTACAATCGTAACACCACTGCCGCCTTCGCCTGCTTCTCCAAAACGAATCCGTTTAACCGAGCGATGACTTTTCAAATATTCTTGAACGCCTTGTCTTAGAGCTCCCGTGCCTTTTCCATGGATGATGGACACTCTTGGATAGCTCGCTAAAAGTGCATCATCAATATATTTTTCAACCCTTGAAAGTGCATTTTCATAGCGCTCCCCACGAAGATCCAGCTCGAGACTAACATGGTAGTCTTTCCCCTTAATTGTCGTAAGCGGCTTCGTTTGTTTTTCTTTTTGAGCTGACTTAATAAATTCAAGGTCTGCTTCTTTTACTTTCATCTTCATAATACCCATTTGTACATGCCATTCATCAGACGATGCTTTTTCAATTAAATAGCCTTTTTGCCCGAAGCTTGTCACTTTCACTTCATCGCCAGGCTGCCATGCCCGTTTTTGCGATGATACTGCCATTTTCGGTGATTTTTTCAGCTCAGGTGCAGCCTCTTCTAATCGTTTCTTTGCATCAATTAATTCATGCTCCTTGACATCTGCTTGCTTCTCCAAACGAAGCTTGCGTAAATCTCTAATAATCTTTTCTGCTTCTTTTTTTGCATTTTCAACAATAGCGGCTGCTTCCGTTGATGCTTTCTCCATCAGCTTGTCACGTTCATTGTAATATTCCGCAATTTGTTGCTGCAAGTCTCGATGCAGTTTTTCCGATTGCTTTAAATAATCCGCCGCTTCTTTCTCTTCTTCCTCTGCCTGACGACGACTTGCTTCTAATGAGGCAATCATCGTTTCAACTTGATTCGTCTCCTCACCAATATGGCTTCGCGCATGATTAATGACTTTCTCATTTAAGCCAAGACGTTTTGAAATTTCAAATGCATTACTTCGACCAGGTACACCAATCAATAGCTTATACGTTGGTCTTAATGACTCCACATCAAATTCAACGCTTGCATTAATTACACCCTCACGGTCATAACCATAAGCCTTTAATTCTGGATAATGAGTCGTCGCAATAACTCGGGCACCCCGCTTATACACTTCATCTAAAATAGAAATCGCTAAAGCCGCTCCTTCTTGCGGGTCAGTTCCTGCTCCAAGCTCATCAAATAAAACTAAACTTTCATGATCCACATGCTCCAAAATTTCAACAATATTGACCATATGAGAAGAAAATGTACTTAAGCTTTGCTCAATTGACTGTTCATCGCCAATATCAGCATATACTGCTGAAAAAACAGCTACTTCTGAACCATCAAGGGCTGGAATCTGTAATCCAGCTTGCGCCATCAACGTACAAAGTCCAATCGTTTTTAACGTGACGGTCTTCCCGCCTGTATTCGGACCGGTAATCACGATTGTTGTAAACTCTTCTCCTAAGAAAATATCGTTTGCCACCACGACATCAGCTGGAATAAGCGGGTGCTTCGCTTTAAATAGTTTCACTCGGCCTTCTTGATTCAGCTGTGGTTTAGAACCATTAATCATTTTCGCATAACGGGCTTTTGCAAATACAAAATCGAGCTGAGCCAGTACCGCTACATTATGTAATAATTCAGACGTATACTCACCGACCTTCACAGACAGCTCCGTTAAAATACGTTCAATTTCTAACTGCTCTTTCACCCGTGTTTCTTGCAAAGCATTATTCAGCTGTACAATTGCCTGCGGTTCAATAAATAATGTTTGACCTGAAGAAGATTGGTCATGAATAATGCCACCATAATGACTGCGATATTCTTGTTTAACTGGAATAACGAAACGATCATTTCGAATCGTCACAATGGCATCCGATAACATCTTAGAAGCATTGGAAGAACGAATCATACTTTCTAACTTTTCCCGTACGCGGCTTTCATTTGTTCGCAGCTGATTGCGAAGCGTACGCAATTGCTCACTAGCTGAATCAAGCACCTCGCCATGCTCACTAATGGCATACGTAATCGCCTGTTGTAAATCAATCAACGGGTGAAGCGACTCAATATATTCCGTTAACAGCACCGTCTCAATTTCTTGCTCGGCCATCTCTTCAAAAAAGCGGTTTAATACGCGCCCTGCTCGAATCGTACTTGCAATCTCCATCAGTTCAATCGGTGATAACATTCCGCCAATTTGTGCCCGCTTTGCATGAGGACGAATATCGAAAATTCCTCCTAAAGGAACATTTCCTTTCAACCGAAGCACTTTTGCACTTTCATCCGTTTCTTCCTGCCATCTAACAACTTCATCAAAATCAGTAGATGGAGCTAATTGTACTGCCTTGTCCTTCCCAATTGACGACGTACAATGGGAAACTAATTGTTCTTTAATTTTTGTAAATTCTAATGTGTTCAATGCTTTTTGATGCATGGAGATAAAAAAGCCTCCTTGTCAGGTTAGTTATTTCTATTTAAAAATGTAAGTAATTCATCAGCACTCTTAGCATTTAAGACAGATGATTTTTTCAGCCAGCCTTTTTTCGCCGCAGAGACACCAATTTCCATATGTTCAAGCATGTCGATATTATGCGCATCCGTATTAATGATAATCGGTACACCCGCTTCTTGGGCTTTTCGTAAATAGGGTGCTGCTAAATCAAGGCGATGCGGGTTTGCATTTAACTCTAATGCAGTATTCGTTTCACGTGCCAATTCGATAAGCATTTCAATATCTACATCATAGCCTGCTCGTTTGCCAATAATTCTTCCTGTCGGGTGAGCAATAATATCCACATGCGGGTTATAAAGTGCTGTTTTCAAACGCTCCATAATGACTTCACGCGATTGTGAGAAGCTTGAGTGAATCGAAGCAATAACAAGGTCCATCTCCGCTAATAGTTCATTATCGAAATCGAGCGTTCCATCTGGTAAAATATCCATTTCAATGCCTGATAAAATCGTTATATCGTCATACTGTTCATTTAATTTATGAATGATTTTCTTTTGCTCACGCAAACGCTCAGCTGTTAAGCCATTAGCTACCTTTAAATACTGCGAATGATCAGTAATCGCCATATATCGATAGCCTTTAGCACGGCAAGCTTCAATCATTTCTTCAATTGAATACGCACCATCGCTCCATGTCGTATGCATATGAAGGTCACCTTGAATATCAGCAAGTGAAATCAACGGCTCATGTCCGTCATATTGATCTACTTCCGTCCCATCCTCCCGTAATTCTGGAGGAATAAACGGCAAGCCAAAATGCTGATAAAATTGTTCCTCTGTTTCAAATGTAAGTACATCACCTGTTTCTATATTCTCTACACCATATTCACTAATTTTCTCTCCACGATCTTTCGCAAGCTGACGCATACGCACATTATGATCCTTTGAACCAGTAAAATGATGCAGCGTTGTAATAAATTCAACATCTTTTACAATACGGAAATCAACAGATACATCGTATTCACCATCCAAGACAACCGACACTTTCGTATCACCCGCGGCAATAACCTGCTTAATACGCGGCAATGCTAAAAGCTGTTCTTTCACAATTTCCGGCTCATCGGTAGATACAATAAAGTCTAAGTCTTTAATCGTTTCACGCATACGACGAATACTTCCTGCCCGTGACGAACGAATAACCGCTTTCATATTTGCTAACGCTCGTTCAATTTCCTCGGCAATAGGCAGCATAAATGATAATGGCAATCGTTCTGGCCGTGCCCCCGCTTCATCAATTGCCGCAAGAATTTTCTCTTCTGTTTTTTTACCAAAACCCGTTAGTGCACTTACTTTCCCTTCTTCACAGGCTACCTTCAAATCGTTCATATCACGGATATGAAGCTCTTTATGTAGCTTAGCAATTTTTTTCCCACCAAGACCTTGAAGCTTTAAAAGAGGAATTAACCCTTTTGGCACCTCCTCTTGTAACTCTTCTAAAACCGTCGATTTGCCTTCTTGGATAAATTCATCAATGACAGCCGCTGTCCCCTTCCCAATCCCGCTAAGCGCTGTAAAATCATCAATCGCTGACAAGCTGCGATCATCTGCTTCAAGTGCTGCTGCTGCTTTACGGAACGCTGACACCTTGAATGGGTTATCCCCTTTTAACTCCATATATATCGCAATCGTTTCCAATAATTTAATAAGATCTTTTTTATTAATAGACATTTTTTTTCACCTGCCAAAAAATTAATGAATCAAGTTTTCTTTAAAGATACCGTTTCTTTCTTTAAAGCACAAGCATTCTTAATACGTTAAAAAGGGTCTCTTTCCCCACAAAAGATAGCAATCTATCATTTCGTTAAGGAAAGGCAGACCCTTAAGAAGGTACATTATGAAACCAAAGCTTCTCTACTTGATTAGATAAAAACGGTGTATCTCTCACAATAGCTTCTGCTAGAAATGAGCCATTTAACGGTTCTTGAACCGCATCCATTGGCAAAAGAGCTACAATATATAATATAATAAACAAGATTAAATAGACTTCCATAAATCCTAATATACCGCCACCCCAGCGATTCAGCTGTTTTAAAATAGGCAAGTGTGCAATAAAATCAAGCATCGCCCCAATCATATGCCATACAATTTTCGTAATAAAGAAAATAATAGCAAAAGCAATTGCATTATAATAAGCAGTATCTAAACCGACTGTATCAAAAAACATCTTTAATGTACTTGAATCGCCCATCGCCGGGAATGGAACCCATAAATTCAGTTTTGGAGCCAGTTCATCATAATATACATAGGCCACAATAAACGCGACAATAAAGCCGGTCAAGTGGATGATTTGTAATATAAAGCCGCGCCTTAAACCAATTAACAATCCGATGAGAAGGATAGCTAAGATTGCCAAATCAAACATAAACTCAGTCCTTTTCTTTCTGTAATTCCAGTTGAAGCTGGTGCAATTGTTCTTGGATTTTGAGGTAATCATGTATCGTATTGACCGCCGTCAGCACTGCTAGTTTACTCGTATCCAGGCTCGGATTTTTCACACTAATTTCTCTCATTTTCTCGTCAACCATCGAAGCTACTTGGCGAATATGACTTGCGCTTTCGGCACCGACGATCGTATATGGTTGACCATATATATCTACTGTAACTCTATTTCGTGTATCGTCTGACAAAATGATGCCTCCAATCTAAACAATCCTGTACTCCCTATCATATCATGATATTTTTCGTCATGAAAGAGAGAGGCTCGTCAATTTATGGCTAATTTTGTAAAAATAAAATAAAAGGAGACGATTTTGATGTCCCATGTTGTCCTACTCGTTCATGCATCACAAATATACAAAATGAAAGAGCATTATAAAGATTCCCTTGTTAATACATTACCACCAGGCAGCTTATTTAGCGCACGACCGGCCCATTGTGCCATCACCGCCTATAAATCAGGAAAAGTGTTATTCCAAGGAGCAAATGCCGAAAAAGAAGCGGTGAAATGGAAAGAAAACGCTCAAACAGCTCCAGCAGCCAAAAAAACACCATCTGTAAAAACACATCGTTATTCGCCACCGACTAACATCGGCACCCTATCTGTTGTCGGCTCCGATGAAGTTGGTACCGGTGACTACTTTGGTCCAATGACTGTTGTGGCGGTTTATGCAAAGAAAGAACAGCTAACCCTGTTAAAAGAGCTCGGCGTTCAAGATTCTAAAAATTTAAAAGACCCGCAAATTATCGAGATTGCTAAGTTAATTAAGGATGTTGTCCCATTCAGCCTGTTAACTTGCGACAATCCAAAATATAATACGCTTCAAGCAAAAGGCATGTCACAAGGTAAAATCAAGGCACTGCTACATAATCAAGCAATTAAACATGTATTAACAAAAATTGAGCCTGAAAAGCCTGATGCTGTCTTAATTGACCAGTTTGCTGAACCCGGTGTATTCTTCAATTATTTAAAAGGACAAGAACTATTTCAAGCAGATGCTACCTATTTAAGCACAAAAGCAGAAGGCGTTCACCTAAGCGTGGCCGCGGCCTCCATTCTGGCTCGCTATGCTTTTATTCGACGCTTCGAACAGCTTAGTGAAAAAGCAGGCTTTACCATTCCAAAAGGTGCTGGTTCTAAAGTCGATGAAGCAGCTGCTCGTTTAATTCATGAAAAAGGAACAGAGGCATTGCATGAATTTACAAAAGTTCATTTTGCCAATACGGAAAAAGCGAAGAATTTGTATAAAAAGAAATATTAACGATAAGACACCCACCATTTCAGAAAATGGTGGGTGTCTTTACCTGTACATTTGACTGTTTACCAGCCAAATCTAATAGGTTATCCGCGCAACTCTGCCCCTGCTTGGTCTTTTACCGCCGCAAGCACTTTGTCATGTGCTTTTGTAATGTCTTCGTCCGTTAATGTACGTTCTGGATCGAAGTATTTTAACGAGTATGCAATGGATTTTTTGCCTTCTTCCATTTTATCGCCTTCGTATAAATCAAATACTTGCACCTCTTTTAATAAAGCACCGCCTGCTTCAACGATGATGCTTTGAATATCGCCTGCTTTTGTCGTTGAGTCCACAACAAGTGCGATATCACGTGTAATCGATGGGAAACGTGGAATCGTTTCATAAGCGATTGGAGCAACCTCTGCTTCTGCCAATGCTTTAAATGATAATTCAAAAACATAGGTTTCTTTAATATCCAATTCTTTTTGAACAGTTGGATGCACTTGACCGATAAAACCAATTACTTCACCATTTAATAGCACTTCCGCTGTACGTCCTGGATGGAGATTTTTCATTTCTGCTTGACGATATTCGATTTGGCTTGCTACACCTAACGTATCGAATAAAGCCTCTAAAATTCCTTTTGCGACAAAGAAATCAACTGGCTTCTTTTCACCTTGCCATAAGTGGGATTCCCATAAACCTGTGATAGCAGCAGCTACATGTTCTCTTTCTTCCGGAAGCTGTTCGCCATCTTGTTTTAAGAAAACAGAACCAATTTCATATAACGCAACTGAATCCATTTGACGAGCATTATTGTATTTCACTACTTCTAATAATTGAGGTACAATGCTTAAACGTAATTGGCTGCGTTCTTCACTCATCGGCATTGCTAGACGAATCGATTCGCGTGCTTCTAAAGCGAATTGAGCAGCTTTTTCTGCGCTTGTTAACGAATACGTAATCGCTTGGAAAAGACCAGCGCCTTCTAATGTACGACGCGCTTTACGACGTTTTTGTTGATAATCTGATAACGCCCCAGGCGTTGTCGTGCCAGTTGGCAGCGTAGACGGAATATTATCGTAGCCATACAGGCGAGCTGCTTCTTCTACTAAATCGGCTTCGATTGTAATATCGCCGCGACGAGTTGGAATCGTTACCGTGAAGTTTTCTCCTTCTACCGCTACATCAAATTGCAGGCGCGTGAAAATATCTTGTACTTCAGATACACTCATGCTTGTTCCTAGTAAGCCATTAATTTTATTAAGCGTAATCGAGATTACAGCTGGTTCAACCTTCATATCATTATATTCAACACTGCCTTCAAGAATCGTTCCACCAGCGTATTCCGCCATTAATTGCGCTGCACGCTCTCCTGCTTCACGAACGCGAGCTGGGTCTACTCCTTTTTCAAAACGAGCGCTTGCTTCACTGCGTAAGCCGTGATCTTTCGATGCTTTACGAACCGTGCTGCCTTTAAAATAAGCTGCTTCAATGATGACTGTCGTTGTATCATTTTTCACTTCTGAATTCGCTCCACCCATTACACCAGCGATAGCGACAGGCTCTGTACCGTTTGTAATGACAAGATGGTCAGGAGTTAATGTACGTTCTGCTTCATCAAGTGTTGTAATTTTTTCAGCATCCTTCGCACGACGAATGACAAGCTCTTTTGATCCAAGACGGTCGTAGTCGAACGCATGAAGCGGTTGACCATATTCTAATAATACGAAGTTTGTAATATCCACAACGTTATTATGCGGACGAATACCAGCTGCCATTAAGCGTGTTTGCATCCATAATGGCGATGGTCCAATTTTTACATCCTTCACAACTTTTGCAATATATAATGGATTATCTTCTGTTGCTTCTACTTTTACAGAAATATAATCAGATGCTTTTTCAGAAGCTTCTTCTTTTTCAATCGTTGGCCATTTCACATCACGTCCAAGAATAGCGGCAACTTCGTAAGCAACACCTAACATGCTTAACGCATCTGAACGGTTTGGTGTTAAGCTTAGTTCTAAAATTTCATCGTCTAAGCCAAGTGCTTCTAATGCATCTTCACCAACTTGTGCATCTTGTGGGAAATTGAAAATCCCAACAGCATACTCTTTCGCCACAATTTTAGATTCAATTCCAAGCTCTTGAAGCGAACAAATCATTCCGTGTGATTCTTCTCCGCGAAGCTTTGCTTTTTTAATTTTGAAGTTACCTGGTAAAACAGCACCCACTGTTGCCACGGCTACTTTTTGGCCTTTATCAACGTTTGGAGCTCCGCAAATAATTTGGACAGGCTCTTCCGCCCCGATATCTACTAAACATTTATTTAATTTATCGGCATTTGGATGTTGTTCACGCTCTAAAACGTGACCGATAACAACCCCTTTTAAGCCTTCACTTTTCTTTTCTACTCCTTCAACCTCAATGCCGCTTTTCGTAATTTTATCCGCAAGCTCTGCTGCACTGATGCCAGAAAGATCTACATATTCTTGAAGCCATTTATATGAAACAAACATCGTTGGTCCTCCTTTTAATGGATTGATTTGGCGAAATTAATCGCTAATTTGGATAGATTATAAGCAAAATTAGTGAGATTCCGGCCAAATCAGAGAAATTTTTACGCTTCGTGATGGTGGAATTGCTTTAAGAAACGCATATCATTTGTGTAGAAATGGCGAATATCATCCACACCGTATTTTAACATCGCAATTCGCTCAACACCGATTCCAAAGGCAAATCCTGAGTATTTCTTTGAATCAAATCCAGCCATTTCAAGTACGTTCGGATGAACGATTCCACCGCCTAATACTTCAATCCAGCCTGTTTGCTTACATACGTTACAGCCTTTACCACTGCAGATTTTACAAGAAATATCCACTTCTACAGAAGGCTCTGTGAATGGGAAGAAACTTGGACGCAAACGAATTTCACGCTCTTGGCCAAATACTTTTTTCAAAAATACTTCAAGCGTTCCTTTCAAATCACTCATTGAAATATTTTCATCAACGACTAATCCTTCAATTTGCATAAATTGATGAGAATGTGTCGCGTCATCATTATCACGACGATACACTTTACCTGGACAAATAATTTTAACTGGGCCTTGACCTTTATGTTTCTCCATTGTTCTTGCCTGAACAGGAGACGTATGTGTACGAACTAAAATTTCATCTGTAATATAGAAAGAATCTTGCATATCGCGTGCTGGATGGCTTTTCGGCAAGTTTAAAGCTTCAAAGTTGTAGTAATCGCTCTCTACTTCTGGACCTTCTGCTACTGTATACCCCATTCCGATAAACACGTCTTCAATCTCTTCGACAATGCGCGTTAATGGATGATGATTCCCTTTGTTCACCGGGCGAGCTGGTAACGTAATATCAATCGTTTCCGCTGCTAATTGAGCATTGACTGCCTCTGCTTCAAGCACCGCTTGTTTTTCTTCGATTGCTGAAGTAATCGCTTCACGAACAACATTCACAAGTGCTCCCATTTTTGGACGCTCTTCAGCAGACAATTTACCCATGCCACGCAATACTTCTGTAATTGGTCCTTTTTTTCCTAAGTAAGCCACACGAATATCATTTAATTGCTTTAAGTTTGATGCGGCTGACACTTTTTGCAACGCTTCTTCTTGCAGTTCTTGTAAACGTTCCTGCATCATCTATTCCTCCTTTATTTGTCAACATAAATAAACACAAAAAAACCCCATCCCATAAAAGGGACGAGGTTTATGTATCGCGGTACCACCCTTATTAGCATGGATATAAAACACCCACACTCACTTCATTAAAAATAACGGCTCTTCACCGGAACATTTTTCGGATCAATGGATCTTCCCAATGTCGACTCAAGAGGTGAATTCCTTTAAGCAGCGCCATTAAAAATGCTTTCAGTCTCGGCATTTTCTCCCTTAAAATGGATGTCTTAAGCTACTAGTCTCCGTCATCGTCTTTACTTATGAAATTCTGTTTCATTATAGTATATTTAAACTCATTTTCGCAAGTAGTACATCAAAATCCCTGCTGCAATCCCAACATTCAACGATTCACTTTTCCCGTAAATCGGAATATACAAGTTCTTCGTCGTTTTCGCTAACAATTCTTTTGAAACTCCTTGCCCTTCGTTTCCGACAAGTAAGGCAAAGGTTTCAGATTTCTCAACTTGTTCAAATGGCACACCGCCTTCTAAAGCCGTTCCATACACAGGCATATGAAGCTGGTCAATAAACTGGGACAAATTAGCCTTCATCACAGGTAAATGAAATAAACTTCCTTGTGTCGCTCGAACGACTTTCGGGTTATATACATCGGCACAGCCTTCTCCTAAAATGACAGCATCGATTCCCGCTGCATCTGCTGTACGAATCATTGTCCCTAAATTACCTGGGTCTTGCACTGCATCTAACAATAATAGTTTTCCTGATGGAATATCATCGAAATGGACTGTTTGTTGTTCGCAGACTGCCGCAATACCTTGTGGTGTTTCCGTATCACAAATCGCCTTCATCACATCTTCTTTTACATAGACGACTTCTGTTTGCTCTATTTTAAACTGAGCTGGCATTTCCATATCTTGATTAACAATGACCTCTAAAACAATTTGTTCCTTTAATGCTTCCTCAACAAGATGAAAACCTTCTATTAAATAGTGGCCTGATTTATCACGCTCTTTTTTCGTCGACAGCTTCTTCCATGCTTTTACCTTTGGATTTTTAACAGATTCAATATATTTCAACGTGTAACGCTCCTTTAATTTCACTGATTTTCCTATTATAACGCAATTTCCATACATAATGTATCCCGAATAAGGGCATGCTATCGTTGTTCAGCATTATATGACATGGGAGGAAATAATTATGAACTTAAATTTACGTAACGCCATCATTAGCAATGTAACGGGCAATACACAAGAACAGCTCGAAGATACAATTGTCGATGCAATTTCAAATGGCGAGGAAAAAATGCTTCCTGGACTTGGTGTACTGTTTGAAGTTATTTGGCAAAATTCCTCACAAAATGAAAAAGAAGAGATGCTTCGTGCATTAGAAAATGGGTTAAAAAAATAACAGCCGAATCGGCTGTTATTTTTTTATAAAAATTCAGTTTACCGCCAGTTTGACTCCATAACCTGCAAAATCTACCTTACTCGTACGTAATCCGGTCCACTGTTTCACGATCGAGTCGTTTAATCACTTCCACGACTAATTTCACAGCATTTTCATAATCATCGCGGTGAAGCATCGCCGCATGAGAATGGATATAGCGTGTCGCGATACCAATTGAAAGTGCCGGCACCCCTTTTGCTGTTACATGAATCGAGCCAGCATCTGTTCCACCACCTGGAATGGATTCAAATTGATAAGGAATGTTTAGTTCATCCGCTGTATCTGTTACTAAATCACGTAAACCTTTATGTGAAACCATTGATGCATCATATAAAACGATTTGCGGTCCATCGCCCATTTTGCTCATTGCTTCTTTTTCAGAAACTCCCGGCGTGTCACCTGCAATGCCGACATCAACAGCAAAGCCTATATCCGGCTGCACTTGGAATGTTGATGTTTTCGAACCGCGTAAGCCGACCTCTTCTTGAACAGCCCCGATTCCGTATACAACATTTGGATGACTTTGATTTTTCAGCTGCTTTAACACATCGATAGCAATCGCACAGCCAATGCGGTTATCCCAAGCCTTGGCCAGCAGCATTTTTTCATTGTTCATCACGGTAAATTCGAAATACGGTACAACCATATCTCCCGGCCGTACACCCCATCCTTGCGCCTCTTCTTTGCTGGATGCACCAATATCAATGAACATATCCTTAATTTCAACCGGTTTTTTTCGAGCTTCAGGTGATAAAATATGAGGTGGTTTTGAACCAATTACACCTGTCACATCACCTTTTCTTGTCACAATCGTTACGCGCTGTGCCAGCATGACTTGATTCCACCAACCACCTACTGGCTGAAATTTCAAAAAGCCTTTACTGTCAATTTGCGTAATCATAAATCCTACTTCATCTAGATGCCCTGTGACCACAATCTTTGGCCCATTTGCATCACCTGTTTTTTTGGCGATTAAACTTCCTAAGCCATCATTTGTTATTTCATCGGCGTAAGGTGCAATATATCGTTTCATCACTTGTCTTACTTCTGATTCATTACCAGCAATCCCTCTTGCATCGGTTAAATCTTTAAGCATCGTTAATGTTTCATCTAACTTAGTCATTATGTATCACTCCTTTTCGTAACCATAATTATACAGAAGTCATTTCTTCACGACAATTAATAGCCCTGCTGCTGCCGTTCGTGATTCACTTCATTCTTCGTTATATAAGCTTGTTCTACATCGATTGCTGAAAAACCAAGCATATATCCAAGTCGGATATATTCGGTAAATACCGTTTGGAACGACTCGAACGTTACTTGTTGCTGAAACAGACTAATCTCTCGATACAATAAAATAAATTGCTCTGTCAGATTACGCTGTTCCAATGTAAACATTTCTGGCACCGTCGGTTTAAAACTCTGCTCATTTGCGAGCGACAGCAGAAAATGAATTCCATCAACATATTCACCGAGAATGGTTTCTCGCTCAGAAGGTCCCCTTAGACTCCAAAATTTAAAACAGCGCGTTTCATTGGCAAGTTCACCTAACTCCACTAAAAGCGCCAAAATTTTTCGTTCCACAAGGTCTTCTGTTTCTAACCCATGCTTCCGTTCAATATGCTGGTCAAGCACCGCTTGCATGTCCATTAATTTGGAAATATTCATCTCATCACTACTTTCTACCTTTATCGCTTAAATTATAGCAAATATGTGAAACTTTTAAAAAATTCGTTCGTACATAGTATAGAAACGTTATGAAAAAGGGGGATATTGTATGGCCTTATTATTCCGTCTTATTTTATTGGTAGTTATTGTATTTTTGTTATATACAGCAATTAAATATATGTTAAGTCCGCGAAGAAAACTGGAATTAGCCCATGAACAAGGAAAGTTCTATTTTCTCGATGACCCAAAAAATATTCGTAAAAATTTCTTATTAACATATAACGGAGTCTTATTTGAGGGCGAAAAATACCTTGGAACGACGGAGCGTTCCTTTGAAGTCGTGTCCATTTTTATTTGGCCAAAAAATACAGCCGATCTAAAAGGGCTAAAGCGGGACGACTTCTTAAAAATCGAAGCTGCTATAAAAAAACAATACCCCGCCTCTGCCATTGACTGGAAAAGCCCTGTGAAGGAATTTTTGAATAGGGATTAAAGAAAGAAGGTGTCCTGAATATTTGGATAACTCCTTTTGAAGAATTCAAACATTTATCATTAAATAAGAAGCCTCCTCTAATGGAAGTTTCACTTTATTACAATCATTCATTGTTTTACAGAAACGCCCCCCTACTTCGTTCATAAAAGAAGCAGGGGGGTGTTTACTATGAAAAAGGGGCGACGGGAGCGATTAATTCTTTTAGCACTTCGAATCGTTATGGATACATGAGAAGCTAAGTCCGCGATAATAAAGTGATTCCCAAGCATGATGATACAGAAAAGGAGAGCTAAAAGAACAAAGGCAAAGTTACGTCTTCCCCGTCCTCTTCTTTACTAACTATAAAAATTGTAAAATTGTAAACTTTTCTAGTGCAATTTTTCATAAAAACATTTATGATAGAGAAGATCAATCTATAAATGATATTAAATTGATCTAAAAATTATATAAGGAAGTTAGGGACTACGATGTTAAAAACAAAATATCGAATCGAAAAAGACTTTCTAGGTGAAAGAGAAATTCCTGCGGATGTTTACTATGGTATTCAAACACTGCGAGCAGTGGAGAATTTTCCGATTACAGGATATAAAATTCATGAAGAATTGATTAATGCACTAGCAATCGTTAAAAAAGCGGCAGCGATGGCGAATATGGATACAAAGCGCCTTTATGAAGGTATCGGTAATGTAATCGTTCAAGTTGCAGATGAAATCCTATCTGGACAATGGCACGAATACTTTATCGTTGATCCTATTCAAGGCGGCGCTGGTACTTCCATGAATATGAATGCCAATGAAGTTATTGCTAACCGTGCACTAGAACTAATGGGAAATGATAAAGGTGAATATAGTAAATTAAGTCCAAATAGCCATGTGAATATGTCACAATCAACAAATGATGCATTTCCTACTGCCATTCATATTGCAACACTAAATTTATTAAATAAATTACTAGAAACAATGAATGATATGCATGTAGTATTTAAGAAAAAAGCACAAGAGTTTGATCATATCATTAAAATGGGGCGCACCCATCTCCAAGATGCTGTTCCGATTCGTTTGGGGCAGGAATTTGAAGCATATAGTCGCGTAATCGCACGAGATATTAAACGAATTAGTCAAACACGCGAGAACTTATATGAAGTAAATATGGGTGCAACTGCTGTCGGAACAGGTTTAAATGCAGACCCTCGCTATATAGAAAATGTTGTGAATTATTTAGCTGATATTAGCGGATTGCCACTTATTCACGCCGAACATCTCGTTGATGGAACGCAAAACACCGATTGTTATACAGAAGTATCAGCGGCACTAAAAATTTGTATGACAAACATGTCCAAAATAGCAAATGATTTACGTTTAATGGCATCCGGTCCACGCGCAGGACTTGGTGAAATCAGCTTACCTGCACGTCAACCTGGCTCTTCCATTATGCCTGGTAAAGTGAATCCGGTTATGGCAGAAGTGATTAACCAAATTGCGTTTCAAGTAATCGGGAACGACCATACAATTTCTCTTGCATCAGAAGCAGGACAGTTAGAATTAAACGTTATGGAACCTGTTCTCGTATTCAATTTATTACAATCAATTAGTATTATGAATAATGGTTTCAGAACCTTTACCGATCACTGTCTATCAGCCATTGAAGCGAATGAAACACGTATGAAAGAATATGTGGACAATAGCGTTGGTATTATTACCGCAGTTAATCCACATTTAGGCTATGAAGTCGTATCACGGATTGCGCGTGAAGCGATTCTAACAGGAAAACCAATTCGAGAGCTTTGCCTGCAGTATGACGTACTAACAGAAGAAGAACTGGACTTAATTTTAAATCCATTCGAAATGACGAAACCAGGCATTGCTGGAAACTCTCTTTTTGATCGAGCATAAAACAAAGCAAAGAGGCTGCCCTAAACTTTTTAGGCAGCCTTTTTTCTATGCCTATGATTATGAAAAAGGTACGTCACGGATCATCAAAAATGAAGAGTCTTGCCCATTCACCTCAAAATCTTCAGCCTTTATCCTTATATCGAAAAAACTCCCTCCAAGGGACGACATTTCGCCTTTCTCTTACTAGATATAAAAGAAACGTAATCGCTACTAACATAATGATAAGAGATGTTGAACTAAAATTAGCTATAGAGTGGCCAAACACCGTGTAGACAAAAGCAAGTGGAATATTCGTTAAAAACGATAGGTAGAGGTAATGTTTAATGCCTTTATTCGATTCCATCAAACAAAATGAGAGAAGATAATAATGAATAAAAGGAAGCAATCTTAGTATAGCAATTTGAGAGCTGTTCAGCTTGTGATTGCCGAACAGCTTATCTTTTAAAAGCAACAGCTTATCTCTAGTTTTCGGGAATTTTCCAATAATAAAATAAAAGCAAAGGTTTGACAACGTTAATCCAATAATAGAATATATTGTACCTAAAACAGGGCCGAATAAAATACCACCTGAAATACACACGACAATAACAGGGATGAATAGAAGTTGCCGGAGCACATGAAAAGCAATAAACACAAAAGGCATAAACACACTACCAGACTGAATATAACTTAAGACAATTGCCAATTTCTCATCCATGTTCTCCCTCCGTCTATCACGCTGCTGTTCTTACAAGCATATACAAGTTATAGCCTACGTATGACTTAATCTATTCCATACATTACAAGCAAGCCAAGCTGAATCACCATTAAAACAGGCAGCCCCCATTTAAACGAAGCATGCTTTGTCTTGTGACGAAACTGCTTCATACCTAGATAAGCGCCCGTTCCTCCACCGATAACAGCTACTATCCATAACGTTCTTTCACTAATACGATATTCCCCATTGCGCGCTTTTTTCTTATCTATCCCCATTATTGTAAACGCAAGAATATTAATAAAGATCATGTACACTATAGTAAACAAAAGCTTCTCCCCCTTTTAAAATATGAAAAAAGCCATTCTCTGTTACAGAGAATGACTTATAAAAAATTATTTGTTTAATTGTGCTTTTGCAGCGTCTGCTAATTGAGCGAATGCTTGTGCATCAGCAATAGCAAGGTCAGCAAGCATTTTGCGGTTTACTTCGATACCAGCAAGCTTTAAACCGTGCATTAAACGGCTGTAAGAAAGACCGTTGATGCGAGCTGCAGCATTGATACGAGTGATCCATAATTTACGGAAATCACGTTTTTTCTGACGACGGTCACGGAAAGCATAGTTTCCTGACTTCATCACTTGTTGGTTAGCTACTTTATATAAAGTATGTTTAGAACCATAGTAACCTTTAGCTAATTTTATAACTTTTTTACGACGTTTGCGAGTAACAGTACCGCCTTTTACACGTGGCATGTTATTTCCCTCCTATTTGACTCGATAAATCGAACTTATTTAATGTTGTCTAACATATGACGAATACGTTTGAAGTCACCAGTGCTTACAAGACCTGCTTTGCGAAGTTTACGTTTCGCTTTAGTAGATTTGTTAGCAAATAAATGGCTTGTATAAGCTTTTGAACGCTTAAGTTTGCCGGATCCAGTTTTTTTGAAACGTTTAGCAGATCCGCGGTGAGTTTTCATTTTAGGCATAAGGTATTCCTCCTCATTACAATTACTTTTCGTTTTTCGGTGCTAGTACTAAGAACATGCTGCGCCCATCCATTTTTGGATGTGTTTCAATCGTAGCCACTTCTTTACACGCTTCAGAAAATCGATCTAATACGCGTTGTCCGATTTCTTTATGTGTGATTGCACGTCCTTTAAAGCGGATAGAAGCTTTTACTTTATCCCCTTTTTCAAGGAATTTGATAGCATTACGAAGCTTCGTGTTAAAGTCATGCTCTTCAATTGTTGGGCTCAGACGAACCTCTTTTAAATTGATCACTTTTTGATTTTTACGCGCTTCTTTGTCTTTCTTTTGCTGCTCGAAGCGGTGTTTTCCGTAGTCCATAATACGGGCTACAGGAGGCTTTGCATTTGCAGCAACTAAAACTAGATCAAGATTCACACGAGCGGCAATTTCCAATGCTTCAAATTTCGTTTTAATTCCAAGTTGCTCTCCATTTTGGTCAATAAGACGAACTTCGCGGGCACGGATGCCTTCGTTCACCATCGCGTCTTTACTAATAGTTAGCCACCTCCAAGGTTATTTAGCGAATACGAACGTAGAGATAAAACGGCAACGCTCACAACTCGCTTACATGATTTGCACTTGCATTTATGCTCAATCAATAAAAAAGTGCGGGTACAGAATGCACCCACACAGATAGACTCATTTAGAAATTCCAAATAATCAAATCATGACCTGTTAACTACTACAAAGCGTCAACCAGGTGAGAAGCGGGTGCCTCTTCTTTCCTCAATTTCGTATTCAATTTACCTTAGAGAATATATCATAAACACAGATGATTTGTCAAATACATAAATGGTTATTCTCAACAAAAATTATCTTATCAAATTTCCTTACGTTTGACAATACATATTTTTTGAAAGTTATTTTGAATCCTCTTTCTCTTTTTTTCTTTTATCAAACGCGTCCCACGAAAAAAAGAGAATCCAAAAAAGCAAAACAGGAACAATCGCATATTGGCGATAATTATCAAGTATTAATAAAATAACAATAGCTAAAAAAGCCGGTCCAAACAAAAAAATAAATTTCTTTTTTTGCCCTTCTTGCATAGCAACAACCCCATTTATCAAAAGATTCTCTCTTCATATTAGAGCATAAAACGATTTGTTTCAATTATCTTGTCGTTTATCCCACACTTAACGGACAGTAAGATCCTAATAATGGAAGTTTCACACAAATGAGCCGAAAATTGTATAAATCAACAATATTCATTAACAGAGCTAAAAAAAGAAAGGCACATCTGCTGTGCCTTTCTCCTGCATTAACGATTTACTTCTGCTTGAATAAGCGCTGAAAATTCTTCAAACGAAATGGTTTCTGATTTTTGTTCGCCATATTTACGAACATTTACGCTTCCTTCTTTCACTTCATTGTCTCCAACAACGAGCATATAAGGAATTTTTTGCATTTGTGCTTCACGAATTTTGTAACCGATTTTCTCATCACGAGTGTCTAAATCAACGCGAAGACCAGCTGCTTGTAATTTTTCTTGAACTTCTTTTGCATAATCAAGATGAACAGCAGGTGAAACTGGAATAACTTGCGCTTGAACCGGTGCTAACCAAGTTGGGAATGCCCCTTTATATTCTTCAATTAAGAATGCTACGAAACGTTCCATTGTTGATACTACACCACGGTGAATAACGACTGGACGATGTTGTTTTCCATCTTCACCAACATAACCTAAGTCAAAGCGTTCCGGTAATAAGAAATCTAATTGAACAGTTGATAATGTTTCATCTTTTCCAAGTGCAGTACGAACTTGAACATCGAGTTTTGGACCGTAGAATGCCGCTTCTCCGTCAGCTTCAAAGTAGTCAAGCTCAAGCTCATCCATCGCTTCTTTTAACATACCTTGTGCTTTTTCCCACATTGCATCATCATCGTAGTATTTCTCAGTATCTGCTGGGTCGCGGTAAGAAAGACGGAATGAATAATCCTTAATATCGAAGTCTTTATATACTTCTAGAATTAAATTGACTACGCGTTTAAATTCGTCTTTAATTTGATCTGGACGAACGAAAATATGCGCATCATTTAATGTCATTCCACGCACACGCTGCAAGCCGGATAATGCGCCTGACATTTCATAACGGTGCATTGTACCAAGCTCAGCAATACGAACTGGAAGCTGACGATAACTATGAATTCCATTTTTGAAAATCATCATATGGTGCGGGCAGTTCATTGGACGAAGAACAAGTTGCTCATTATCCATTTCCATCACAGGGAACATACCATCTTGATAATGATCCCAGTGACCAGATGTTTTGTATAATTCCACACTACCCATAACTGGTGTATACACGTGATCATAACCTAGACGCTGTTCTTTATCGACAATATAACGCTCGATTGTACGGCGAATTGTTGCCCCTTTTGGAAGCCATAACGGAAGACCTTGACCTACTTTTTGAGAACTCATAAATAGGTTTAATTCTTTTCCGATTTTACGATGGTCACGCTCTTTTGCTTCCTCAAGCAAGCGTAAGTGCTCTGCTAACTCTTCTTTTTTAAAGAAAGCTGTTCCATAAATACGTTGCAGCATTTTATTTTTGCTGTCTCCTCTCCAGTAGGCACCAGCAATGCTTAGCAGCTTGAATTCTTTAATTTTTCCTGTCGATGGAACATGAATCCCGCGACAAAGATCGAAAAACTCCCCTTGTTCATAAATTGTTACTTGTTGATCGGCTGGAATTGCGTCAATTAACTCTAATTTATAATTGTCGCCAATTTTTGTGAAACGAGAAATTGCTTCGTCACGGCTTACTTCAATACGATTAATTTCTAAGTTTTCGTTGACGATTTTTTTCATTTCTTTTTCAATTAATGGTAAGTCTTCTGGTGTTAATGATTCTTCAAGGTCGATATCATAGTAGAAACCGCCTTCAATAACTGGGCCAACACCAAACTTTGCATTTTTATATAAACGTTTAATCGCTTGAGCCATTAAATGAGCTGTACTATGACGCATAATTTCTAGGGCATCGATTGTATCTTGCGTCACAATTTCAATTGTTCCATCCGCTAAGATAGGACGTTTTAAATCGTATAATTCCCCATTAAATTTACCAGCAATCGATTTCTTTTTTAAACCAGGACTAATAGATGCTGCAATCTCTTCTGTTGTTGTGCCTTTATTAAACTCCTTCACTGCGCCATCAGGAAAAGAGATTTTTACTAATTCAGACATACAGTTTCACTCCTTCTACATTTTCACTACGTTATAGTAGTGTGCTCAATTTGTCTTATTCCCTTCGTAAAGGTATTTGGACAATATAAAAAGCCCGCCCCTGTCTAAAACAGGGACGAGCTTAGTAAACAAAATTATAACCCGCGGTTCCACCCTCGTTTCATTTTGCCAATAGACAAAATGACACTCGAAGCTTGGTAACGGCAGCTTTCCGTCAACTCATAATCGCTACAATAGCTTTCCGAGCCGAAGTTCAAAGGTGGTAAGTGTTCTAGCCGAATAGGAAGCTTACAGCCAAGGCCTCCCTCTCTAAAAATCGGGGTTAGAATACCCATGTCCTCATCATAACTTTTAAAAAACTTAATTGAAGTAGTATGTAGCAAATTATAATCCGTACTACTCGGAAATGCAAGTGATTTTTCTTAATCATTATACATACAAAAAGCATTCAACGGCAATACAACCGAACGTTCTTCAAAAATTCGCTTTACCGTTTGAATCAGCCCTTGTTCCATATCATCCGTATAAATATAAAGCCGCTCTGGAGCGATGGATAAAAGCGGAGCGAGCGTCACGGATTCAATATAAATCGAACTATTCGCCAACAAATGGCGATCGACTAACTCATTAATTTCAAGCCGTTCAAGCTTTCGATAAGAAGCATCATAAAAATAAAAAGCGTCTTGATAAACGAGGTGAAGATAGGGCATTTTAGGAGTACGTTTATGCAAGAAATCCCGCAATGTAGCAATAAAGCTCTGATAATCTTGTTCAAGCTTATACTCATCAATTGCGAGCATCGCATATTTTTCTAAAGATTGATGAAAGGACTTTAAACGAAAGGTTATAAAAGAATCAAACGAAAAGGACAGCTTCCTTGTTAAGATCGTTTGCAAACCGTCCTTAATGATTTGCTTTTCTTCCCCGAACAAAGGCTTTCTAGCCGCGTTTCTCTCTCCTTCAAAAATTGAAGACGCAATTTGTAGAATCCCATCAATTTCATCTCGCTCACGATATAGAAACTTTTGAATGATAACCTGTTCAAGTACTGATTGGAGCTTCTCTTCTACTAGGAAACTATGAAAAACATCTGTAAGCATCACTAGCCACTTTTCAATCGGCCGTTCTTCCAAGTCTAATTTTAAGCCTTGTTCCGGCGTACATATCATATATTGTTGCAGCTCTCCCCCTAGAGAATGGGCAGAGACAAACTGTAATAGTTTTAATGCCTCATTATTATTTTGAAATGAAATAAGAACCAATCTTTGTCCCCCCTAACCCGCACATTTTATGCTTATATATATGGAGGTTAGGACTTGTTTAGAAGTAGAATAGCCAATCAAATAGAAAAAGTGACCTGAAACTAGGTCAGGTCACCACTCACAGTCTTCGATTTTTACCTTCTAGCTCAATCGGTTCTGCTAAATATTGAAGACGTTCCATTACTCGCGCCGCTTTCACTTCTTCCCGCTCCCCTCGCTGAGAAAAAGTTAAATGATTTTTTAACTGATCAAAGTTAAAATTCGAGGTAAAGAAAGTCGGCAAATTCTCAAGCATTCTAAATTGCAATATTGGCCCAAGCACTTCATCTCGACCCCAGCTCGTCATTGATTCAGCGCCTATATCATCAATCATTAGTACAGGAGCCGTCTTTACCATTTCAATCTTTTCATTCACTGTATTATCCCCAATCGAGCCTTTAAGCTCGCGCAAAAAGTCGGGAAAATATACAATCAACGATGATATTTGTTTCTCGGCTAATTGATTCGCTATCGCTCCTAGTAAATAGGTTTTTCCAACACCAAATTCCCCGTGAATATAAAGTGCTTTTTGCTTTTGACCTGGTATATAATCATTGATAAAACTCATTACCTTGCCTACTATTGCGTATCGTTCATCCGATACGTCCTTTTCTAAAAAGTCGGCAATATTGGCCGCAAGAATATCGCGCGGTACATATAGGCTGCGAATTAACTTCTCGCGTTTTCGTTTGTCATCTTCTACTACTTTCCGTGGACAGACTTCATAATGAAGATCCAGAGCATTCCCTTGAATCACAAGCTTTGGATAATATCCTTGCATCATATTCACACAACCATCTAAACTTGGACACTTATCACATTTCTTGCTTTGTGTCGAAAATTCATACAGTTTCCCGACACTTTTTTCTAACATTTCTTTTGTAATAATGGACCGATTTTCATGTAAAAAATCATGAATGTGTTCATCTTCCATCACTTCTTGCTTTAAAGCTTCATAACGCTGCTGAAACTTTGTACCATTCGTCAATTTGTTTAAGGCTGAATTAATCTTTTGCATCAGCGTGATCACCTCCTGCATTTAACTTTTTCACTTGCTCCCATATCGCTTTTTTCTGTTCATCAGAAACGGTTGCCGCTTTCTTTTGTTCAGTCTGCTTCTCTTCTGTTTTATTTAACCAGGCCGGAACCATTTCCGTACGCGTTGCTTTTTGACGACTGCCTTTTGCGCTTGATTTGTTGCCATCTGCCCAACCTTGATATTTACGATGCTCTTTTCTCGCTAACTCCATCGCTTCTTTAACAGTGACAACATTCATGCGCGTCCAATGACCAGCAATCTTTTCAACATAATTCTTTGTGAATTTCTTTTCTGCTTTCAACATTACGTATTCAATTAACACATTCACCACACCAGGATTTAAATTTTGGTTGAGCATAATATCTTCAACAATTTTTAAATCAGCTTCTACAATTTCAGCACCATTCGATAGTTGCTTAAGCCGTTGCAACGGGGAGACTGTTTCTAAACGCTGAATATGCTCCTCCTCTTGATTCCTTGGAGAATCCATTTGAGTGCGATAAATGACTGGCTGTACACGACTAACGAGCGAGGGCATATCAGCATGCCGTTCAATTTGATACCAATCACGCGCTGATTTACGTAAGTGTTCTTCATCAATCTCATCATCAATGGATATGGCTCCAAGCACTAACTTCTGCATTTCAAGTGGATTAATGTCATATAGAAAAGCAAGCTTGGCAATCGTTGTTTTAATACGGGGCGTTAGTGCTTTTCTCGGCACTAACGATGATTTCAAACCTGCCATTAATAAATCAAAATCAAATTGATGCTCAAACCCTGTCGGAAGAGTTCCCTCTTGTCGATCAATAAACTGTTGACGAACCAACGGCTCTTTCGCACCTTCTGCCTCATCACTTACATATAAAGAATGATCCGAAGCAAAAACTTCAGCAAAAGTTTTTGTTACATTCTCATACTCTCGCACAGGCAATACATCATCCGAAAAGAACTTCTTCAATCGGTTATATGCACCTTTCCCAATCTTTTTAAACAAATAAATATTTAACATGCCGTCCGTAAAAAATTGCTGCGGCGATAGCGGTGGATGTAACTCGTATACAAACTCCTTTGTTTCACCATTTTTCTTCTTATAAACACTCAGCAATCCGATTCCTTCGAGCTGGAGTCTAGCTTCATAAATGTCACTCAAGTTTAGCCCCATCGTATTCATAAGTGAATAATGAGTTGTTGGCTCTGCCCAAAGTCGATTCTCTTCAAGCTCACTCCATAAACTCATATAAAGGCTCAAACAAATGGGACCAATAAGTGGTTGATAAAGGCGAGTAAGTACATTCCGATCATAATTGTGCAGCATTCCCGCTGAAGATACCCTATATTGATCTGCGGGAAGCAGTTCTTGCCAATGCATCGACATCTTCATTCAAACCTTTCAAAGAATTCCTTTGTATTCATTACATTTTACAAGATGAGCGAAAAAAGAGCCAAAGGTTTATCTTTAGCTCTACTTTCGTTCTTTATTTAATAATTCCTTCAATTCATCAATAAAAACGTTAATATCTTTGAATTGACGGTATACGGACGCAAATCGCACATAAGCTACCTCATCCACATCCGCTAGCTTATCCATGACCATTTCACCAATATGATCGCTTTTCACTTCAGAAATTCCATTATTACGCAATTCTTTTTCAACATAATTCGTAATTTCTTCTAGGCCTTTTAATGGGACTGGACGCTTTTCACAAGCTCTAATTAAGCCGCGAAGAATTTTGTCACGACTGAATTCTTCCCGTGTACCTTCTTTTTTAACGACAATTAACGGTATTTCCTCTACTTTTTCAAATGTCGTAAATCGAAAACCGCAAGACTCACATTCGCGACGCCTTCTAATGGATTTGCTATCATCCACAGGTCGTGAATCGAGCACTCTTGTTCCATTGTATTGACATGACGGGCACCTCATTATTATCAGCTCCGTTTATGTACTACTCTCTACATCATATACAGTGAGAGAACTCCATTTTTATTATTATCTTAACTAAAAGAAGCTAAGAGTACAAGCAAAATCAGCGGGGAGTCTCAATAAAGTGAAACTTCCATCAGTGGGGGTTTTCTTTCATCCCCCACTGATGGTTAGTTGAACCAATCGGACCTTTACGGGCAGTTGACCCCCACCTATCTTCTTTGACTCCTCATAAGCTTGAGGTGGGGGTCTTACTGCCCGTTAAGTGTGGGATAAAAAGACTTTCGTACACCATATTGTTTATCACACAGTTTAGAGCTCAGTTGTGCGAGGCTAGAATCAATAACGGCACATACCGAGCTATAAAAAAAGAGATGCTCTACAGCACCTCTGTATGTTCAAACCTTATAATACACCTATTTTAGTTGCCTTTATGTGCACTGGGCCCATCCCGCGTGGTAATTCTATCTTTTCACGCGTTTCGGCATTTAATGCTTCAGCAATATAATCTGCCGCAATATTTGGATCTAAATCTCCACATGTGTATACATCGATGCTTGCATATCCGTGTTCTGGAAAGCTGTGAATCGTTAAGTGTGATTCAGAAATAATAACAACTCCACTTACTCCTTGAGGAGCAAATTTATGGAAAGCTACCTCACGTATCTCTGCACCTGATTTTAAAGCGGCATTAACGAATGTTCTTTCAATAAACTCAATATTGTTCAATTTGTCAAAGTCACAACCCCAAAGTTCGGAAATAACATGTCTACCCATTGTTTCCATGTTTAAGCTTCCCCCTTAAACAGATTTAGGAATTTTATAAATTGAACATTAATAACTACCGGGGGAAAGTTAGTCCAAAGAGGCCCTAACCCTTTAAGCAGTCGTTAGGTAAGCCTTTTATGAAGAAGCTTACGACTCATAGTATATGTTTAATTTTCTTTTGCAACCGACTTTTAATTTTCAACATAACAGAAATAATTTATTATTATTGTTAATTTCAAGCAAAATAACGTTGTGGATTTTTTTAAACAGCGCTAACAATATAAAAAACCTACTGCTATTTTGCAGTAGGTCCATAAAACTCCATGCTTAAGCCTTAACCAGCATGTACTTGAGAAGTTTCCTCTAATTTAGCTGCTACTAATTTAACAAGATCAACAACACGGTTTGAATAACCCCACTCGTTATCATACCAAGCAAGTACTTTCACTTTTCGATCACTAATAACCATCGTAGACAAGCCATCGATAATAGCTGAGTGTGGATTTGTTGTGAAGTCAACCGATACAAGCGGTTCTGTTGTGTATTCAATGATTCCTTTGAATTCGCTTTCAGAAGCTTCTTTAAACGCTTCATTAATTTCATCTGCCGTTACATCACGATTTAAATCTACAACAAGGTCTACTAAAGAAACGTTTGGTGTTGGAACACGTAACGCCATACCATGTAGTTTTCCTTTTAATTCAGGTAATACTAAAGATAAAGCTTTCGCAGCGCCTGTTGTTGTAGGAATGATGCTTCCTGCACAAGCACGGGCACGTCTTAAATCTTTATGCGGGTTATCGATATTATTTTGGTCATTTGTATAAGAGTGAACAGTTGTCATTAAACCATTATCGATACCAAATTTTTCATTTAATACTTTTGCTACAGGACCTAAACAGTTTGTTGTACAAGAAGCATTTGAAATAACAAAGTGTTTATCAATATCTAGTTGCTCTTCGTTTACACCCATAACAATTGTAATATCTTCATTCGTACCAGGTGCTGATAAAATAACTCGTTTTGCCCCTGCATCTAGATGTGCAGCTGCTTTATCACGATGATTGAATTTTCCTGTTGCTTCAACTACAATATCTATGTTTAGTTCTTTCCAAGGCAATTGCTTTGGATCACGATTATTTATTAATTGAACACGACGTCCATTCACAACAAGTGCATCTTCTTCTGGTACAATCTCTCCATCGAATTTACCATGTGTAGTGTCGTATTTAAGTAAATGCGCTAAAGTTTCAGCAGGATAACTGGCATTGATCGCTACAATGTCCAAACCTTCATCTAATATGGCTTTACGGAAAACCATTCTACCAATTCTCCCAAATCCGTTAATCGCTACTCTTGCATTCATTTTGTTTGGACCCTCCCGAAATTAATGTTATACTTTTTATAACCTCATATACAATTAGTATAACATATTTACGTCAAAAAGTGCTATAAAAATGTTATAATAAATTAAATTTATTCATCAAAAAAGAAGAAACATTGTTAGTTTCTTCTTTCGGATGAAATTCATTCACTTTTTACTCCATTTGATTAGTTTAGCAAACCCGCAGCAAAGGGTAAAGAACTTCCTTGCCAGCAAACGTTATACTTTATCGTATATCCCACTGCTTTAGGATAGCAAGCACTTGTTGCTTCGTTTCTTCTAATTCTCCATTATTATCAACAACAGCATCTGCCAACGCTTTCTTCTCAACTAACGGCATCTGGGAATGAATGCGAGCGAGTGCTTCACTTTCCGATAAATCATTGCGTTTCATTAACCTTTGAAGCTGTACCTCTTCATCCACATAAATGAGCAGAGACTTTTCCACCATATACGTCAGCTTGCTTTCAAATAAAAGAGGAATATCCATAAAGACCGTTTCCGCTCCATCTTGAAAAGCTTTTTCTGTCTGCTCCTTCATTCTCTTTCTCACAGCAGGATGGACAATGCTATTTAAACGCAGTCTTTTATCTTCATCATGAAAAATAAGCGTACCTAATTTGGGACGATCAATTCCCCCGTCTGGCAGCAAAATGTCCTCGCCAAACGCTTTAACTATGTCATGGTAAGCTTCTTCACCAGGCTCGACTACTTCACGAGCTGCCACATCAGCATCGACAACAACAAAACCTAACTCTCTAATATACGTACTTACACTGCTTTTACCACTTGCAATGCCCCCGGTAATTCCAATAACTCGACCCATATCCTTCTCCTTTATAATCTATTCTACAATTTTAATATCCCGATAATAATGAGTAATGCCCCTGGAAGAAAAGATAAATTTTGCACAAGCGTGCTTTTCGATAGTAATTTGCCGCTTTGAAGCCCACTCCAAATAAAGACGGAGCTCATGACTCCAATTGCAAAAGCAAGCACTAGCGGTGAAATACCAATCATAGCCGCGCCAATTCCCGCACCAAAAGCATCTAATGAAAGAGCCACACCGAGAACGAGAGCTTCGACGCCATTAATCGTACCTGATTTATCAAAATCGGCATCCGTCGGTTTTTGTAAAATATTAATTACGACACCGAGCGATTTAATTTCAAAGTTAAAAATAATCTTTTCTTTAGAATGACTTTCTATTGTTTCTTTTTCCTTTTTAAAAAACTGATAAACAAGCCAAATGCCTAGCAAAATTAAAATAGCGCCACCTGTTTTTTCAGCCGCATTAGGAGAGACAAGCTGACTAATGAACTCACCAATCAGCATGGCTACACCGAGACTAATACCCGAACAAATCGAAATAACAATAATCGATCGAAATGGGATTTTCACACCGCGCATGCCTAATGTGACTCCCACTCCGAACCCATCAATACTTAATGCGATAGAAAGAATAATAAGCTGTAACCACATCGATGATGACTCCCTCCAATTCTGTTGCTAAAACAGTATATGGAAAGAGCCTATCCGATGTGTAAAGAAAAGCGAAGTTGACTCGTTTTCCTTCTTTATGATGGACGCACCTGACACGATGGACAAATATGTGTACCACGCCCACCGACAACTAGTTTCTCAAGCGGTGCGCCACATCTCTTGCAATTCTCTCCTTTTCGGCCATAAACAAATAGCTCTAATTGAAACATACCGATTTGTCCTTGTGAATTGATATAAGAACGAATCGTACTGCCTCCCTTTTCAACAGCCTCCGATAATGTCGCAATAATTTCTTGATGAAGCTTTGTAATTTCGGCATCCGTAAGCGATGAAGCGACTCGCTCAGGGTGGATACCAGAACGGAAGAGCGACTCATCGACGTAAATATTCCCAATACCAACGACAATATGTTGATCCAGTAAAACTGGTTTAATTTTTCGATTGGTTTTCCGTAATGCTCGACGTAGGTACTCGACCGTAAAATCTGCTAATAACGGCTCTGGACCTAGATTCAAAAGCGGTTCTTGCTCAAACTCTTCTCCTTTTTTAAATAAATGCATCGTTCCAAATTTACGAACATCACGATACCTAAGCTCGCTGCCATCTGTAAAGGAAAAAATGACATGGGTATGTTTATCATATGGCTCCTGTTTCGGATACACTCCATATTTCCCTTCCATTCGTAAATGCGAGACCATTGAATAATCATCTAATGTAAAAATTAAAAACTTTCCACGGCGTCCGATTTCACGAATCGTTTGTCCAACAAGTGCATCGCAAAATTGTTCAACCGGCTCTGGTTTTTTAATAATCTTCGGCCATAAAACGGATACTTCTTGAATTTCTTTTCCTAACACTAATTGTTCCAACGTTCTTCTGACTGTTTCTACCTCTGGAAGTTCTGGCATGATGTTCACCTATCTTCATTTATTTTGCATCGAACCACGTTGCTCCAAAATTATAGTCCACTTTTAACGGTACATTTAAGCAAATAGCATTTTCCATTTCTTCAGGTACAATTTGCTTCAATATGTCAATTTCCTCTGGTGGAACTTCAAAAATCAGCTCATCATGTACTTGAAGCAGCATCCGTGCTTTCAAACCTTCTCGCTTTAAACGCTCACTCATGTTAATCATCGCAAGCTTAATAATATCTGCAGCACTCCCTTGAATTGGTGTATTCATTGCTGTTCTCTCCGCAAAGCTTCTTATATTAAAGTTACTGCTCGTAATTTCCGGAATATAGCGTCGTCTATGCAACAGCGTCGTACTATAGCCCTTTTGACGCGCTTCCTGAATACTCGCATCCATATAATCTTGAACACCAGGGAAACTCTTAAAGTACTTCGCAATAAACTCACTCGCTTCTTTCCTAGTAATCCCGAGATTTTGAGATAATCCGTAATCACTAATTCCATATACAATACCAAAATTTACAGCCTTCGCTTGACGACGCATATTTGATGTCACTTCATCAGCCGATACATGGAACACATCCATTGCCGTTTTCGTATGAATGTCCATCCCCGCCTGAAACGCTTCAACTAAGCCTGGATCATTCGCAATATGCGCTAGTACCCGAAGCTCAATTTGTGAATAATCCGCCGCAAAAATCAACCAATCTTGTTCGGAAGCAATGAAAGCTTGGCGAATTTTCCGTCCTTCTTCTAAGCGAATCGGAATGTTTTGAAGGTTCGGATCAGTAGAACTTAATCGCCCGGTTTGTGTTAGCGCTTGATTAAAACGAGTATGTACTTTCGCTGTTTTCGGATTGACCACTTTAAGCAATCCTTCGATATAAGTTGAGTGAAGCTTGCCAAGCTGACGATAATGGAGAATTTCCTTTACAATCTCATGCTTATCTTCTAATTTTTCTAGCACTTCTGCTGACGTTGAGTAGCCTGTTTTTGTTTTTTTCATAACAGGCAAGCCTAACTTTTCAAATAAAATAATACCAAGTTGCTTTGGGGAATTAATATTAAAAGCTTCGCCCGCTAAATCAAAAATTTTCGCTTCGATTGCCCGTAAACGTACAGATAATTCTTGCCCCATCGATTGCAAACGTTCAATATCGACCTTTACACCTTGCCATTCCATATCAGCTAAAATATTGGACAACGGTAACTCTAAATCCGTAAATAAACGATCTTGTTCATGCTCTTCTAATTTTGTAAGCATAGAATCCTTTAAAGCTAACAGCGCTTTCGCCTTACGAGCGAGATGTTCACTTAGTTTTGCTTCTTCGGGAACGGCGCGCTTCGCCCCTTTTCCATAAAACATCTCATCACTCACAAGCGGTGGTTGCTGCTGCACTTTTACGATCGCCGCAACATCTTCAACCGATTCTGCTGGATTTAAAATATAGGAAGCTAGAAATACATCAAAGTCAATTCCCTTTAATTCAATGCCGCGATGACGGAGAGCCACAATAGCTTTTTTCACATCGTATATCGTTTTGTACTTCGTTTCATCTTCAGCCCATTGTTTGAAAGCCGCTGAGCTGAGTGCGCTTTCACCTCTAAAATAAAAATGCCCGTGCTCATTGCTTAGCGCAACTCCAATGATGTCTCCATGATGATAATTATCTTCTAACATTTCAATATATAAGCCATTTTCATCAGCAAATAAATCCGCCGTAATGTCATCAACTATCTGTACGTCAATCTCTTCTTGTTCAATGTCTTGTCCATTTTCCTCATCTAGCTTATCAAGCAAAGTTTGAAAACCTAGCTCTTTATAAAAAGCAATTACTTTATCGTAATCCATCCCATTATAAGCTGTTTCACCTAAGGCTACTTCAATAGGAGCCGTACGCAAAATCGTCGCTAACTTCTTACTTAATAACGCTAACTCCCTATGCTCATTAATCTTTTCTTTCAGCTTTTGGCCGCTTACTTCTTCCACCGATTCAACAAGCTTTTCCACTGTTTCAAATTGATGCAGCAGCTTTAATGCTGTTTTCTCCCCTACGCCAGGGATGCCGGGAATATTATCTGAAGCATCTCCCATAAGCCCCTTTAAATCAGTAATTTGAATGGGCACAAGCCCGTATTTTTCCTGCACATGCGCCGGCGTATATTCTTCGATATCAGTAATTCCTTTTTTCGTAATCGAAACGGTTGTCTTATCAGACGTTAATTGTGTTAAATCTTTATCTCCTGAAATCACTTTCACTTCGAAGTCTTCTTGTTCTGCTTGTTGTGAGAGCGTTCCAATAATATCATCCGCCTCATAATTTTCTAACTCATAACGTTTAATTCCAAAACAATCTAGCAGCTCACGAATAAACGGAAACTGCTCTGACAATTCATTCGGTGTTTTTTGGCGGCCTCCTTTATACTCTTGATACGTCGCATGTCGAAACGTTGTTTTTCCAGCATCAAACGCAACGAGCATATGTGTCGGCTTCTCTTCCTCAATAATACGATTCAGCATCATTGTAAAGCCGTATACAGCATTCGTATATACCCCTTTGTCATTATTCAAAAGGGGGAGAGCAAAAAAAGCCCGGTACGCAATACTATTTCCATCTATTAATACTAACTTTTTATCCAAACAATTCTTCCTCCTATATCCAGGGACTAAAAGGCAAAATGCAAAGGCGGCGCAAACGCAGCACGCACTTATCAATGCCCTAAAACTGCACTATGTATTTCGCAACATCAAGGGGAGAACCCACACCTATGCGGACTTCCGACCCCACAGAATCAACACTATTTCCACTCCACCTTACATCCTCACACAACATAAAGTCGAAAACAAAGGCGGCGTGAACACAGCACCCACTCTTAACAGCCTTAAGCTGCACTACGTATTTCGGGATATTAAGGATAAAGCCTACATCCATGCGGAGTTCCGCCCCTACAAATCAACAGAGTTTCCACTCCATCCTACATCCTCATACCAAATAAAGGGGAAAACAAAGGCGGCGCGAACGCAGCACGCACTCTTAAAAGCCTTAAGCTTGCACTACGTATTTCGCAACATTAAGGGAGAACCCTCACCCTATGCGGAGTTCCGCCCCTTCTCCTAAAAAAAACCGTTCATTTTCTTCCTCTATTCTACCATGAGAAGAAGGAGAAAGAAAAATGACGGCTATTATAGTTTACTTCATATTCCCCATCAACAATCTTGCATAAGGAGAGTCAGATGGCAACACAATGACGGTCTGTTCGCCAATTGTTTCTTTATACGAATCTAGCGTTCTATATAATTGATAAAACTCTGGATCTTTGGAGAACGATTTATTGTAAATCTTAGCAGCTTCTCCTTCTCCCTCCGCTCGAATCACTTCTGCATCCGCTTCTGCTGTGGATAACAGCTCTTTCACTTTGCGATCAGTATCTGCAATAATTCGATTCTTCTGCGCATCACCTTTTGATAAATATTCTTGAGCCTTCGATTCTCGTTCAGAAATCATTCTCTTAAACACAGACTCTTCATTTTCAGCAGGTAAGTCCGTTCGTTTTATACGAACATCTGTCACAAGAATCCCATAATTATCTTGGGTAAGCAATTCATTCACTTTTTCTGTTACTCGATCATTCAAACTTCCTCTTGAAGATTTTTCATCATTAATAATTTCATCATAATTCAATTGACCAAGCTCAGAGCGAACAACAGAATAAATAAACTCTTCCATCCTTGCTTCCGCATTTTCAAATGTTCTAGCATTCGTAATCATCTTCTTTGGATCATCAATACGCCATACTGCATAGTTATCAATGAGCATTCGTTTTTTATCTTTTGTATTAATTTCAGCTTCAGATACATCATAATTCATTTGATATTTTGGTAAAGTTGTCACACTTTGAATAAAAGGGATTTTAAATTTTAAGCCGGGGCTCTTATCAATGCGGACGACTTCTCCAAATTGGCGTACTACTTTGTATTCCCCTTCTTTTACAATATACACATTCGTTAGCAAAATCAGAAGTAAAGCAATCAAAATAATAAAGAAGATACCAGCTTTCACATAGCCGCGCCACTGAAGATGATCTTTTCGTTTACCTTCTAAATCAACAATCTTTGGGCTCATTATTCTGCTCCCCCTTCCTTCGTTGATTTTTGCTCTTTCGTTTCTTCCTCTGTCTGTTCCTTTGTCGCAGCAGCTTTGGAATCAAGCGCACGTAATGGTAAGTATTTCATCGTGTTTCCATCATCATTCATAATATAAATTTCAGCATTTGGCAGCACTTGTTCCAGCGTTTCAAGAATTAAACGAGAACGAGTGATTTCCTTATTACTTTTATATTCAGCATACAATTTATCAAAAACTGCAACATCTCCACGTGCCGTTTCTATTCGTTTCGTTTTATCTCCTTCTGCAGCTGAAAGGATTGCTGCTTTTTCCCCTTCTGCTTCATTCATACGTTTATTCTCGTATTTGCTCGCTTCGTTAATTTTCGTATTCATCGTTTCACGTGCATCCGTTACAGCGGTAAAAGCACTTCTAACATCATCATTCGGTAATTCTACATCTTGAAGCTTCACAGCTAAAACAGAAATACCAACATCATATTTCCCTATTAATTGCGATAATAATTCACGCACATCAGCCTCAATCTCTGCTTTTCCTGACGTTAAGGCATCATCAATTTTTGTGCTTCCAATAATGCTTCGTAAGGCAGCAGAAGTCGTATTATACAAGATTTCTTCAGGGTCATTCGCATTGAATAAATACTTCGGTGGATCAGTAATTTTCCATTGGACAACAAGGTCCGCCAGCACAATATTTTCATCACCTGTAATCATCTTTGTTTCATTTGGATACTCAGAAATTTTCCCGCCTTCCTGTTTATACCCAAATTGTAAACTAAATGTCTCCTTTGACAGCTTTTCCACCGATTGAATCGGCCACGGCAGTTTAAAATGCAATCCTGGTTCGGCTACGGTCTGTTCTACCTTTCCAAATGTTAAAATTACAGCTTGATCAGATTCATCTACCGTATACCAAGTAGATATACCTACTATTCCAAGAATTACAATCAGCAACGCTAACCCTGTCATCGTATATATTCTTTTTAAACTAGCGATAGTAACCCCTCCCTTTTTTTCTCTCTATATACTGTATGTACGCCCAGAAATGGATAAAGTTTCATAAAATATTAAAAATGAATCTATCTTATCCAATTTTTAATAACAATTATTGGATAGGACTCTGCAAAAAAGATGATACTTAGGGCGTAGTTTTATCCACTCTCCTCCATTATTTAGCGTAGCCATAAAAAAAGTGAAGACCTAGTAGCCTTCACCCTTCAAACGTTGCTATGCATGCAGTTTTTTATATAACGTCACGGTAAATGTTGTACCAACACCAACTGTACTTTCAACCGTTACTTTTCCATGATGCACTTCTAGTATATGCTTCACAATAGCCAACCCTAAACCTGTACCTCCAGAATCTCGACTTCTTGCTTTATCTACTCGATAAAAGCGTTCAAAAATTCGTGGAAGCTCTTTTGATTCGATACCAATTCCATTATCTTGAATCTCAACAATGACTGTATCTTTCTCTTCTTTCACACAAACCTTTATAGCTCCACCAGTTAACGTATAATTAACAGCATTACTCATTAAGTTGATAAATACTTGTTTAATACGTGATAGATCACCTTCAATGAACGCTTGATCCGGACCAACGATGTCTAATGTGAGCTGCTTCTCTTCTAATCTTGTTGATAACATCGTGGAAATGTCTGTTAACACTGGGATTAAATCAACATCTTGACGATTCAAAACAAATACTTGCTGCTCCATTTTCGAAAGATTCAGTAATTCTTGAATAAGCACTTGCAGACGATCACTTTCTTCTAAAATAATGGTTAAGAAGCTGCGCAATGTCTCCTCATCATGAAGAGCTCCATCAAGAAGCGTTTCAGAAAATCCTTTAATCGATGTAATCGGCGTTTTTAACTCATGTGATACATTGGCTACAAAATCCTTTCGAATTTGCTCTAAGCGCTTCAATTCAGTAATATCATGGAAGATAAGCAAAATCCCATTCCACTCATCATGATTACCAATAATTGGAGCGCCATACACTTCAAAATGCCTTGGCTCTAATTCGAGCGGCAGCTTCATTTGACGCTTAATAATTTGTTCTGTTCGAAAGATTTCTTCTATAATCGAAATAATTTCCTCAAATTCAATGACTTCATAATAGGAACGAAACATAAAGTGCATAGGATCCACATTAAATAAATGTTTATATTCACGATTAATAAGCGTAATATAGCTTTTACTATCAATAAAAATAACGCCGCTTCCAATGTTTTCAATCAACGTTTCAAGTCGATCTTGATGCATCTCTCTAGAAATTTGTGCTTCTTCAAGATTTCTCGCCAAAATATTTAGGGACGTGATAAGCATTTTCGTTTCTGCCGAATAAGTCTCACTCGTTCGTGCTCTATAATTTCCTTGAGCGAGTTCAATAGCTGTCATCGTTGCTGCTTCAATCGGTCTTGCATATCGTTTCGTAATCATACTTCCAAGCATCAAAATAATGATAAGCGCGGCCCCTAAACTAACCGTTAATATTTGCCACATTTGTTGATTCATTTGTTCAATGATGGAAATTTCACTACTATGTACGATATACCCTTCTATTTCATCATCGGTCTTAATCACTTGCCAATAATAATGAAAGTCCGCTTTTCCTTCAGGCACTTCATAGCCTTCTTGTCCTTGCGCCTTTATAATTTGTTGCAGTACCTTGGCATGGCGATCCGGATGCTCAATTTTCTCTTCATTCGAATCGTATAACACATCCCCTTCATCGGTCAAAATCGTAACATTTGAATCAATAAGCGGCTTTAAATCGACTGTATCATTCCGGTCTAAAAAAGAATGAATCCCGCCATGTTCTTGAATATAATGCGCGATAAATGTTGTTTCCTTTTGAATTTGCTCATTAAATGCTTGTACATAAGAATTTTTAAATAAATTCCCTAACAGTACGCCAAGAGCAATTAAAACAACAATGATTAAGGTAATTAACGCAAAAAAAAGCTTTTTACGATACGTCATTATTCCTGTTTAGGCTCCTCTAATTTATATCCATGTCCTCGAATTGTTTTAATATATAAAGGCTTCCTCGTATCCTTTTCGATTTTTTCACGAAGGTGACTAATATGCACATCTACAATACGCGAATCTCCAACAAAATCGTAATTCCAAACAGCACTTAATAACTGATCTCTTGTCAATACTCTGCCTTTATTTCTTGATAAATATACGAGCAGTTCAAATTCCTTTGGTGTCAATTCAAGTAGCTCATCATTAAATGAAGCTTCGTATCGATCTGGATAAACTTTTAAGTCACCAATAATCAACGATGGTTGCTCATCTTCTTGTGTCCCTTGTTCCGCAATTGGGGCTTGCTGCTGAGCACGTCGGAGAATCGCTTTAATACGCGCCACCACTTCCCGCGGACTAAAAGGCTTTGTTAAATAATCATCTGCTCCAAGCTCTAGTCCAAGCACTTTATCAAATTCATCATCCTTAGCTGTTAGCATTAGAATGGGAACATTGACTTTTAACTGACGAAGTTGCTTACATACTTCAATTCCATCCAATTTTGGAAGCATTAAATCTAACACAACAAGATCCGGTTTCTGTTCGACCACTGTTTGAAGTCCTTCTTCCCCATCAAAAGCTGTTATCACGGAGAAACCCGCTTGCTCTAGATTATATTTAAGTAAAGTAACAATTGATTTTTCATCATCCACAACAAGAATTCTCTTAGCCATTTTCTCCTCCTACAATCCATTCTATTCCTATGACCTTCATTCTCATTTTATTATACACATATTAATTATGAAAGAGAAAAGAAAATGGACCTAGAACGAAAGCATAAGACGTTTGAATTCTCTTTGAGCATAGAAAAAGGCAATGACTTTGAGCCATTGCCTTTTTTCTCTATTATAAAAAACTTATATTAATACGCTCATTACAACTTTTACTGCTTCAGCAGATTTATCAAGTGCTGCTTTTTCATCAGCTGTTAAGTCAAGCTCGATGATTTGTTCGATACCACCAGCACCAAGGATTGTTGGTACACCAAGATAAATACCTTCATAACCGTATTCACCTTCAAGGTAAGCGATTGAAGGAAGAACACGACGCTGATCTTTAAGTACAGCTTCAGTCATTTCTACCAGCGATGCAGCTGGTGCATAGTATGCAGATCCGTTTCCAAGAAGTTCAACAATTTCTCCACCCCCAGTACGAGTACGAGCAACGATTGCTTCTAAACGGTCAGCTGGGATTAATTTTTCTAATGGAATTCCGCCAGCGAAAGAGTAACGAGTTAATGGTACCATCGTATCTCCATGTCCACCAAGAACGAAACCAGTGATATCTTTAACAGATAGGTTTAATTCTTCTGCTACGAATGTGCGGAAACGAGCTGTATCAAGTACACCAGATTGTCCGATTACGCGGTTTTTAGGGAAACCAGACTCTTTGTATACTGTGTAAGTCATAGCATCAACTGGGTTTGTTAATACGATAATTGTAGAATTTGGAGAATATTTGACGATTTCTTGAGTTACAGCTTTCATTACTTTTTGATTTGTTTGAACTAAATCGTCACGGCTCATACCTGGTTTACGAGCGATACCAGCAGTGATGATGACTACGTCAGAATCAGCAGTATCCGCATAGTTAGAAGTACCAGTGATTTTAGCATCAAAACCTTGAACTGGGCTAGCTTCTAACATATCAAGAGCTTTACCTTTTGTTGGGTTTTCAGCTTGTGGGATATCCACTAGTACAACATCGCCAAGCTCTTTTTGAGCTAATAAAAATGCAGTTGTAGCACCAGTAAATCCGCCACCGATAACTGAGACTTTTTTACGAGACATATTTTTCTCCTCCTTCAATATGTAATAATACAAAATTTTCCCAGATAAAGCAATGCCATATATACGATTATACAATGAAAAAAGCAGCTATAAATAAGCTGCTTTTTCATAAAATGTATCTGAATGAGAATTAAAGATTTTTGATTAATTCGTCAGCAAACTCAGAGCATTTAACTTCTGTAGCGCCTTCCATTAGACGAGCGAAGTCATATGTTACAACTTTAGAAGCAATTGTTTTCTCTACTGAAGCTGTAATGCTTTTCGCTGCTTCATTCCAACCAAGGTGTTCAAGTAAAAGTACACCTGAAAGAAGAACTGAAGATGGGTTAACTTTATCAAGACCAGCGTATTTTGGAGCTGTTCCGTGAGTAGCTTCGAAAATAGCGTGTCCAGTTTCGTAGTTGATGTTAGCTCCTGGAGCGATACCAATACCACCAACTTGTGCAGCTAGTGCATCAGAGATGTAGTCACCGTTAAGGTTCATTGTAGCTACTACATCAAACTCTTTTGGACGAGTTAAAATTTGTTGTAAGAAGATATCAGCGATAGAATCTTTTACGATGATTTTGCCTTCAGCTTCAGCAGCAGCTTGTGCTTTGTTTGCAGCTTCTGTACCTTCAGCTTCTTTAATTTTGTCATATTGGTTCCAAGTGAATACTTGATCAGCGAATTCAGTTTCAGCTACTTCATAACCGTAGTTTTTGAATGCGCCTTCTGTGAATTTCATGATGTTACCTTTATGAACTAAAGTTAAAGATTTACGGCCTTCTTTGATTGCATAGTTAAGAGCGGCACGAACAAGACGTTTTGTACCTTCTTCAGAAATTGGTTTAATACCGATACCAGAAGTTTCTGGGAAACGAATTTTGTTTACGCCAAATTCGTTTTGTAAGAAGTTGATTAATTTTTTCGCTTCGTCAGAACCATTTGCATACTCGATACCAGCATAGATGTCTTCTGTGTTTTCACGGAAGATAACCATATCAGTGTCTTCAGGGCGTTTAACTGGTGAAGGTACACCGTCAAAGTAACGTACAGGACGTAGACATACGAATAAATCTAATTGTTGACGTAATGCAACGTTCAATGAACGAATTCCGCCACCAATTGGAGTTGTAAGAGGTCCTTTAATAGCGATTAGATACTCGTTGATTACATCAAGAGTTTCTTGTGGAAGCCATTCGCCAGTTTGGTTGAATGCTTTTTCCCCAGCAAGAACTTCTTTCCATTCGATTTTCTTTTCGCCATTGTATGCTTTTTCTACTGCTGCGTCTAAAACGCGTACAGCTGCTGCCCAAATATCAGGACCGATTCCGTCACCTTCGATAAATGGTACTACTGGGTTGTTTGGTACGTTAAGTGCTCCGTTTGTAACTGTGATTTTTTGTCCTTGTGTCATGTCTATACCTCCGGTTCAAATTCAAAGGTTAGTGGCTCTTTCCAAATTGGCGAGCCAGCTAACCTTTTTTTACTCACATGTATTAATTTACTACAAATCAGTCGAAATATTAAACAAATTTTTTAAAAAAATTTTATTTTATTAAAAAATTTTATCGTTCATCAACTGGTACGTATTTTTGCATACCTGGTCCATTGTACTCTGCACGTGGACGAATTAAGCGGTTGTTTGCATATTGCTCAAGGATGTGAGCGATCCAACCAGACGTACGGCTTACAGCAAAAATTGGTGTAAATAGGTCATGCTCGATATCTAAGCTGTGGTATACAGATGCAGAATAGAAATCTACGTTTGGTGGTAGATTTTTCTGACCAGTTACTAATTCATGAATTTTAACAGACATTTCGTAGTATTCTGGTTGACCAGTAAGCTCAGTTAATTTTTGTGACATTACTTTAAGGTGTGGCGCACGTGGGTCACCTTTACGGTATACACGGTGTCCAAAGCCCATGATTTTTTCTTTATTTGCTAATTTTGCGTTGATGTAAGGCTCAACGTTTTCAACAGAACCGATTTCTGTAAGCATTTTCATAACTTGCTCGTTTGCTCCACCGTGTAGAGGTCCTTTAAGAGCTCCGATAGCAGATGTGATACCAGAATAGATATCAGAAAGTGTAGCTACACATACACGTGCAGTGAATGTAGAAGCGTTTAATTCATGGTCAGCATGTAAAACTAATGCTTTGTTGAATGCTTCTTCTGCGATTGCAGATGGCTCTTCTCCACTAAGCATGTATAAGAAGTTCGCAGCAAAGCTTAAATCAGAACGTGGAGCAACTGGATCTAAACCTTTACGAACACGTGAGAATGCAGTTACAACTGTTGGGATTTTCGCTTGAATGCGGATTGCTTTACGATAGTTAGCTTCGTCGCTCATTACATCAGCTTCTTCATCATAAAGTGCAAGTAAAGAGATTGCCGTACGAAGAGCTCCCATTGGGTGAACTTTATCGATTGGGTATGATTTGAAGTGGTTAAGAACTTCTGCTGGAACTTCTGCGTTATCAGCAATTTGTTGTGTTAACTCTTCTAATTGAGCTTTATTTGGTAATTTTTTATGCCATAATAAGTAGATTACTTCTTCAAACGTTGCGTTTTCTGCTAAATCATCAATGTTATAACCTACGTAAGTTAATGTGTCGTCGATAATTGAACTAACAGATGAAGTTGCTGCTACAATACCTTCTAGACCTTTTGTTGCTGTCATATAAAATCTCTCCTTTTTTAAAAATATTCCCCTATGCCCATTACTTATTGCGTATAAATATAGCGCCTCCAAGAACTAAGTATTATAACTAATCATATATATTTTTAGAAAAAACCGCGCTTCCTTCGTGAAAGCGTTCACATTAAAGATAGACTATGCTATGTATTCTACCTATCGTTCGCTTACCGTTTTCTAAAAATCAAATATGCGTTTTACTTTTTCTAGCGAGCGCTTGGTCAATAACTGCCTGAAACGCTTACAAGTAATCTTCGCATCCATTAAAATGATTCGGACGCTTATTTATCATTTTTCAGCAGTTACATGTTTATTATAAACAATAATCACTTTTTTGGGAATGAAAAGCACTTAAATTGTGAAAAAATTATTATTTTATTAGAAAAACTCACCTATATTCTTCCTTTCCCGCTTCATAAATCGTTGTTTAAAGCCAGTCAAATCAATAATTCCGTATACTCCTAAAGTATCCCCATTATTTTTTATTAGTTCATAAAATCGAACAATTTCATGCATATATAAGCGATTCCAGCTCCTATTAGCGGGCCCACTGCCACACCTTTGAATAAAGCAACAGCCAGAATTGTACCTAAAACAAGCGCCGTTGTAATATGCGGATCATGCTGTAATAACGTTAATCCGTTTTTAGCGATTAAAGCAACAGCGACTCCAGATATAAGAGCAATCCAAGCATAAGGAGACTTAATTGCTTCCCCCAATTCCTTAAAGCCAATCGCACCGCTTGCAATTGGAACTAATACGGCAATCGTGATGATTGTAACCCCTAGATTAATCCCCTTTCCCTCTAAATAAGGGAATATTTTTGTGTCAAGCATAAGCAATTTCATCAATAACAAAAAGCCTGCTGCAACCATTAGCGATGTATTCTTGCCAAGCCAGCCAATGATTCCAAGCAACAGTAAAAACACAATCGGACCCATTCACTCTCTCCTTGCTACCCTTATTTATTATTTCAACATAACAAAACAAGTATATTTTCCAAAGATTTTTTAGATGAAGCAAATGAAAAATCTACTCGCTTTATCAGTTAAAACTTTCCAATTCCTCTTCCTATCGTTACAATTATATAATACAAATATTTTATAAGGGGGAGAAGCTTTGAATTCCGTCTATCTTTATCGTTTTATTCGATGTTTCTTCGTCATTGCATTAATTAGTTTAGGCTGTACTGCTCTTTTTTATTTATCAACTTATACATACCCATTCATCATCGCCGTCATATTGGCCTTCTTTATGAATCCGCTCGTTACCCTTCTTGAGAAAAAGGCACGATTGCCAAGAAGCCTTGCTGTATTACTCTCTCTTTTGCTTATCTTTTCTGTCTTAGCTGGACTTCTTACATTACTTATTATTGAAATTGTCTCCGGTACGACTTATTTAGCAAGCGTACTTCCAACACATATCGAAACCTTTGTTACATTCATCGAAAACTTCATCGCCCAAACCATTATTCCTTTTTATAATGAAACCGCCACCTTGTTTAACAGACTAGATGTTGCCCAGCAGGATACAATCATGAAAAATGTTCAACAGATTGGACAATCTATTACTACAGCCGTCAGCGAATTTATTCAATTTATTTTAAAAAATATACCCGCTATTCTTGGGTGGTTTCCAAATACAATAACAGCACTTATTTTTTCCTTAATGGCTACTTTTTTCATTAGTAAAGATTGGCACCGCCTTGGAGGATTAACGGCTAAATTTCTGCCTTATAAAGTGTCTTCTCGTGCAAAAAGAGTGGTCTATGATCTGAAACGAGCTTTATTTGGCTTTATCCGCGCTCAATGCACATTGATTTCTTTAACAACGATTACCATTTTAATTGGGTTATTAATTATGCGAGTAAACTATTCTATTACAATCGCCTTAATTTGCGGTTTCATTGACATTATTCCCTATTTAGGAACGGGGACTATCTTTATTCCTTGGATGATTTATGAAGTAATGACTGGAGATGTTAGTTTTGCCATTGGACTTGCTGTCCTGTATATCATCGTCGTTGTGCAACGGCAACTCATTGAACCGAAAGTTCTTTCTTCAAGCATCGGTATTGATCCATTAGCTACACTTATTTCTCTATTTATCGGGTATAAATTAATTGGCTTTTTGGGATTAATTATCGGTCCAATCATCCTTGTGATAATTAACACCCTGCAGCGGGCCAACGTTTTTACTGAAATTTGGGCATTTATTATCGGACCAAAAAAAGAGTAAGGGATTCACTCTAAAGTAGAGTTACTCCCTTACTTCAATACATACTATTCCTTTTTGAGTAAGGTAATAGACACGACACAGTATTTCATTGTTCACCACTATAATTAGTAGGCAAGATTAAAATTCATATTATTTATTAGATGTTTGGAATTGTTCTGCTTCCGTTGAACCAGCAAGTGCTGTTGTAGAAGACGTTCCACCAGATACAACTTGTGCTACTTCATCAAAGTAACCAGTTCCAACTTCACGTTGGTGACGAGTTGCTGTGTAACCGTCTTTTTCACTTGCGAATTCAGCTTGTTGAAGCTCTGAGTAAGCAGCCATTCCGCGCTCTTTGTAACCTAAAGCAAGATTGAACATGCTGTGATTTAATGAGTGGAAACCAGCAAGTGTAACGAATTGGAATTTGTATCCTAACTTACCAATTTCTTTTTGGTAGCTAGCAATTTCTTCATCGCTAAGTTTAGCTTTCCAGTTGAATGATGGTGAACAGTTGTAAGCAAGTAGTTTACCAGGGAATTTCTCATGAATTGCCTCAGCAAAGCGACGAGCTTCTTCAAGGTTCGGCTCAGACGTTTCACACCAGATAAGGTCAGCATATGGTGCATAAGCAAGACCACGAGCAATCGCTTGATCAAGACCAGCTTTTGTACGGTAGAATCCTTCTGGTGTACGCTCACCAGTGATAAATGGTGCATCAACTGGATCAATATTATCTGTGATTAAATCTGCAGCGTCAGCATCTGTACGTGCGATTAAGAGTGTTGGTGTACCCATTACGTCCGCAGCTAAACGAGCAGAGACTAAGTTACGTACAGCTGTTTGAGTTGGTAGAAGAACTTTCCCACCTAAGTGACCACATTTTTTCTCAGAAGAAAGTTGGTCTTCGAAGTGAACGCCTGAAGCACCTGCTTCAATCATACCTTTCATTAATTCGAATACGTTAAGTGCTCCACCGAAACCAGCTTCTGCATCAGCAACAATTGGTGCGAACCAATCGATGTCTGTGTTTCCTTCAGAGTAAGAGATTTGGTCAGCACGTTGTAATGTTTGGTTAATACGTTTTACTACTTGTGGTACAGAGTTTGCTGGGTACAAGCTTTGGTCAGGGTACATTTGACCAGCAATGTTTGCATCCGCAGCCACTTGCCAACCGCTTAAGTAGATTGCTTTTAAACCAGCTTTTACTTGTTGCATTGCTTGGTTACCTGTAAGTGCACCAAGTGCGTTAATGTAATCCTCTGTATGAAGAAGGTTCCATAATTTTTCTGAACCGCGACGAGCTAATGTATGTTCAATATCGATTGATCCTCTTAATTTGATAACATCTTCAGCAGAATAAGGGCGAGTAATCCCTTTCCATCTTGCATCGTTTTCCCAGCTTTGTTGTAATTGTTTTGCTCTTTCTTCTCTCATGATTAAATTCCTCCTAATTTTTATATAAAATTATGAAACTATTTAACTATTATGAAAGATGTTCATATGCCGGATTCGTTAAAAAATCGGCAAAGTCATCAGCTAAACTCAATTCTTCAAACAGCTTGGCGGCTTCGATGAATCTCCCTGTTGCGAATGCTTCTTCCCCTACTTCCGCTTGAATGTTTTCTAACTCTTCTTGTTGGATCGATTTGAATAGCTCACTTGTAATGTTTCGACCATCCTCAAGAATTCCCTTTGGATGATGAATCCATTGCCATACTTGCGCTCTTGAAATTTCTGCTGTCGCGGCATCTTCCATTAAATCGTGAATAGGAACCGCTCCTCGACCGCATAACCAAGAAGCAATATATTGAATACCAACATTAATGTTAGTACGTAAACCGCTTTCAGTGATCGTTCCTGTTGGGACCTCCAATAAGTCCTCTGCTTTTATTTGTATATCCTCACGTTTACGATAGATTTGGTTGGGCTTTTGAACAAGCAAGTCAAATACTTCTTTTACAATACTGACCATGCCAGGGTGAGCTACCCATGTTCCATCATACCCATCTCTCGCTTCACGCTCTTTGTCTGCACGCACTATAGCAAAAGCTTTATCGTTCTTTTCGACATCACCTTTCACTGGAATTTGTGCAGCCATTTCACCGATTGCCGGAGCATTTCGGTTGTGACACGTTTGGATTACGAGCAAGGAATATGCTCTCATATTCGGTACTGTCATCGTAACTTGTGCCCTATCCGGGAAAATACCATGATTATAGTGACGGAATTTTTTCAAGAAGCTGAATATGTAATCCCATCGCCCACTATTCAAGCCAGCTGAATGTTCTTTCAGTTCATATAGAATCTCATCCATTTCAAAAGCGGCTAAAATTGTTTCGATTAGTACAGTTGCTTTAATTGTACTTTGTGGGATTTTTAAATCATTTTGTGCATAAACGAACACATCATTCCATAGTCTCGCTTCAAGATGATTCTCCAATTTGGGAAGATAAAAGTATGGTGCTGTCCCTTTTTCCAGCAATGCTTTTGCATTGTGAAAGAAATAGAGTCCAAAATCGAAAAGGCTGGCTGAAATCGGTTGACCATTTAAAAGCACATGCTTCTCTTCTAAATGCCATCCTCTAGGTCTTACTGTTAAGACAGCTGTTTTTTCGTTTAGTTTATATAACTTTCCATCTGAATTTTCGAAGGCAATCGTTCGACGAACTGCATCTCGTAAATTGATTTGACCTTCAACGCAATTCGACCATGTAGGCGAATTTGCATCTTCAAAATCAGCTATGAAAAGATTAGCACCTGAGTTCAAAGCATCGATTATCATTTTCCGCTCAACTGGTCCAGTGATTTCTACACGGCGATCTTGAAGATCTTTCGGCAGTGGATCAATCGTCCAGTTATCTTCACGGATATGTTTTGTTTCTTCTAGAAATTGAGGTACTTTACCTTGGTCGATTTCTTCCTGAACTTTCATGCGTCTTTCTAAAAGTTCTTTTCTTCTTGGACCAAAATACCGCTCAATTTTTGCAATAAATTGTAGAGCTTCTGGTGTAAGGATTTCCTCAAAACCAGGTTTTATCTCCCCATTAATTTCTAGACTCTCTACTTTGGTAACCATATCGTTTTCTCACATCCCTTCGGAGCTCCCCTCATGTTATAATACAGTTTTTCTTTCCCTTGTTTGTATTATATAACACACTTTCTGTGTTTGTCACCATTTTTTCTAAAATTTATAATAAATTATTTTTTCTGGAAGAATAAATCCCTTGAAAACCCTTATATATCAATATTTTTACAGATATTTTATTTTATCTTTCTTTTCTAAATATATAGAATTTTAGAATAAATTTAAAGTATATATCCAAATTTGTAGTTTTATGTAAAATAAAACAGAAATATAGTTTATTAAATAATTAAGCTTTGTTAATCAACAGCTTATTCAACTAAACATTCTTATGTCGGTTTAACAAGTTAAACATATATAACTAATAATCGTGTCATGTACTAGTACAACTAGCCAAAGGGCATATATTGAAAGAAAAACAGACCCGAAATGCTTACTCTCGGGTCTGTTTTTCTTTTGAATCATTTAAATCTTTTAAACTTGCTCATCGATCCATTCAATAGAAATCGTGAGCTTATTTTCACCGAATGCTGATTTATGGCTAATCTTATACTCCATATCCTCATCTGGAAAATCGATTTTTTTGCCTCTTACTGAAAAATCGTCTTCTTCTAGCTGGGCTGCTACCCTTTTTAATAATTCTGCATATTGCAAACGTCTACCTACAAATTCTTCTTCTAATCTCATTATCATCACCTCGTCCATTAGTTTAAGTTCAATACTTGGCGCAAAGCAGGTAGTTTTTCCATTTCAAGTCGGTAATTTTTTAGAATTTTCTTTTCTTCGCCTTCTTTGCCTTTCTTGAAAGGGTTTTTTACACAACCGTAAAATTGGTGAGGATACAACATATCAATGTAGAGAATCTTTCTTTGCTCTTCCGTTAGCGGCAAAATAGATTCATAGCAATTCACCAAACGTTCTAATTCGGATACATCCCAAGCCCCAATTTCCTCCATGCGTTTCATAATTAGTTTGCGTACATCGCGCAATGGAATATCGTACGTTACGTTATCCAGGTCTAAAACGTACACTCCTTTTTCCGTTTGAAGGGCATTCCCTTTTCCATAATCTTGATGACACATATAACCATATTCCCCAATTTCATCAACCCATTCAAAATAACAGGAATCTTGAAACATCTGATTAGCCTGTTCAGCCAGCTGAATCATTTCGTCCGCTAGCTTGACATACGCTTGTTCAAAAGGGGTTGTCTTCTTTTCCGCTTCGATTTTCCATTGTTTCATTTCTTCAAGCATTTTGTTATAGTGATGAGGCCATACCCCCATTCGGTTAGACGTTTGACAATCGGAGGGCGGTACAAACCCTACCGTATCTTTATGAAATTGAGCTAATCCCTCTAATCCCGCAAAAGCATGCTCTTCAACTTCTTCCATTTCCAAGTCACTTCCGTCAATCCATTGGTATAACACTAGGCCATACCCTTCGTGAACAAAAAAGAGCTCGTTTTCCTTCGTTGGAATAATACCCGCAACGAGGGCGCCTTTAGCATAAAGATAGTCTTGCGCTGCAGTTGTGAATTTCACAATGGGGATGGACTTCCTAATCCGTTTTAAACAAACAGTCCCTATCGATGTCTCTGCTTTCCAAATCGTTTTAATCGGTTCGTCTTGAATAACCTCTATATCGAATACTTCAAGAGAAGGATAATGCACCGCCATCAGGCGCTTTCCTAAATCAAGATTTTTCATCGCCTCATCCATTCTGAACCACCTCGTCTAATCGTGTTAGAAAGTCTTGAACTACTTTTTCTTTACTTATTTCTGTAGCAGCCATGTCCTTTATTCGGGAAATATGTTTTTGAAGCGTCCATTTTGCTTCTCTCTTGTCGTAGTATTTCGTAACTTGTCCATAAAATAAATGCGGAAATAGAATATCGGCGGCAAGAATATGATACTGCTCTTTTGTTAAGGGATTAACTTCTTGATAGGCCTTCATCATCTTGATCATACGCTCCAAATCCCAAGCTGTTTCTTTTTTCATCACCTTATTTAAAATTTTTCTCATATCACGAATTGGGAGATCGACTGTTAGAGAATCCATATCATACACATACAGGTTCCCATCACTGCCAATCGCAAGGTTTCCTGCAGCATAATCTTGATGGCATAATGATTTCGTGACCTTCGTTTCTTCCACCCATTGATCAAAAGTAGGATTGTTCAACACCGAAATGGACGTCTGACACTGCTTTAAAAAGGTATCAACATGCATTAAAAACTGCCGGTCAAACTCATTATGATCCGTCGCCTGTAATCGCTGTTCTTTCAAGCTTACTAACCGCTCATATCTTCTTTGTAAATCTGATTTCCATTCCGTTAAGAGAAAAGAAGGGAACTTCCCTGTAGGCGATTCGATTCCCTTTGAAGCTTGGTGAAAAGAAGCCATTCCCTTTAAAATCATCAACAATTCATTCTCATACTCATATTCTGGTGATCTTCCATGGACCGCTTCAAAAATGACAAAATATTCACCATCTACCTTTACAAAACCTTCTCCCGAATGAGCTTTGATAACACTCGGTGTGTGGATACCGTTGTCTCTTAAATAATCAATCGCATGTACCATAAATGCGATATGATCCTCATCAAACGGAACCTTTTTTATAATCAACTCACCAATATCCGTTTCAATCGACCAGACCGCCTTCTTCCCTTTAAAAGACAATAAATAAATATTTTTTACTTCAACAGGGTAGTAAGCGATTACGCTTTTTACTACTTCTGAAAATATCGTATCCATCCAAATGCCTCCCTAAGATTTTTTCCTTTTCATAGCAGCTACATAAAGATCTTCCAAGCGTTTGGCTACATGCTCAAACCCAAAGTTTGATTCGACAAACTCCCGGCCTGCTTTGGCAATAGAATTGGCTTCCTGCTCATTAGATAATATAAAAGATATAGCATCTGCAAACGCTTCCGAATTTGAATAATCGTCAATGACAATCCCATTATGAAGATTTTTAATAATTTCTGCGTTCCCACCGCGATTCGTCGTAATAACCGGCAACCCAGCACCCATCGCTTCATAATGAACACGAGCAAGGGGCTCCTGCCACTGAGAACTACATACAAAAAGATCCCCAACCAAAAAATGAGCAGGAATTTCGCTTGGAGGCACAAAACCGGTAAAAATGACCTTATTCTCACCTAACTCTTCAGCTAGTTGACGCAGTTTCAATCCGTAATCATCAATTCTATCATCACTAAACCATTTACTGCCTATTATGACTAAGGCTGAATTAGGATGCTTTTCAAGCACTTGTTTCATCGCCTGTAAGAGGATATCAGGACCTTTCACCTTACTTAGACGACCGACGAATAAAATCACTTTCTTATCCTCTACCCCATACTTTTGCCGCAGTTCCCTTCGTAAATTCTGTGCCTCCTCGCTCCAAATCGGTTTATATTTTTTTAAATCAATTCCTGAATAGACAGCCTTCACCTTACTTTTAGCTAATGGAAAGCGAGAGGTAATCGTTGTTCCGATATACTCGCTAATACTCATAATTTTATCCATGGCTCTAACGACCAAATTTCCCATTTCTGTGGAGATTTTATTCTCTTTAAACATTTCATTATGAAGACTCAATACAAACCGACTCTTTGGCATGGCGGTCTTATAAATGAGGACATCACGAGGACGATTGAATACATGTATAACATCATAATATTCTTTATCTGCTTGTTTTTTCGATAACTCTTGTCCGATATTGAACACATAATTCTCACGCGGAACCCGAATATATTCGACATCATTTACGATTTCTCGATCAGGTAGGTCAGGGTCTGTAATGCAGAATATCGTCAAGTCATGATTTTGACTTAAATGAGGTGTCACTCCATTAATAAGCACTTGAATCGCTCCCCCTCTTAACGGGGGAACAGGCAACATTTCCGTACAAATGAATGCAATCTTAATGTTGAACATCTCCTTTCGTAAAGTGCTGATTCACCAAAAATAAACAGACCTCATATTAAAATATGTTGATTATTCTTTTACGTGACAGCTAATCTATGATTTTTTCCAAAGGCTATGCAGTCCGCTTCCTCATATCTGATATACAAAACGGATATAATCTACTTCTTTAGCCAGACCCTCTTTTAGAGAAATATTTGGGTTATAGCCTAATAGCTTTTGCGCATTAGAAATATCAGCCCATGTATGACGCGGCTCTCCACTAACAGTTTCCGAATAGTGAAAACTTGCTTGTTTCCCTGTTATTTGTTCAATAAGAGCAATTACTTCATTAACAGTCGCTCGTTCCTTTCCACCGATATTAATCGTCTGGCCAATCAATCCTTCCTGGTAGGCAAGAGGAAAAATACCCTCAATACAGTCACTTATATAGGTAAAATCTCTTGATTGGTTTCCATCTCCAAAAATCGTTACTGGTTCTCCTTTAAGAATTTGAGCAATAAATCGATGGAACGCCATATCAGGACGCTGTCTCGGTCCATATACAGTAAAGAACCGAACCGTTACAACAGGAACGTTATAACTTCTCAAATACACATGACATAAATGTTCTCCTGTAAGCTTTGTAATTCCATATGGAGAAAGAGGTGTAAGATAGGCATCTTCTGTTACTTTTCCTACTTTTTCACCATACACAGAGGATGTTGAAGCATAGATAAATTTTTTAAGAGGTAGGTCTTTCGCGGCTTCTAAAAGACGTTGGGTCACTAAAATATTGTTCGTAACATAAGGATCAAAATCTTTTCCCCAACTCGAGCGGACACCTGGCATTCCGGCTAAATGATAAATCACATCAACATCAGAAAGCATGCTTTTTAAGTCAACAGTTAATAAATCTGCTTCGAGTAATTGAAATCGCGACTGTGGTAAGAGGTTTTGTACGTTTTGTTGTTTTAACTTCCTAGGCGTCGGCCCGATAAATGTATCGACTCCGATTACTTCATTCCCCGAATCCATTAGCAGCTTTTCGCATAGATGAGAACCAATAAATCCTGCAGCACCCGTAACTAATATTTTCATGAGCGAGCCACTCCAATATACCTTAATCCATATTGCTCGACAGACTCTGGGTCAATACAGTTTCTAGCATCGACTATGCAATGACCGTTCATTAGTTTTTTTATTTCCACCCAATCCATCTGTTTAAATTCATCCCAGTCAGTAGCAATAATGATACAGTCTGACCCTGTAATAGCTTGAGTGATATTCTCACATTGAACCACATTCTCTTTTTTAGCAAACGGAAGGCGAGCTTTTGGATCATACGTATGCACCATAGAATTCATAGCGCTTAATCTTTCAATTAACTGAACAGCTGGTGAATACCTTGTATCATCTGTCTGCGGTTTAAAAGCAATTCCTAAAACAGCAATCGTCATTTCAGTAAAATCCGGAATAACCGTTAATAGTTTTTCTATATAGTAGTCCACTTGCGTGTAATTCACCGATTGAACAGCCTGTAAAATAATCGGTGTTACCCTTTTCTTTAATGCACTGTGTTCTAAAGAACGAACATCCTTTGGAAAACATGAGCCGCCATAACCAAGCCCTGATTGTAAAAAGTGTGGATTAATTCTCGGATCTAAACCAATCCCTTTTCTCACATCCTCAACATTAACATCATACTTATCACAAATTCTAGCAATCTCATTTATAAACGAGATTTTTGTAGCTAAAAAAGCATTGGACGCATACTTAATCATTTCCGCCCCGGATAATGTCGTAACAATATATGGAGCATCTATTTTTTGATAGATTTCTTTTATAATATCGAGCGACTTTTGATCATCCTTTTGTTTTCCTACCACAATCTTATCAGCATGTAACATGTCAGCAATCGCTGTACCCTCTCGTAAAAATTCAGGGTTTGAGACAATATTAAATAATTGCGGATTCACACCTTTTTGAATCAACTTATGAAAAATCCCTTCATTTGTCCCAGGGGGCACAGTACTTTTTGTAATAATCGTTTTATAAGAAGTGATAGAATTAGCAATCAGGTCAACTACTGAATCAACATATGTTAAATCTGTTTGACCATCTGGAGCTGAAGGAGTTCCAACAGCAATAAAAACAACTGGATATTTTCGTATATTTTCTTTAACAGAGGTACTAAAAGTTAAGCGACTTCTATTGTTTAAAATCAATTCTTTTAAACCTGGTTCAAAAATAGGTACCTCTCCTTGATTCAGTAATTTTATCTTCTCTCTATTTGTATCTATACAGCAAACAGAATGGCCACAATCGGCAAGTACAGCAGCGGATGTTAATCCGACATAACCAGCCCCTACTACACATATTTCCATGTCTACTTCTCCTTTCCAATAACTTCTATGTATATCCTATTAACTAAAGCGTTAGCCTGACTATCCATCTGTCTAAAAAGGGCTGAATTTAGACAGTTATACTATCTCAACTAACTATGTTTGATGTTAATCAAACGATTTCCAGCTCGCTACCGCTGAAATGAGCTAAAAACAAATAAAGTGAAACTTCCATCAGTGGGGGTTTTTCTTCATCCCCCACTGATGGTTAGTCACGTTCTACGGTCCTGATTGGTGAAAGCTTACCTTTGAAAATCGCAAAGGTAAGTTTCACTGTATCTCACCAATCGGATCTTTACTACAAAAGCGAGGCGACTGTTCAGCCCCGACAAGCATAAGATGAAATGCGGCGTGGCGCAGTTTGCCACAGAGCATTACAGCTTATGATCTCGAGGGGCTAGGAGCCGCAACTAGATGAGGGCAGTTGTCCCCCACCTCTCTTCCTTGTTCACTCTGAATCTTGAGGTGGGGAGCTTACTGCCCGTTAAGAGTGGGATAAAAATATATGTGCTACGCAAGATAAGACAGATGCCTTAATTTTCCTTAAGGATGTACCAGTTTACAAAAAACGGAATACTATATAGAAATTTCAGTCAAGAAGGTCGGTGTACTCATGATTAAAAAAGCTATCATACCCGCTGCCGGTTTTGGTACAAGGAGCCTACCAGTCACAAAAGTCATTCCAAAAGAGATGTTTCCTATCGGAGACAAGCCTTCTATCCAGTATGTCGTAGAAGAAGCCATTTCGGCTGGTATCGAGCAAATCTTAATCATTGTCTCGCGCTCCAAAAACTTAATCGTAGACTATTTTGATTATTCGTTAGAATTAGAAATGTTTCTAAAAAAAACAAATAAAGAGTTCTTATTACATCAATTAAACATCCCGGATATTCAAATTGTTTATACTCGACAATCAGCTGCAAAAGGACTTGGTGATGCCGTTCGTCTTGGGAAACATTTCGTAGGGAACGATGCGTTTGCCGTACTGCTTCCGGATGATATTATCGTTGGCGGCGGATTAAAAGAGTTAATAGACATATATGAGAAAAAAAATAGTCATGTGATTGGTTTAACAAAAGTAGAGGAGCAATTTTTAAAAAATTATGGGGTCATTGATGGGAAACCTGCAGCTCCAGACCTCTATGAACTTGTAAATATTATAGAAAAACCACAACAAAATGCCCCATCCAACCTCGCTGTAGTCGGTCGTTATATATTTACCCCCGCCATTATGAAAGCGTTAGAAAACCTAGAGCCAAGCATTGGAGGGGAAATTCAATTAACAGATGCTATTAAAAAGGTCCTTCAAGAGGACAAGTGTTACGGAAAAGTCCTTTCAGGCACTAGATATGACATTGGATCAACAGCTGATTATCTCGCTGTACAAAATTATGTATTTAATCAAAAACATGAATGAATTACGTTGATTCCCTATAAGTGTCCCTTCTACAAGACAAAAGCACCTCCAAAGCAGCTTTCCTGCCCCTTATCGTTGTGATAAGGGGCAGGATGTTTATCTCTGCTTTAGAGATGCGATTTCATCAACTTATATTTATTTCTTAAGCTATTTATAACGAATAATATTGACTCTTCCTCGATTCATTCTATTCATAATAAACCCAATAACAAGCGGTTTAAACAAATTGCGCGTCATTGGCAACAATAAAATAATTCCAATGATATCTGATACAAAGCCAGGTAAGAGCAGAAAAACACCACCGATTAAAATACAGATGCCGTCGATGATTTCATGCCCTGGCATCGAACCATAGCGCATTTGCTCCTGCGCTTTACGCAATGTTTCTACTCCTTGTCGTTTCGCTAAAAACACACCGAATACGCCTGTAATGATTATCAAAAGAAGCGTTGGCCATATACCAATTAAATGACCGCTTAACAATAGGATGGCAATTTCAACGACCGGCAGCGCAATGAGTAAAAACAACATATATTTCATGTACATTCCTCCAGCACAATGTATATACCTACATTATACCTCCTATTACTCCAACAAGCGAAAATATCATATTACAAAACGCGCGAATCTCCATCGTAAATAACGCCACGGCTAGCATCTACTGTAATGCTTTGACCTTCTGTTAAAATCTTCGTTGCATCTTCCGCCCCAACAATAACCGGAATGCCAAGGTTAACCCCAACAACTGCAGCATGGCTCGTTAAACCGCCCTCTTCTGTAATTAACGCGGCACACTTTTCAATCGCTGGCATCATTTCGCGATCAGAGCCAATCGTTACTAATACAGAGCCTTCTATTACTTTCTCCAAAGCTTCAGCCGCTGTTTTCGCAATGACAACATTTCCTTTCGCTGCTTTCCGTCCGATACCTTGTGCTTTTAATAAAGCATCTCCTAATAAATGAATTTTGATTAAATTCGTCGTGCCCTTCTCACCGACTGGCACCCCTGCTGTAATCACAACCAAATCTCCATGAGATACCAAGCCAGAATGTAAGCTTTCGTCAATGGCAATTTGAAGCATTTCATCTGTTGTATTCGCTCTAGGTCCCATTTGCGGATATACGCCCCAAACTAATGCTAAACGTCTTACAATATGCTCATGAGCTGTCACCGCAATAATCGGTGCTTTCGGACGATACTTTGAAATCATGCGTGCTGTATGACCACTTTCTGTAGGCGTAATAATTGCGCCGACCTCTAAATTATGAGCAGTATGTGCTACAGATTGGCTAATAGCTTCTGTTACTTGATGTCGGTGAACTTTGCTTCTCTTTGATAAAATGTCACGGTAATTAAGCGCTGTCTCTGTACGAGATGCAATATTATGCATCGTTTGAACAGCTTCAACAGGATACAGCCCAGCTGCTGTTTCTCCAGATAACATAATCGCATCTGTTCCATCAAAAATCGCATTAGCTACGTCACTAGCCTCTGCACGTGTAGGACGAGGGTTCCGCTGCATGGAGTCTAACATTTGCGTAGCTGTAATAACAGGCTTTCCAAGCTCATTACATTTATGAATCAATTCCTTTTGCACAAGCGGTACTTCTTCTGCTGGAATTTCAACACCCAAATCACCACGCGCAACCATTAAACCGTCTGACACTTCTAAAATTTCATCAATACGGTCGACACCTTCTTGATTTTCAATTTTAGGAATAATATGAATGCGTGTGCCATCATTTTTCTGTAATAGTTCTCGTACTTCAAGTACGTCTGAAGCTCGGCGAACGAAAGAAGCTGCGATAAAGTCTACACCTTGTTCAATCCCAAACATAATATCTTGTTCGTCTTTTTCAGTAATACCCGGTAACTTTACAGACACACCTGGGACATTAACCCCTTTTTTATTTTTCAATGTACCGCTATTTAAAACTTTTGTATGTATTTCTTTTTCAACTTCATCAATGTTTATAACTTCAAGACCAATTAAACCATCATCTAACAAAATTTTTGAACCTTCGGATACGTCATGAAGTAATCCTTCATATGTAATCGAGAATTTTTCTGGCGTTCCAAGCACTTCTGTCATTGAAATAGTGATAGTCGAACCAGCCTTTAATTCAATTGCATCATTCTCCATATTATGGGTGCGGATTTCCGGCCCTTTTGTATCTAATAAAATCGCTACATTTTTTCCTGTTTGCTTTTCAGCTTCACGAATATTACGAATTCTGACTGCATGCTCTTCATGATTACCATGGGAAAAGTTAAGCCTTGCTACATTCATTCCCCCTTCAATAAGCTGAATAAGCTTCTCTATACTTTCACTTGCTGGACCAATTGTACATACGATTTTCGTTTTACGCATGATGATGTTACCCCCTTCATAATTCAAACAAGGATTATATCGACAATTCAGCCGATAAATCGTACATTTTTTTATCAATTGTGTGTTTCTTTGCCAATGCTTCCATAATATCATAATCGACTAACTTGTTCTTTTCAATTCCAACCGCTTTACCGCCTTGACTTTCCATCAAAAGCTCTACAGCTCGAGCCCCTAATCGACTCGCCAGCACTCGATCACGCGCAGATGGCGAACCACCGCGTTGTACATGCCCTAACACGGTAACACGTGTTTCAAACCCTGCTTTTTCTTGGATTTCTTTTGCAATATCAACACCGCTGCCAACACCTTCTGCGACAATAATAATACTATGTTTCTTTCCTCGTTCATGACCGCGATGGAGCTTTGCAACAAGCTCTTCCATATCATAATCATATTCTGGACATAAGATGGTTTCCGCCCCGCCGGCAAGCCCTGCCCATAAAGCAATATCTCCCGCATCTCGTCCCATCACTTCAATCACATATGTACGTTCATGAGAAGTCGCTGTATCCCGAATTTTATCGATTGCATCAATAACCGTGTTTAAGGCTGTATCAAACCCAATAGTAAACTCAGTGCCAGGAATATCATTATCAATTGTTCCTGGTACACCAATACAGGGATATCCTTTCTCTGTCAATGCTTGAGCCCCTCGATAAGACCCGTCTCCACCAATAATAACAATGCCTTCAATCCCTAATTTCTTCAACTGTTCAATGGCTTTTAGCTGACCTGCTTCTGTTTGAAATTCTTTGCAGCGAGCTGTATGTAGAATCGTGCCTCCACGATGAATAATATCACCAACTGACCCTAATTCTAATTTCTTGATATCCCCTTCAATCAATCCTTGATAGCCATGATAAATTCCGTATACTTCAAGATTATGATAAATCGCCTTCCGAACAACCGCGCGAACAGCGGCATTCATACCTGGAGAATCTCCTCCACTTGTTAATACGCCTATCTTCTTCATTCTTCTCACCTCTTCATCATTTAAACGTGTCATTTTTTACTTAATCATTAATCGTAATGCTTTAAGCCTACATTACTCTTAGCAGAAATTGAAGTCAAACGAAAAAAGATTTACACGAAATTAAGAAAAGCAAAACCGGCTCGTTCAGATCAGATAAAAAACAGAAAAAATCCCCTCAAGGCGCTCTTTGCCTTTTGGTGACTCTTATCTTGTTCACAGTGATTTAGCCGGCGAAGCTAGACAACAAAACGTGTCGAGAAGTTTCTTACTTATTTTTTTAAACAAGGCTGTATTAAATCAGCTTGTTAATCACACCCAGGCATACACAAAGCCTTAAAAAAAGACGTGCCGTCCAAGACGACACGCTCCTATTAATTAGTATATTGTTCTTCAACTTTTGTTTCCGTCACTGACTGTTGTTTCGTTTCAGTAAACGTATATTCACCAATTTTCTTGTATTTAACATACCGCTGATGAATAAGCTCTTCACTATCCAAAAGAAGAAGATCTTTGAGTGCGCGCTCTAAAACAGCTTGAATCGCCTCTGCTTGTTTATTCATATTCCGATGAGCGCCACCTTTAATCTCAGGAATAATTTCATCAATCACACCTAAGCGATATAAATCTGGAGCTGTAATTTGCATCGATTCTGCAGCACGTTTTGCCTGAGTAGCATCTTTCCATAGAATAGATGCTGCTCCCTCAGGTGAAATAACCGAATATGTTGAATTCTCCAGCATATAAATACGATCACCCACACCAAGTGCTAAGGCGCCGCCACTTCCTCCTTCACCGATTACGACACAAATAATAGGTACTTTTAATCCTGCCATTTCAAACAAATTCCGAGCAATTGCCTCACTTTGTCCTCGCTCTTCAGCTGCTTTACCTGGATAAGCTCCTTTTGTGTCAATAAAACAAATAATCGGACGACGGAATTTCTCCGCCTGTTTCATTAAGCGCAATGCTTTACGATAACCTTCTGGATGTGGCATCCCAAAGTTTCGACGAATATTTTCTTTCGTATCTTTTCCTCGTTGATGACCAATTACCGTCACTGGCTGTCCATTAAACTGTGCAATTCCGGCCACAATGGCCTCATCATCTCCATAGCAACGGTCACCATGCAGTTCAATGAAGTTTTCGAAAATCAATGAAATATATTCAAGCGTTGTTGGTCGTGCCGGATGTCTGGCAATTTGAACACGATCCCACGGTTTCATATTTTCATAAACATCATTTTCTAATTTCGCTAGACGCTCTTCCAATTTGGCAATTTCATTCGATAAATCAACATCGGCATGTTTCGTTAATTCTTTTAATTCTTCAATTTTACTGCGCAATTGATTGACTGGACGTTCAAATTCTAATTCACCAATCATTGCCACTCACCACCTGGAGTATGGATTTTAAGAATGGTCGTTAAGGTTTCTTTTAATTCCGTTCGCGAAACGACGGCATCCAATTGACCATGCTTTAATAGAAATTCTGCCGTTTGGAAATCTTCCGGCAACTCCTCGCGAATGGTCTGCTCAATAATTCGTCGTCCAGCAAAGCCAATTAACGCTCCTGGTTCGGCTAAATTGATATCGCCAAGTGAAGCAAAGCTTGCCGACACACCACCTGTTGTCGGGTGAGTCATAATTGAAATAATGAGTCCACCTTTATCGCTAAACATTTTTAAAGCCGCACTTGTTTTAGCCATTTGCATTAAACTTAGTACGCCTTCTTGCATTCGCGCACCACCTGAAGCGGTAAAAATAATAAACGGAATATTCCGTTCAGCCGCTCGCTCAATAGCTCTTGTAATTTTTTCACCGACAACAGAACCCATACTCCCCATCCTGAAGTTAGAATCCATAATCGCCGCTGAAATTGTGTGCCCATTAATCGTACCTACTCCTGTCACGACCGCTTCGTTAATATTCGCTTTCTTTCGGTCTTTCTCTACTTTTTCAAGATAGTCCGGAAATTCAAGCGGGTTGACAGAAATCATTTCTTGATCATATTCTGTAAAACTTCCCTCGTCAAACAAACTTGCAATTCTCTCAAAAGACGACATAGGATGATGATAGTCACAGTGCAGACATACTTTCTGATTCTTCACTAATTCTTTCGTATACATGATTTTTTTACAGTTGGGGCATTTGATCATAATCCCGGCCGGAACATCTTGCTGCTCACGGTCAACTGGAATTGTCGCATACTTCTTCTTGGATTTTATAAATAGCTCTTTAAGCAAGCTGGAATCCTCCCTTTACCGCCTAGTCTATGCATCGATCTTGTCCTAATACTGTATCAGAATCGTACTAAAAACTGTGTAACATCTTGTCACTCGCTCTTCGACATATTTCTGATAAGCGATATGTATGTTGCAACAACTTGATTTTCATCACGTTTTCTCACATATTCAAGCAATGTTTCATATGCTTGCTTGCTCACTTTCGTATCAGAAAAGGTCGATGCTTTTGCATAACTATTAACAATTCGCCAAATTCTCTCTAGTAACCGGTTACGATTACACATCGCAACTTGTAAGAAAAAATCTTCATCACTAAAGTCGTTTTTTTCAGCCCAACGTATGAGTTGTTCAATCTCATCATCTATAGCATGGGCTATTATGACTCGTAAACAATCGATTTCGATTAGATTCCTCATCTCTACTAGATCTTCATTTACTTTATTATTTTGTAAAAAAAAGGCTCCCAGAAGCTCTACTAATTTATGCTCCTGGAAATCTTTAATAAAAGTGCCTTCTCCACGTCTTGTTTCAATAAGCCCTAACAGCTCTAATGCACGTAACGCTTCTCGAACTGAAGAACGTCCAACAGCGAGCCGCTCTGAAAGTTCACGTTCTGAAGGAATTTTATCTCCTGGAAGCAGGCCATCTGCTTCAATCATAGTGCGCAGATTTTCTACTACATCGAGATAAACTTTGGAAGAGGAATGCCGCTTGCTCACATAAATCAAGCCTCACTTTTTCCAATGAGGGCAAGCTTTCTTGTTTTAGCTTTTACTTCCTCCGGATCGATTTTAATTCTTGCTACACCTGTTTCCATTGCAGCTTTTGCTACCGCAGCTGCTACTTCAGGTGCCACTCGTTCATCGAATGGTCTAGGAATTACATAATCCGGATGAAGCTCATGATCTTCTACTAAACCGGCAATCGCGTGAACAGCTGCTACCTTCATTTTCTCATTAATATGCGTTGCACGTACATCAAGCGCACCGCGGAAAATTCCTGGGAAAGCAAGCACATTATTTACTTGATTCGGGAAATCTGAACGTCCCGTCCCAACCACTTTTGCACCTGCAGCTTTAGCGTCATCCGGTAAAATTTCTGGATCAGGATTTGCCATCGCAAAAATAATCGGATCGACATTCATTGACTCAACCATTTCTTTTGTTAGTGCCCCTGCAGCAGAAACACCTATAAATACATCTGCCCCTTTGATTACATCTTCAAGTGAACCACTCTTCTTATCACGATTTGTGACAAGTGACACTTGTTCTTTAATATCATTCATCCCTATTGTTCGGCCTTCGTAAATAGCACCCTTTGTATCGCACATAATAATGTCGCGTACACCATAGCTATAGAGCAACTTAATAATCGCAATGCCCGCTGCCCCTGCACCATTTGCGACAATTTTAATTTCCGTCATTGATTTGCCAACAACACGAAGAGCATTAACTAATCCTGCTACCGTCACAATCGCAGTTCCGTGCTGGTCATCATGAAAAATCGGAATATTCGTTTCTTTCTTCAATCTTTCTTCAATTTCAAAGCAATTTGGAGCGGCAATATCCTCTAGATTCACTCCGCCAAATGTAGGTTCAAGTAGTTTTACAGTTTCTATAATTTTATCCACTTCAGTCGTTTTTAAACAAATCGGAAAAGCATCGACTCCGGCAAAGCTTTTAAACAATAAAGCTTTCCCTTCCATAACAGGCATCGCAGCTTCAGGACCGATATTTCCAAGTCCCAGTACAGCCGTTCCATCGGAAACAACCGCTACTGTGTTTCCTTTCATCGTATAATCATATACGGTTTCTGGTTTTTCATAAATTTCTTTGCACGGCTCCGCTACACCAGGAGAGTATGCCAAACTTAAATCCTCTGCATTTCGAACTGGTACTTTTGAAACCGTCTCTAACTTCCCTTGGTTTGTACGATGCATATGCAATGCTTGTTCTCTTAATGTCAATGTTCTCACTCCTTGAACTAATTAGGCAATAATCAAAAAGTACGAACTTAAGTGGTCAGACCACACTGGTCTACTTAATCATTCTAACATAACTATGACCATTGTAAACAGTCAGTCTCTCTTCAGGATAACATTGCCATTTCCAACAATGTTAATTAACCGATTATGTAGACGGTCATTAGGCTGAACCCAATCCCATAGAGATAGCTGTACATAACGATTTTCCCGTTCGTAGTAAAGCATTACTTTTGTTTTGCCATTATGTTGTAATAAAATTTTTTTAATTTGTAATAAGATATCTTTCGTTTGCTTATCGCTTTCTATTTTTATAAAAAGGGTTCCTGTTTCTTCGCTTGCCAGTTGCTTAGCTTCATCGATTGAATAGATTTGTTGGACATTTAGTTGAAGCTTTCCATCTCGTTCTTCCAATGTACCTTGTAACATGACTATTGCATTTGTTTGAATTGTTTCAGCAAAATGTCGATAGCTATTCGGAAAAACAACGGCCTCTAAATCGCCTTCTTCGTCGCTAATAGTCAGAAAGGCCATCATCTCTCCTTTTTTCGTTCGAATAGTCTTCACTGCCGAAATATAGACACCAAGCAATGCCTTTGCTTCTTTCTTTCTTGTCGCTTCTTCAATCGATACACAGCCAAAATGCTTAAATAGCTCTTGATAACTGCTCACTGGATGATTAGATAAATAGAGACCTAGTACGTTTTTTTCAAACTGCAGCTTGTCCTCTAAACGAATTGGCTCTACTTCAACATACTTAGGCTTTAGTGAAAATTCTCCATCTACCAATAAATCCAACAAATCTTCATCTGGCTTTACTAACTCCGCATGATGAAGAGCGACATCAAGGCTAGCTAAAAGCGTTGCTCGGTCACGACCAAACTCATCAAAGGCACCTGAATGGATGAGCGCCTCCAACACTTTACGAGTGACAATTTTTCCGGAAACACGTAAGCAGAAGTCAAACAAATCACTGAATCTCCCATTGCGACGTGCCGAGAAAATCTCACGTAAAACGGTTCTTCCTATTCCTTTAATAGCTCCAAGACTATATTGAATGCCATCTTGTCGGGCTATAAACGGATAAGTACTACGATTAATAGAAGGCGATTGAATCAGCATCCCTTTTTTCTTAGCCTCGCGAACATATTGAGCAATTTTATCCTCATTTCCGATGGCGGAAGTCATTAACGCTGCCATGAAATGAGCCGGATAATGCGCTTTTAAATAGGCTAATTGATAAGCAATGACACTATAAGCAACCGCATGACTTCGATTAAAACCATAGTTTGCAAAGCGAACAATTAAATTATATATGCTCGAAGCGATTTTGTCAGAATAATCTTTATTTTTCGCACCGATAACAAAATGATTTCGCTCTTTATCTAAAATTTCCTTCTTTTTTTTTGAAACTGCTCGACGTAATAAGTCGGCCTCTCCCAGTGAAAATCCTGCAAGTTTAGAAGCAATTTGTATAATTTGCTCTTGATACACGATAACACCATACGTTGACTCAAGAATTTCCTGTAAATCTGGATGATGGTAATCAATTGGAGCTAATCCATGTTTTCTCTCAATAAATTGAGGGATATTCTCCATCGGTCCCGGCCGGTACAAGGCATTGACTGCGACAATATCTTCAAAGTGCGTTGGTTTTAACTTAACAAGCACTTTGCGAATCCCCTCCGATTCAAACTGAAACACACCTGTCGTTTCACCTTTACTAAACAACGTAAAGGTGTCCTGATCATCCATCGGGATTTTCGCTAAATCAATTTTCTCACCTGTGCCTTTTTCAATACTGGTTAAAATCTGTTCCATGAGCGTTAAGTTCCGTAAACCGAGGAAATCCATTTTTAAGAGGCCTATTTCCTCAAGAAGATCCATCGGAAATTGTGTTAAATAGATACCGGCATGTCCCGTTTGAATAGGGATAATGTCCGTAAGCGGTATATCGCTAATAATGACACCCGCTGCATGGGTAGACGTGTGCCTTGGCAATCCTTCCAGCTTCATTGCAATTGAGAAAAGCATTTGATAACGCTCGTTTTCTTGAACAAATGCTTGAAGGCGCTTAGATTCTTGATAAGCTTCCTTTAATGTGATGCCCAATCGATTGGGCATCATTTTCGATAATGTTTCCTGCTCTTTTGGATCTAAGCCGAAAACTCGGCCTGTATCGCGCAATGCTGCTTTGGCTGCCATCGTTCCAAACGTAATAATTTGCGCTACATGAAGTTCACCATATTTTTGGACAACATATTCAATAACTTCTTCACGGCGATGATCTGGAAAATCAATATCAATATCCGGCATCGTCACTCGCTCTGGATTTAAAAACCGCTCAAAAAGAAGAGAGTGCTCAAGCGGGTCGACATTGGTGATTTGCAATACATACGCCACCATAGATCCCGCTGCTGACCCCCGCCCCGGTCCCGTTAAAATTTGTTTTTCTCTTGCGAACTTCATAAAGTCCCATACAATCAAGAAGTAATCACTGAATTTCATTCGTTTAATCACATCTAATTCATAGCGCAGCCGCTCTTCATACTGTGGAAATGGTTGAGATTTTCTCTTTTTCAACCCTTCAAAACAAATAGCTTCTAACATCTCATCACTAGAAACACCCTGATTAGTTGGATATTTCGGCAAAAGTGCACGCTGAAATGAGAGATTGACCTGACATTGTGCCGCAATATATTGCGTATTTTGTAACTCCTCTCCTTTATCCGCAAAAAGCTCTAGCATCTCTTCCATGCTTTTTAAATAAAATTGCCGGGAAGGTAATACTTGTCGCTCTTCATCATCCATCTTATGCCCAGTGCCAACAGCTAGCAGCACTTCTTGAGCCAGTGCATCATCCTTCTCTAAATAATAAACTGGATTCGTTACAACCACTTTTATACCCATTTCTCGAGCTAACTGCTCCACCGCTGTGTTCCGTTGGTCCTCCCCCTGTATTTGAAGGCGTTGAATAGAAACATAAAATTGCTGAGGCCCAAACAGGTCGAGAAACTGTTTTGCTTCCTCTTTCGCTTCCTCAGTCTTTCCTTCTTCAAGCAAGCTTTCTATTTTCCCATCTGCTCCCGGCGATATCGCAATTAACCCTTTCGCATAAGCCTTTAACCAGTTTCTCGGCAGTCCTTGCGATGATTTCGTTTGAATAGCACTGCTAATCTTCAATAAATGATGATAGCCTTCTTCGTTTATCGCTAATAAAAGAAGCGGATATGCCTTTTCTTCCTGATCAAGAACATCCGCTAATAAGCCGATAATTGGTTTTATACCGTACTTTTTACATGCTTTATAAAAATAAAGCGAGCCATACATTACATTTCGATCACATAACGCCAGGCTTTCCATGCCATCTGCTTTCGCCTTAGCGACGAGCTCATCAATTTTCACTGTTGAATTTAATAAACTATACCCGCTCTGAATATGGAGATGAGTAAACAAACCTTTCTCCCTCCTTTTTAAAGCTTATTTTCCCTTATTATAGAGGTAATTGTTAGAAAAGAAAATATGTTCTCCTTATCGAACTTGTATCATACTAACGGCAACAATCCCATATAAATAGAGTAAACCACATTATAGACAAAGGATGAGGAAAAATGAATGAAGCTTTCGTTCCGGCCTTTATTAATAGCTATTTTATTTCACTCGGGGTGTTATTAGGGGGGGCCCTCATCGGTGGACTTTCTGCTTTTTTTACGGGACAAGCTCCAATGACCACCGTATTCCGCTTATCTGATAATTTACGTATTTGGGCGATTGTAGCAGCTATCGGTGGAACCTTCGATATGATGTACAGTTTTGAGCGCGGTATCTTCAACGGGGAAACGAAAGACATTATCAAACAAGTACTGTTAATTCTATCTGCATTAGGTGGTGCCCAAACTGGCGCACTCATCATCAACTGGTTCACCCAGGAGCATCTTTTATGAGAATTCCTCCTTATCACCGCAATCCAACTTGGCAACGATTCCTTGCTGGAGTAGCACTTGGCTCACTTATAAGCTGGGTGCTATTCTTTTATTTATTCGGTATTCAGCAAGAAAGACAAATTGTCAAAATTCAAGAACAGGAGGAAACGATTTTAAATTTAAATCAAAAAATCTCCATTTGGGAAGAAGAATATCACAAACTAAATGAACAAACGGAGAAAGGATTAACAATTCAAGACGTACAAGTGAAGATTATCAACGGGAACTACTATAAATTAGATTCATTAAGCATCGCTGAGACTGAAGAGGCTATTCGTGATGACCTTGCTTCGCTCATTGCGAAAGACGTCAAAACAATCTACAACGGAAGAATACTGTTAAAAAAATCAATTGAGAATAAGCTAATCGACATTAATAAAAAAAAATATCGCTTAGAAGTGACAGAACTCATCTTTTATACAGATATGTATATTGAGGTAAAGCTAGAGCGATTATAGAAGTACAAGCGCTGAAGCTGAATATGGAAACACTTAGCGCCCCTCTAAAAATCGCATAACTCCCTAAACAATAAAAAAGAAGCCGAAAAGGCTTCTTTTTTATTGCGCCTGTTGATTTAATTCTTCTAAATCAGCAAGTATACGGTCTACTTCATCCCAAGAATAGATTGAGGCCCCTGATGCTAGCGGGTGTCCACCGCCATTATACTTTCTAGCAATCGTGTTAATAACTGGGCCTTTTGAGCGGAAACGAACGCGGATTTCATTATCCTCTTCAATGAAGAATACCCACGTTTTTACCCCTTTGATTGAACCAAGTGTTCCGACTAACTGTGAGGCTTCTGATGCGGTTGCTCCGAATTTCTTCATAGCCTCTTTCGTAATAATCATTTTACCCGTTCCATGTGGAAGCACCTCGAAATGTTGCAACACATATCCGTTCAAACGAACGATATTTTCACTTACATCATACATCTCTTGGAACAACTGAGGACGGGAAAAGTTATAATGAATCAGCTCACTTGCGTAAGCAAATGTTTTTTCCGTTGTGCTTTGAAACAGAAAACGACCAGTATCCCCAACGATACCAGCAAATAACAGCCTTGCTGCCTCATCGCTTAACTTCAATCCTTGTTCTTTACCTGCTAAATAAAATTCATAAATCATTTCCGAACAAGAGCTTGCGCTTGTATCTACCCATAGCAGGTCACCATATGGATCCGCATTCGGATGATGATCAATTTTAATCAACTTCGCTCCTTTTAGATAACGTGAATCACAAATTCGCGCTGTATTAGCTGTATCACATACAATAACAAGTGCTCCTTCGTACATATCATCCGAAATCACATCTAATCTTCGTAAATAGTTTAGCGATGGCTCTTCTTTACCTACTGTATAGATTTGTTTTGTCGGAAAAGATGCTTTCAAAATTTCTGCCAGTCCCCCTTGTGATCCATACGCATCAGGATCTGGACGAACATGACGATGAATAATGATTTTCTCATACTGTTTAATTTCCTCTAAAATAGTCGCTTTCATGATACTCCCCTTTTCATTCTATCTATGTCTATTTAAACAAAAACAGGAAAGAATAAAAAGCTTTAATTGCTTTTCAGTGGAATTCTTTCTATGATTGACGGTACAATATAAAAAAAGGATATTATTAACAATAAGCCGCACCAGCATTATTTCTCTCGCATTGGAGGTTGCTCATTCATGCCTATTTTCGTTGTATTCATTATTGTTTCATTAGCCCTCTACGTATTTTTTAAAGTGAAATCATTGCGAACTCGTTTACCAATGGAGAAAAAATGGATTTCTAGTAAATCTTCAATGGCATTAGGCTCTTTTGTAACTTTCTTCGGAATCAATCAACTTTTTTTATTTCAATCTATGGTCACATACATCGTAGCAGGTATATTCATTGTAATTGGTAGTATAAACCTAATTGACGGGTACAAAATGTACAAATTTTACCTCCCCTATGCCATAGACGAAGCAGAAGCGATTGTACAACAAAAAGGATAATCTAAATGGATTATCCTTTTTGTTGTGTTATATGACTTTGTTCACTATTAGGTTCGAACAGTATTACTAATAAACGAGTACCTTACGCTTTTCCTATGATCGATCAAGCAATTGACAAGTTAACATCGCTTTGCCGACCAATTTCCCTTGATTAAATACTTCGACATCGACTTTCCCAAACTTCCGCCCAACATCTAGCACACGCGGCTGAACATCTAATGTGCTATCAATTTGAACTGGTTTGATGAAGTAGATTGTCATATTTTCAACAACTAGATCTCCGCGCTTATAGTTTTTTAATATACGGTTCGCAGAGTCTGTAACTATTGTCGTAAATACCCCAGTCGAAATCGTTCCTAAATAGTTCGTCATTTGGGGTGTAACACCGTAGCTATAGACCTCTTCACCTTTCCCTCGACTTTCGGACATCACAAGCTGCCCTGTAATCGTATCATCAATCGTCTCTCCAACTTGAGGCTGTCGATGACTCATCTGCAACGCTTTCAAAACATCTTGACGACTAACAATCCCTTGTAACACAAGATTATCATTCACAACAGGAAGTAATTCAATCCCTTCCCATACCATCATATGCGCAGAAGAAGCAACGCTCATTTTATCTCCTACTGTCATCGGGTTTTTCGTCATAACTTTTTCAATCAACGTATCTTCTTCTTGTCCCATAATATCTTTCGATGTCACAATACCTTGCACTTTCATATTCTCATCGACAACTGGGAATCGACCATGACCTGTTTCCTGATTTAATTCATGCCATTTTTTCACGCAATCGTTCGAGGCTAAGAAGGAAGTCTCGTTAACTGGGGTTAAAATATCTTCCACCAACAAAATTTCCTTTTTAATTAGTTGATCGTAAATCGCGCGGTTAATCATCGTCGCGACTGTAAATGTATCATACGTACTCGAAATGACAGGCATTTCTAATTCATCAGCCAGCTTTTTTACATGCTCTTCTGTATCAAAGCCACCTGTAATTAACACAGCCGCCCCAGCTTTTAATGCGTGCTCATGAGCTTGTGTTCGATTTCCGACGATTAACAAGTTTCCTGCTTCCGTATACCTCATCATCGCATCAAGCTTCATCGCCCCGATGACAAACTTATTTAATGTTTTATGAAGACCTGATTTTCCACCAAGCACTTGTCCGTCTACAATATTTACAACCTCTGCAAAGGTTAGCTTCTCAATATTTTCTTTTTTCTTTCTCTCAATTCGAATCGTGCCTACACGCTCAATCGAGCTTACATAGCCTTGGTTCTCAGCTTCCTTAATAGCACGGTAAGCTGTACCTTCACTAACCTGCAATGCTTTAGCAATCTGTCGAACAGAAATTTTCTCTCCAACCGGCAGCTCATCAATATATTTTAAAATTTGTTCATGCTTAGTAGCCAAGCTCTTCACCCTTTTCACGGTATTCCTATTTTTTTATTATAAGGCGAAGTAGCGAATTTCACAAATCCTAGGAATAATGATGCATTTTTTTGTATTCCTTTTTCTTTATTGGCTTACGCTTTCCTTTCGGTGAATATAATAAAGCCGTTAAGTTTCCAGCAATCGTACATAAAGCAAATAGGAGCCAGCTTGCCGCAAATAAACTCTCCGCTCCCCCTGCTTGTAACGACAAACGCGGCACCGCATAATACAGCATCACACCACATAGCAACAAACATAATAATAATCGCTGTTTCATCCTACTCCCCCTTTTTTTACATAAATATGCTTGTTTTATAAAAAAAGAAGCAGTCACATTCATTTAGAACGTGACTGCTTTCTGAATTATAGCTCGATGACATCTCCAACTTCCATAATCCTACCGTTTCCTGCTTCCAACAATTCAAGAAAGCGATTCGGATCTTGTTTAATCGGTGGAAATGTATTGTAGTGAATAGGAACAACTGTTTTAGCTTGCAATAGTTTAGCTGCTGCGGCTGCATCTTCCGGCCCCATTGTAAAATTATCCCCAATCGGAATAAAGGCTAAATCGATAGCATGTTTATCGCCTATTAACTTCATATCAGAGTACAATGCCGTATCCCCAACATGGTAGATTGTTTTTCCTTCTGCTGAGAAAACCACTCCCGCAGGCATGCCTAAGTAAATAATTTGCTCATCTACTGTCATATAGCCTGTACTATGAAAAGCTGGAGTTAATGTCACTTTGCCAAAATCAAATTCATAGCTCCCGCCAATATTCATACCGTGAGTACGTACCCCTTGCCAGCCTAGATAAGTCGCAAGTTCAGCAATTCCCACTACAAGTGCATCATGCTTTTTTGCAAGCTCAAGCGTATCACCAACATGATCGCTATGACCATGTGTCAAAATAATAACATCTGGCTTTACATCCTCAACACGTAAATCAGTTAATGAATTCCCCGTAATAAATGGATCAAATAAAATAGTTTTCCCATTTGTTTCAACTTGCACAACGGCATGTCCATGAAAAGATACTTTCATTCTTCCACACTCCTTATCTTTTTGTCCCTCTTACATATTCTTTTTTTATCTTACAAATCCTCTAACATTTACATTCATTTTATCTCTTGATAAGGTAAATCTATACTTTTTTGGAGGGATTTCTATGAATGATAGAATAACCGAATTACAAAACTGGTTGCAAGTAAATAACCTAGACGCAGCTTTTCTAACAGCACCTGATACGATTTTTTATTGCAGTGGATTTCAAAGCGACCCACACGAAAGATTGCTAGCCCTCGTTATTTTTCAAAATCATGAGCCTTTCCTTGTGTGTCCGCAAATGGAGGTCGCAGAGGCGAAACGTGCCGGTTGGACCGCTGAAATCATTGGCTATAATGATATTGAAAACCCTTGGGAAAAAATGTACGAATCTGTGCGCAAAAGAAAACTAACACTTTCATACTTAGCCATTCAAAAAGAGCATCTGAACGTCGAAAGATCGGAACATCTCACACACTATTTCGCAGCCCCTGCTCTCGTTTCTGTCGAGGAAAAATTACGTCAAATGCGCATGATTAAAACAGAAAGTGAACTCAACAACTTACGCGAAGCCTGTCGTCTGGCCGACATGGCGGTGGACATTGGTGTTAATGAAATAAAAGAAGGAAAAACAGAAATAGAAATCGTTGCGGCCATCGAGTATGAAATGAAAAAACGCGGCGTTCGTGATTTTTCTTTTTCCACTATGGTTCTCACAGGTACAAATACCGCTTCCCCGCATGGAACACCAGGAATGACAAAAGTAAGGCGGGGTGACCTTGTCCTATTCGATTTAGGCATTGTGTATGAGGGATATTGCTCAGATATTACTCGAACAGTTGCCTATGGCGATATAAGCGACAAACAAGCGGATATATATGAAACAGTCCGAAGAGCTCAAGAAGCCGCTATTAGTGCAAGTAAACCAGGAGTAACATGCAAAGACATCGACATCACGGCACGAACAATCATCCGCGACAAAGGATATGGTACATACTTCCCGCACCGCCTCGGTCATGGCCTTGGCCTCAGCGTTCATGAATACCCATCCTTAACCGAAACAAATGAACTTATTTTACAACAAGGAATGGTGTATACGATTGAACCCGGCATCTATGTACCAAACATAGCAGGAGTTCGTATCGAAGATGATATTTATATCACCGACAAAGGCTGTGAAATATTAACAAAGTATCCGAAAGCGCTACAAATCATTCAATAATTGAATAATAAGGCGCTTTCAAAATTCACTAATTTGTTACAAATCATCCATAATTTCTATTGTATAATAAGGGTATAAAAAAGGAGGAGATTATTACTATGAGTACTTATAAAAACATTTTAGTAGCTGTTGACGGCTCACAAGAAGCAGAATGGGCACTACAAAAAGCATTTACGATTGCCAAAAATGACAATGCTACACTCGTTTTAGCTCACGTAATTGATACAAGAAATTACCCAACAATCGAAGCATATGACACAACGATTCGCGACCGTTCTGAAACATTCGCTAATGATTTAATTAAAAAATATAAAGAGCAAGCGGAAGCAGCTGGCGTAACGAATGTCGTTGGTGATATTGTCCTCGGTTCTCCTAAGGGACAAATCTCAAAAGACCTGCCGAAGAAACATAACATTGATTTAATTGTCTGTGGTGCAACAGGACTAAACGTTGTAGAACGGTTCCTAATTGGCAGTGTATCTGAAAGCGTTGTTCGCCACGCACGTTGTGACGTTATGATTGTCCGTACTGAAGAAGCATAAGCCAAATAAATAATCCTTAAATAAAAAATAAGCCTCTAGAACCCTTTTGGTAGTTAGAGGCTTGTTTTTATACCATTAAATAAAAAAATCTCGTCCACCAAAAAGGCAGCGAGATTTTTTATTATGCTTGTAAAAGCTTTTCGCCTTTTTCAATTGCAAGTTTTACTTGAGCAAAGCCCGTTCCACCCGCACTGTTACGGCGTTTAACTGCTTCATATGGGTTAAGAGCGACATAAATATCTTCTTCAAATAGTTGTGACGCTTCTTTAAACTGTTCTAATGAAAGATCTGCTAAATAGCAGCCTTGTTGTACACAGAACAAGACAAGCTTCCCAACTACTTCATGTGCTTCTCTAAATGGCATCCCTTTTGAAGCTAAGTAGTCCGCTAGTTCTGTTGCATTGGAAAAGTCATTTTTCGTTGCTTTTTCCATAACATCCGTTCTGACTTTCATCGTAGAAATCATGCCAGCGAAGATTTTCAATGAACCAACAACGGTTTTAACTGTATCAAAAACGCCTTCTTTATCCTCTTGCATATCTTTATTATACGCAAGTGGCAGACCTTTTAACACCGTTAATAACCCCGTTAAGTTCCCGTATACGCGACCTGTTTTACCGCGAATCAATTCGGCCATATCAGGATTTTTCTTCTGCGGCATAATGCTGCTTCCTGTAGAGAAAGCATCATCTAATTCGATGAATTGGAACTCTTGGCTAGACCATAGAATAATCTCTTCACTAAAGCGTGATAGATGCATCATCATCGTTGCACTGTTACTTAAAAATTCCAGCGCAAAATCACGATCACTAACGGCATCTAAACTGTTTTCATAGATACCGTCGAACCCTAACAATTCCGCACTTAAATGACGGTCGATTGGGAAAGTTGTCCCAGCGAGTGCACCTGCACCAAGCGGTGAAATATTAATTCGTTTTAAACTTTCTGTAAAGCGTTGTTTATCGCGCTCTAACATCCAGAAATAAGCCATTAAATGATGGGCAAACGAAATCGGCTGTGCACGTTGTAAATGTGTATAGCCAGGAATCAGTGTTTCTACATTCACTTTCGCCTGTTCCAAAATCGCTTCTTGTAAGCCTTTAATTAACTTTACAACATCGTTCGTTTGATTGCGTAAATACAAATGAAGATCCGTTGCAACTTGGTCATTACGGCTGCGACCTGTATGAAGCTTTCCACCAACTGGACCAATTTCGTTAATTAGCATACTTTCAAGATTAAGATGGATATCTTCCATCTCAACCTTAAAAGTTAATTCACCGTTCTCCGCTTTCGCTTGTAAACCTTTTAGACCGGCAATAATTTTGTTTACATCTTCTTCTGGTAAGATTCCAGTCTGCTTGAGCATCGTAACGTGAGCCAGGCTGCCTTGAATATCTTCAAGAACAAGTTCCTGGTCAAATGAAATGGAAGCTCCAAACTCGTCTACCCATTCTTCAGCAGACTTTGTAAATCTTCCTCCCCAAAGTTTGCTGCTCACACTGTCACCTTCTTGTTGTTCACCATGCTGTTTACTGCTGTTGGAAGACCAAAGATTTTAATGAAACCAACCGCTGCATCGTGATCAAACTCATCTTCTTTTGTATAAGTTGCTAATTTCTCATCATATAGAGAGTACTCTGATTTTCTTCCTTCTACAATTGCATGGCCTTTGAAGAATTTCACACGTACTGTACCTGTTACAGTTTTTTGTGTTTCTGCTAAGAACGCAATTAATGCATCACGAAGTGGGGAGAACCAAAGACCATCATAAATCAATTCAGAAAGTTTCTTTTCAATAACTGGTTTAAAATGAGCTACATCTTTAACAAGTGTAATATCTTCTAACTCTTTGTGCGCTTTAATTAATGTCATAGCAGCAGGAGCTTCGTATACTTCACGTGACTTAATTCCAACTAAACGGTTTTCTACGTGATCAATACGTCCAACACCGTGTTTACCAGCAATTGCATTTAACTCAAGAATTAGTTCAGCTAGTTTATAAGATTTTCCGTCTAGTGTAACTGGAACACCTTGTTCAAAGCCAATTTCAACAACATCTGGAGTGTCAGGAGTATTTTCTAAAGCAGTTGTTAATTCATATGCATCTTCAGGTGGTGCTGCCCATGGATCTTCAAGAATTCCACATTCATTTGCTCTTCCCCATAGGTTTTGGTCAATTGAATATGGACTTGCTAAGCCGATTGGAACAGGAATACCATTCTCTTGTGCATATTCAATTTCTTCTTCACGAGACCATTTCCACTCACGAACTGGTGCAAGAACTTCTAAATTTGGATTTAACGCTTTAATAGAAACTTCGAAACGCACTTGGTCATTACCTTTTCCCGTACACCCATGTGCTACTGCAACTGCATTTTCAGCTTCTGCAACTTCCACCAATTTTTTTGCAATAAGTGGACGAGAAAGAGCTGATACTAGTGGATATTTTTGTTCATATAAAGTGTGTGCTTGAAGAGAAATTAATGCATATTCTTCTGCAAATTCATCTTTCGCATCAATTACATATGAACTAACTGCACCAACTGTAATCGCTTTTTCTTTAATAAAGTCAAGATCTTTCCCTTCCCCAACATCTAAACAACAAGCTACTACATCGTACCCTTGATTTTGTAACCATTTAATTGCAACGGAAGTATCAAGACCTCCGGAATATGCTAAAACAATCTTTGGATTTGCCATTTTTTCATCGTCCCTTTCGTTGTGAATAAAAATTCATATGTTGTTATTTTTATTCAATCTCTGATTAAAACTATACTAGCTTTATAAAAGGAATGCAAGGTCTTTTTTTGGAATTTAAATAATAATTTATTAACAATTTTAAACACTTGAATCCATAGTCGTGCAGCCCAAAATATTGTACACTAATACTATAAAAATTCAAGATAGGAGCAGCCACAATGAGTGAACTATTTATCTTTGATGAACGTCTCGGGATCGCTCTCCCCTCTCTTAACCAAGACTGGGATGAATATGAACATGATGTACAACAACAAATTCTTCTGCAATGGGAAAACATTCGCGGCAGCATTCCAGATCGAATACGTGATTTAGAATCCATTATTAATCAAAAACAAGATGCACTTTCGAATGAAAATAACTTTTCCCGTTCCTGTGAACTTAATACAGAAATCGCTGAAATGGCTTCCATCATTAACGACCTCTGGCTTTGGTATCGTACTAATCAACATATAAGCAGTAAAAGACATACTTAAGAAGGCTACCTAAAGAAATTTAGGTAGCCTCTTTATATATAGTATGAAAAAAGTATATCTAATGGAACTGAAGGAACAAACAGATCTTCGCCGGCTCTGGTACATGTCAAACTAAACATCGCCATCTACTAAAGGAATCCTGCATAAATATCAAGGCAACTTAATTAAAATACTTCGCTAAAATATCACCGAGTATATTAATCCCTAAAACAAATGCTCCAACAACTACAGTTAAAACGAGGAAATCGAAAATATCGAATTCAAGCAAGATGCCACCTCATAACATTGTATTTTCCCATTCTTAGATCATACATCAAATCGCTAACGGCTCTCTTTCCAAGTCACTCTTGAAGGTGTTTTTCATACAAATAGCGATATTGATAAAACTTTTGGGCAAATTCACTAACATTACGGGTCACCTGATAATTCATACCAGCTCCGATTGCCATACTAATGAGCGGGATACCTTGAAACTGCTTTTTGCGAAACATCGAAATCGCTACTGCTTTCAACAACTGTTTTAATGGTTGCTCCATCCAACTTGTATTCGTTAACTCTTCATCCCCGACATAAAAATAATCATCTTCCTTAAGCTTCATTTCCTCAATTAATTCTTCCCAAGCCGCTCCTTGAAGTCGCTTCGGCATCATCCCTGCATGAAACACTTTAAGGGCAAGCATCATCTCTACCGGTGTATTCACCTCATATCCATAGGTCATCGCAATCAACTGAACAATGCGAACATTAATAACCGTCATCGCCGGAATATCCCCGCCAAGCAGAAGCAGTCCCCCCGAACCACTCGCTCCGCCTTGAGTAAAAGAATAAAGTCGATGCTTCGCAATTTGTTGATCGGCTATGTAATTTAACTGATCAATTGTTAACTGATTCAAATCTGTAATGGTTGTAATCTGTTCATCAAATACACGGGCAGAAGCTAAAATTCTTTCTCTTGCATCGAGCTGAATTTGTGAGCTTTGTACAATGGCATGCAAATGAAATAACCAATTATCTAGCTTGGTGAAAAACTGTTCTTTTGTTTTTTCGGGAAGAAGTGAAAACGTCAGCTCTAACCATTTATCATATAACACCGCTAAATCTGTTGACTCATACTGTGAAAGTTTCTTTTCCCAAACGCTAAGTTCATTCCAAATTGCCTCTTCACGAACGGTCAATCCCATCGTTGGAACCTCCTTTTAAACCGAATCCCTTCTGCTTCAGCCTTATATCCTTCAACAAAATCACCATCTTTTAACTATTCAGCAAATGATTGGACTTTTTTGTAGTATACCATAGTAAAGTTACTAATTTAAAAAATTGTCTATGTTGCAGAATACTTTTAGGAGGTTCTTCATTATTATTTAACAGTTCTAAAACATGAAACGGAATAAATTCATACAAAAAGCCTCCTTTCCCGAAGAAAAGAAGGCTAAGATTTAAACATTAACTTTTTGTTGAGAAGCAATCGCAGCTGCATCGCGTGCAATCATTACTTCTTCGTTTGTTGGAATAATCATAATTTTCACTGGAGAGAAAGATGAATTAATAAATGCTTCTTCACCATGAATCAAATTTAATTCCTCATCCCAGTATACACCCATAAATTCAAGTCCTTCTAGAATTCTAGCACGAATCGTATGGCTATTTTCACCAATTCCTGCTGTGAAGATAATCCCATCGACCCCGCCCATTCTAGCAGCATATGAACCTATATATTTATGAATACGATCTGCAAACACCTCAAGTGCTAGTTCAGCCCGTTCGTCTCCTTCATTAGCTGCATCTTGAATGTCACGTAAATCACTCGAAAAACCAGATAAAGCAAGAACTCCACTTTGCTTATTTAATACATCTAGTACCTCATCCGCTGTTTTCCCGGATTTCTCCATTATATACGGAATAAGAGCTGGATCAATATCACCTGAACGTGTTCCCATTGTTACACCTGCAAGCGGGGTAAAGCCCATAGAAGTATCAATTGACTTCCCACCCTTAATCGCCGTAATACTTGCACCATTTCCAAGATGACATGAAATTAAGCGTAATTCCTCAATAGGTCGTCCCATCATCTCAGCAGCCCGCTGTGATACATATTTATGGGATGTGCCATGGAACCCGTATTTTCTAATTCCATAATTTTCGTAATATTCATACGGCAAACTGTACATATAGGCGCTGCTTGGCATTGTTTGATGGAATGCTGTATCAAACACGGCTACCGCTGGAGTATCTCCTAGAATACGTTGGAACGCTATAATACCAGTGATATTAGCAGGGTTATGAAGAGGAGCTAACTCTGAAAGTCTCTCTAACTCTTCAATTACTTCTTCTGTAATTAACACGGAATCACTAAATACTTCACCACCATGAACTACTCGATGACCAACTCCATTAATCTCCTCAAATGAGCTGATTACTTGATGTTGAATTAATTTCTCTAGTAATAATTCTACCGCGACCTCATGGTTGGGGATATGTAACGTTTCCATTACTTTTTGTCCTCGAACTGTCAAATTAAACACAGAATCTTTCAGACCAATCCTCTCAACATGTCCCTTTGTAATTACAGTTTCACTCGGCATCTCAAAAAGCTGAAACTTTAAAGAAGAGCTGCCCGCATTAATCGCCATTATTTTAGACATCCAATTCACTCCTTTACTATAATAGCTTGCCTACTGTTACAGTATGTCGTCTCTATTTGTGTAGTATTATGTCTAATTTTATCATGGTAAGCGCATACATCCAAACAATTTTTTATATTCACTTAATTAAAATAAAGCCAATGCCTTGATGGCACTGGCTTTTTAGCTCACAAAAAATTTTTTTCTGTTTCAAACCAAGTATCTATCTGTTGCACAACAGAGTGAGTTGCTTCAAAATTCGACAGCTTTGGCAATTGAACAAGAAGCGCTTTTTTCGGTGCTTCAATTCCCTCTTTTTTCTTCTGTAAAAGCAAGATACTCTTTGCTGCTGCTTCGCTCTTAAACATCGAAAGCGGCAGCTGAACCATTCCTTGAATATGCGTAGAGGATTTCAAATATTGATTCAACTTCGGTGCTTCTTCCGTTACAAAAATATTATTAGGCACTATAAAAAATAAGTAGCCTCCATCCTTCGTATGCCGCACACTTTGCTCAATAAACAAATGATGTGCATAAGAATGACCTTGATCCGCTTTTAATTCATAATCAGCGGCTCTCACATCATTTGGATAATACCCGACTGGTAAATCGCTCACTACGACATCGACAGGATCGATGAATAACGGCTCTAGACTATCTTGATTATAAAATTGAACAGGGTGCTCTTGTAAATTAGCCCCTGAGTAGGCAAGGGCAAGCAGCGTCTCATCAATCTCTACTCCAGAAGCATTAATTTCTTGCTCTGAAAGCTGATTCAATATCGTAAATAACAAGTTTCCTGTCCCAACGGCTGGATCTAAAACCGTAAAATCCTTTTGATTTTTTGTAAACTTTCCTACTAAATAGCTGACGAACAAGCCAACCGCATCAGGGGTCATCTGGTGATTCGGTTGTACATTTTGCTGCATGCCTTTTAAAATCGCTAGCTGATAAGCCTTACGAATCGTTTCTTTATTATATTTTTCAGGCGCAAAAGCCTCACAATGCTTCGTCAATCGCTTCTTCGATAATTCACTTACTTCTTCTTGAATAACTTTTCCGTGGAAAAAGTTTTCACCCGTTTCTCCGAGTGCATCTAAATATGTGCAAGAAAGTTCTTCTTGTAGAATTTGTGTCGTTTCATCGAATGCTTGAAATAATTGTTCAACTGGGGTCATTTTCACTTCATAATTCCTCCTGTTTTCTGCTTTGTCTATTTTATAGCGAAGAACGAATGGATACAAGCGTAGAGGTTGTTTTAGATGGATTAAGAGAATTCTTCATTGCAACGAATAACACGCGAGCGCCTTGATTAGTCCCCGAAAGCTGCTTGCACTGGATGCCGAAATGCTTATCTTAAACTCAAAAAAAGGCTGTACCAAAGATATCCTTTGGGACAACCTCTTTCCTCACTTACTTATTTTGCGGCTTTCGCTGCTTCAAGTGCTGCTTCATAATTTGGATGATTTGTTCCTTCTGAAACATACTCCGCATAAACGATTTCATCGTTGCTATCAACAACAAAAACCGAACGTGCTAGGAGACGAAGCTCTTTCATCACTACGCCGTATGCTTCTCCGAATGAAAGGTCACGGTGATCAGAAAGTGTTTGAACATTTTCTAAACCGCTTGCTGCACACCAACGCTTTTGTGCAAATGGAAGATCGACAGAAATCGTCAATACCTCTACATTCTCTAACGTAGATGCTGCTTCATTAAATTTTCTTGTTTGTTGATCACAAACACCTGTATCAATGGATGGAATAACGGAAATAATACGCACTTTCCCTTTTGAATCACTTAAAGAAACAGGTGTCAAATTGTTAGCCAACACCGTAAAGTTTGGTGCTTTATCTCCTGCCTTTACTTCTGTACCAACTAAAGTAACCGGATTATTAATAAATGTAACTGTTGCCATTTTCTATTCCTCCTTTATAAACTATATGTACAAATTTAATAATAGGGGGTTTACCGTATTTTTGCAATTAATAAGAAAAGTATGAGGTAAGCAGCTAGCAGCGACGCTTTTTTCTTCCAAAGCGTCGCTATCTTTTAAGAAATACGGTATGGATTTTCTCAAAAAAGAAGAACCCGGCTTATGCCGAGTCATCGTTAAAAATCTAATTCCTGCTTTGGTGTTTGTGGTGTTGGTTTTGCTTGTTGTGTCTTAGCTTTAGAATCATTCTTTGACATCATCGATTGGATTTTATCTACAACTTGCGGTGCTAAATCTAACATTTTCTCTAGCAAATGTGTTCCCTCATCGAGATGAATCATTTTGACTCCTGAAGAACCAACGATTAGAAATGCAATAGGAGTAATGGAGACACCGCCCCCGCTACCACCACCAAATGGCTGCTTAGAAGAGCCTTGCTGACCTTGGCCGTTATTATCAAGAGTAAATTCACTACCACCTGCAGCAAAACCAAAACCAACCTTTGAGACAGTTAAAATAACACTTCCGTCCGGAGTTTCCACTGGATCACCAATAATGGTGTTAACATCTACCATCTCTTTCAAATTTTCCATTGCAGCTGTCATTAAGCCTTGAATCGGATGATCTGACATGTAAATTCCTCCACTCTACATCGATTGTTTATTGGAATTGTTCGTTAGCTTCGCTAATGCTTTCGATTTAAACTTCACTTTAGAACCTTTCCAATAGCGAAGCATTTTGATTCCAGTCAAGATAGCTTGCCCGATTCGAAATTGGAATATGCAAGAAATATATGTTTCTGCTCGATGATTTTGAAAATCCGGTGTAATTGAATAAATAGGCATAACTCGAAAGTGTAAAAAGTTCGTTAATAAACCAATAATGGCACTTTTTAAAGTCCAGCATCCTCCCACAGCCACTCCCGTATGAGCAGCATCTCCCATTCCAACCACACTGCGCCATTCAAACTGTTTGACTTGAACTTTTCTAAGAAACTTTCGTACAATCTTATGAAAATTAACTACATGCTCAAGCATACTTTTTATATCCTGCAAAAAATGAATAAGTTCTTTCGGCGTAAAGCGCAGATTTTCCTCTTGTTTTGTTTCATCACTCGTTCCTTTTTCTTCCTTCACCTTGACCGAAGCGGAGTCCGCGTCTACTTGAATAACAGGTACCTTCACCGTATATCGAAGCAGCCCAAACCATGCGGATAATTTCAACACCAATTCGTCATTCGTATGAGCATGCTGGTAACGGAATACTACCTTAATCTTCGTAATTATAATCAGTACTAATAGAGCAATTAATAAAAGACCTACAAACAGCACCCACTTCATCCGCTCAACACCCCTTCAGCCCTCCATTATCTCCTAGAGGAGATGAAAATAAACGTCAGAAAAGTGCACTTCCCTCTCGTTTCCTGGAGTTAGAGCAACCTCACACAAAGGGGTCAAAAAATCGTGTCATCCATTAATTGTTTAATGAAGCTAAAAAAGACTCCGGCACTAAAGCACCAGAGTCCTTCTTCTATTATCGTTTTACTAACACTACACTCGTATCAGCGAAAATATCATGCAATCCTTGCTTTCTTGGCAATAGCCCAACAATGAGATAACCAACGATAGTAAACTTTGAAATAAAACGACCGATACATTCTCTAAATAAGAGCGTTCCCCACGTCATATGTTCTTCTTTTAAAGCAACCACCTGCAAGCCAAAAATCATCTTACCAAGCGTTTGGCGGAAAAACTTTGTCATCAGCACAAAATATAAATAAAATACAATCGTCGTACAAATTACTTCTCCAGATAAAAAGGAATAGCTATCCCCCTGATTCGTTAAGGTGAAAAGCGGATGAATCAAAATTCTATTTAAACTACCGATGATGAGTAAATCCGCTAGATACGCCCAAAATCTCATCCAAAAACCCGCAAACTCAAAAGAAGCAGGTTCACTTGTTTGAATATCTTCTTGAATTGGTGCTGAAATAGCCATTTTTTCATTATCGTTTACTTCCGTGGAATGGAGCATCTCTTCTTGATTTGGATTATTTTGTTCCGTCATCCTAACGCCTCCTATTCCGCATATAAGTACATGAGACGTGGAGAGTTAGAAGATGTAAGGACCTTTGTTAAAATCGCTGTTTCCGCATCTACTCCCATTACTTTTTGAGCACTCATGCTTAAGAATGAACTCAAGTTTGCTTCATCTGTATAACGAATGACTTGTGCATCTTTTAACTTCAAATCTGTTTTGATTCCGGCAATTACGTCATCCAAACGACCGATTTCATCGACTAGTGCAACTTGTTTCGCTTGGCGTCCATCATAAATGCGGCCATCCGCAAGTTTACGGACTTCTTTCTCCGACATGCCACGACCTTGTGCAATCACTCGAACAAACTCGTTATACATATTGTCTACCATCGATTGCAGAATTTTTCGTTCCTCCGCTGTCATTTCACGTGTTGGACTCATAATATCCTTATACGGTCCACTTTTAATGGTTTCAAATTCTACACCGTACTTCTCTGCCAATTTTTCATAATTATAGCCTTGCATAATAACACCAAGTGAACCTGTTAACGTTTCATTACTTGCATAAATTTTATCTGCCGGCGCAGAAATATAATATCCGCCTGAAGCTGCCATCGACCCCATCGATACATAAACAGGTTTCCCCGTTTCCTTAAGCGCTAAAATTTTATCATAGATTTCTGCACTTTCTAACACGCCCCCGCCAGGAGAATTCACTCGTAAAATAATCCCTTTAATCGTTTCATCCTCTGCTGCCATATCCAATTTCTTCAGGAACGAACGATGATTGTATGTACTTCCTGCCCCAAAAATAGAATAGTCCTCTCCTGTATCTAAAATTGTCCCTTCCACATCAAAGATGGCAATTTTATTAAATACATCGTCACCTTCTACTACTTCTTCGTAAAAACTACTCTCTCCCGTAGCAAAAAGATCTTCAAATACACTTTTCGTATCAGCTGAAAAAAAGAATGTAGCGGCACTCACTCCTATAGATACGAAAAAAAGTAAAGCAGCAATCCCTAAAGCTGCCCAGCGTTTCCCATTCATTGGCTTTCCTCCCTTTATTATGTGCTATCCATTATTATATACGAACCCCTCTTAAAAAAGTTTCAAATCAACATTTATATCCCTTTATGCTCCCATTTTTCCATGCTTCTTCATTTTTGCAGCGGTTGCTTTTCCCCATTTTGTCACAGAAAGCGTATAAATAATGAGCGCAGACCAAATAAATAAAAACGCCAGCATATGCGCTTTCGTAAACGTTTCATGATACACAAACACACCAATCAATAACGATAAAGTTGGGGCAATATATTGAAGAATACCTAGTAAAGATAACGACACTTTTTGAGCACCCTTTGCAAAATAGAGAAGAGGTAGGGCAGTGACTATTCCGCCGCCAATTAACAAAAGGCTTGTTGGTGTAGAATCGAAAAATCGAGACTCTGATTGAATCATTAAATACATCCAATACCCTAATGCAATCGGTGCCATCATGACTGTTTCAAGAGTCAGTCCAATCGCCGCTTCCGTTTGAATCATTTTTTTAGCTAATCCATATAAACCAAATGTAATGGCTAAAACAAGCGAAACCCATGGAATCGAGCCAAAGTGAATCCCTAAAATCAGAACACCCACGCCCGCAAGCATAAAGGCAAACGTTTGAGCACGACTTAATTGTTCCTTTAATACAAGCACTCCCAATAACACACTAACGAGCGGATTAATATAATATCCAAGACTCGTTTCTAAAATTCTTCCTTCATTTACAGCCCAAATAAATACACCCCAATTAGCACTTATTAAAACAGAAGCAATAAATAACGCCCAAAACTTTTTAGGAGTTCGTACAATTTCTTTCGCATACGTAATAAAGGCCTTCCATTTTTTCGTCATGATTAATAAAACTACCATAAACAGAAAAGACCAAAACACTCGTTGTGCTAAAATTTCTCCTGAGGAAACCTCCTGTAATTGTTTCCAATAAATCGTTACAACTCCCCAAATTATATAAGAAAGCGCCGCGTATATAATGCCTTCCTTTTCTTGATCCAGTTTCATTCTAAGCCTTCTTCCTACAACATTAATTTTTAACCTATTTTATTATAGACGATTTTATCATCTATGACTGTCATCACGACTTCAGTCTTTAATCATTCAGCTAGTCCTATTCTATTTCAGTCGATCCGTGTACCTCCATGCAATTCCCAACGGGCGTAAGTGCACACTGCCTTTCACTGGCTATTAGCCTTCCCAACCTCTCATTGTGGAAACTCCTCACCTAAGCAAACGCTTGCCGTGTCCAATAAGATACATGAGGACTGTTTACTACTCCCAAAACGTGACTAACCATCAGTAAGGCTTCACTGATGGAAGTTTCTCTATATGATTTCAAAAAAAGAAGCCACCAATATCAAAATTGGCGGCTTCCAATACTTTATGAGTTAGATTGAGCTAATAACTCCTCTTGTTGACGTAATTCCACACGACGAATTTTTCCAGATGTCGTTTTTGGTAGATCATCAAGGAATTCAATTTTTCGTGGATATTTATAAGGAGCTGTTAACTCTTTTACATGCTCTTGCAAATCTTTTACTAAATTTGGAGCACTAGAATCAACACCTTCTCGCAACACAACGAAAGCTTTTACGATATGTCCGCGTACTTCATCTGGTGAAGCTACAACCGCACATTCTTTTACAAAAGGATGCTTGATTAGAGCATCTTCTACCTCAAATGGCCCAATTGTATAGCCTGAACTAATGATAATATCATCAGAACGTCCTTCAAACCAATAATAACCTTCTTCATCCTTCTTCGCACGGTCTCCCGTAATATAATATTCACCACGGAACTGCATAGCTGTACGTTCTGGATCTTTATAGTAATTCTTAAATAGGGCAGGAGTATCCACATGAACAGCAATGTCTCCTACTACTCCAACTGGACACGGATTACCATCTTCGTCAATGATTTCTACCGTATTCCCTGGAGTTGGTTTTCCCATTGACCCTGGCTTAATTTCCATTCCTTTTGTAACACCAATCAGCAATGTATTTTCCGTTTGACCATATCCATCACGTACTTCAACATTAAAATGCTGTTTAAATACTTCAAATACTTTTTGGTTTAATGGTTCTCCTGCAGATACAGCGCTGCGCAGCTGGGATAAATCATATTGAGCTAAATTATCAACTTTTGCTATCAATCGATATTCTGTTGGTGTACAGCATAATACATTTACCTTATAGTCTTCTAGAAGTTGCAAATATTTTTCCGGTTCAAATCTACCGTGATACACTAATCCTGTCGCGCCTGAACCAAGTATCGCTAAAAACGGGCTCCAAATCCACTTTTGCCAGCCCGGCCCAGCCGTTGCCCATGCTACATCATTTTCATTAATGCCTAACCAATTTGCAGCAGACGTTTTTAAATGTGCATAAGCCCAGCCATGCGTATGTACAACACCTTTTGGATTTCCTGTTGTGCCTGATGTATATGATAAAAAGGCCATATCATCAGCCTTCGTATCAGCTAACGCTAGTTCTGACGAAGCTGTCTCAGCTAGTTCTTGTAAAGGTAACCAGCCCTCTTGTTGTTGTCCAACAACAAATTTTAAAATAGAGTCGCTCTCTTCAATTTGATTAAATTGATTTGTATACTCCTCATAGCTAATAATCGCTTTTACTTCTGCATGATTAAGGCGATATTTTAAATCTTTAGCACGGAACATTTCTGAACATGGGATGACAACTAAACCGATTTTCAAAGCCGCGAGATACACTTGGTACGCTTCTACTAAACGAGGAATAATAACAAGTACTGTGTCTCCCTTTTGTAGCCCTTGGTTTAAGAAAACGTTACCAATTTTATTAGCATTTTCCAATAATTCAGTATAAGTCGTTGTTTTTTTATCACCAGATTCATTTTCCCATAATAGAGCAACTTTTGCCGGATCTGCTGCAAACTTTTCTACTTCACTAACTAAGTTATATTGTTGCGGTGCTAATAAATGCTCGCGTTTCATTCCGTTTCCCCCTCTAATAGTAAACTTATATACGTGTTACTATAACTTAATATTTATACCTGGTCATAACTTTATTATACACTAATTTCCTGTAAATTTTAAAATAATTATTTGCTATTGTATATTACCTTACTTATTTCAATTTGGTTTAGTTTGTTCTCAACACCTCCCTACTTATATACAAATATTTTACCATAAATTACATTTTTTTCAATAATTATTCGCAATTTTGCTAATTAATTGTTTTTACACCAAAATATAACATAAAATATTGTCGAACACACCAAAGAAGGAAGCGGGTATAGTACCCGCTTCCTGCAGCCATATTATTCAATTATTTTGAAAATCCGCCACCTAATTGTTGTTCAGCCATTTGGACAAGACGTTTTGTAATTTCTCCTCCAACTGAACCGTTCGCACGTGATGTTGTATCAGCACCAAGCTGTACACCGAATTCAGAAGCAATTTCGTATTTCATTTGATCAAGAGCTTGTTGTACTCCTGGAACTACTAATTGATTTGAACTGTTGTTTGCCATGTGTTGTTCACCTCCTTGTGATTATAGAGTGTGTAAAAACACATGGCTTCATTCTTGGTAATTGATAGGTAATTAGAATAATTCTTCCATTTCCTTTTCAATAGCTTGTTGATTTGGAACAACAGTAATGGTTTCTATATTTTGAATCGCCTTTTCAATTAATGGCTCAAACTCAACAAAACTTTCATAATAATTCACTTTTTCCCTCTTTGGTTGCGTTTTTGGGCTTGCTGGTGTGAATACTGTACAGCAATCCTCATACGGTAAATTAGAAATTTCAAACGTATCTAGTTGCTGAGCTAAATCAATAATTTCTAGCTTATCCATTGTAATAAGCGGACGTAAAATCGGCGTATTCGTTACTTCATTAATCGCAAACATGCTGCTCATTGTTTGTGAAGCTACTTGTCCTAGGCTTTCCCCTGTAATAATCGCCAGTGCGTGATTCTTTTCACGAATTTGATCAGCTAATCGCAGCATTAAACGTCTCGTCGTTGTCATCGAATAGTTATCTGGTACTTGCTTTTGAATTAATACTTGAATATCCGTAAATGGAACAATGTGCACCTTAAAACTGCCTGTCACTTCTGCCAGTTTTGCTGCCAAATCCAGCACTTTTTGACGCGAGCGTTCACTTGTAAATGGAGGACTATAAAAATGGATAGCCTCTACCTCTAAACCACGTTTCATCGATAAATACCCTGCTACAGGACTGTCAATTCCACCTGAAAGCATTAACATTGCCTTGCCGCTTGAACCATATGGCAATCCCCCAGCTCCCGGAACAATTTCACCTGTTAAATAAACTGCTTCACGACGAATTTCAACAAGCAAATTGAAATCAGGATTTTTCACATCCACTTTTAATCCATCGATATTACGTAAGAGATGTCCGCCTAATAAATGATTGACTTCATTTGTTACATATGGAAACTCTTTATCTGCTCGTTTTGTCGTAATTTTAAAAGTATGGACTGGATCTGATAACTGATTCATATAGTAGAGCGCCGCTTCTTTTATCTTCTCAATGTCGCGTTCAACCTTAAGCGCAGGGCTCAGCGACTGAATGCCAAACACTCCTTGCAAACGTGCAATGACTTCTTTATGGTCGGCATCATGTAAAATAATATACATTCTTTCTCGATTGGCTGTCAGTTCAATATTGGGAATATCCTTTAAGCTCCACAAAATATGCCTTCTCATTTTAGCCACAAATGCTTTTCGATTCCGTTTTTTTGTTGAAATTTCTCCGTAACGAATAATGATATGATCAAATTTCATGTTACTACCTCATCACCTTTTCTAGTTTAGCTACAGCGCGTCCTATAGCATCAATAGCTTGCTTTGCCTCTTCTATTTCATTATGAAACGACGTACTAATCCGAATGACACTTTCTGCTCGCTCTTGATTTCGATACATTTCAAGCACTGTTTTACTTGCCGTGCGCTTTTTAGATGAACACGCACTTGTCGTTGAGACATAAACACCTTCTGTTTCTAACTCATGAAGTAACACTTCAGATTTAAGACCCGGTACCGAAAAATTAATAATATGAGGAGCTCCGTCTATCGGACTATTTACCTGTACTCCGTCAATTTCCTGTAATCCATGATAAAAAACTGTTCGAATTTCTTTCAATTTATGCGTATATAACATGCAATTAGTTAAACTGATTCTCATTGCCTTTGCAAGCGCAACAATACCCGCTACATTTTCTGTACCGCTTCGGAATTGGCTTTCTTGATTCCCACCTGAAAACAGTGGAGTTATCCGCACACCTTGACGAATATACAAAACACCTGTCCCTTTTAACCCGTGTAATTTATGGCCAGATATCGTACAAAGGTCAATTCCTGCATCTGCTAATGAAAGATCTACCTTTCCAATCCCTTGTACATGATCCACGTGAAACAATATTTGAGGGTAGTGCTTTAACAGCTCTCCAATTTCAGCAATCGGTTGAATCGATCCAACTTCATTATTCACATGCATAATAGAAACTAAAATCGTATCTTCACGTAACGCTTTCTCTAAATCAACAACTGAGACGCGCCCTGTTGCATCAACTGGAAGATATGTTACTGCAAATCCTTGTTCACTTAACACTTGAAAAGCCTCCATAACCGATGGATGCTCTATACTCGTTGTAATAATATGCTTTCCGCGATTTTGGTTCGCAAGTGCTGCCCCTTTAATCGCTAAATTATTGCCTTCTGTACCGCCTGAAGTAAAAAAGACTTCTGCACTCTTCACTTTCAATAAATCAGCAATTTGCTTTCTTGCTGTTGAAAGGAGCTTTTCCGCCTGCGTCCCGATACCATGGAGAGAAGAAGGATTACCGAAATAGTCCGTTGATACTTTCACAAACGACTCAATTACTTCAGGATACGGCTTCGTCGTCGCACTATTATCTAAATAAATCATCATGTCACCTTCTATAATCTATTAACGCCACCCATTCAGATAACGATGAAAGGAAATACTTATACAAGTTTTACTCTTGCAACGTCTAATATTAACATAATTAAAACAGAATGAGAATCTGGCTCCTTAAAGTTGTTTAGATGGATAACCTTATTTTTTAGCACTACTATTTCATACAGCGCCTATCAAAAAAACTCGCACAAGGCGAGTTTTTAGGATAGTACTTCTTCTATATTTGCTTCAAGCCTCTTCATGCTGCCCGGTTCAACCTTCTCAATCGCTGCAGCAGCCGTCTCTAATGCAGCTTGATAGTCAAAATTATGAAATCTTTTTTCAGCTTCCTTTAAGCTTTCTGCCATAAAAGCATTGCTGCTGCGATAACGATTTCCATATTGAATGACTTTCTCCGCTAAGTACATATGTTCAATTAAACTTTGAGCACTTTCATATACTTTGTTTGTATTCGCTACAGCTTGTTCTAAAAATAAATAAACAGCTGCAACATCAAGTGGTTTTTCTTCCAATTTTCTTTGGACATGGTCAATGCTTTCTTTCGCATTCTCAATAATTGTTTTAAACTCCTCCGGCAATCCCGGAATATTACTTTTAGAAATCATTCGACTTGTCTCAAGCATCTTATGTTTTAAATCCGCTAATGATTCTTTTGCATCTAATTCATCTTTTCTTAACGCCTGCAACTTCCCTGCAAAGACTTGCTGCTCTTCCATTAAAGCTTTTAACTGCTCATCAACTGTTTGCATTTCTTCGCTAATAAGCGAGCTAGCTGTATCATTATCTTGAATCTTTAGTCCAAGTAATTCATAACGCTTTGCAATTTGTTGAATCTGCTTGACCATTTTTGTTTGCGCTTCTAGCTCACTATTCGTTAATTGATAAGATTGCTGCACAATAAACATTTCTTCCTCAAGCTTTTCATGTTCATATTCTACGTTTGCAATTGTTTCTGCTAGCTTTTCATGATTTTTCTGAACATATTGTTTCGACAATACTTCTTTTTCTAGTAAATCGTATAAAATATTTAGGCGGTCACGCAAGTCATTCATCCCTTGCTCGACTACTTCCACTTCGGCATTCTCCAACTGTTTCTTATACGAATCTAACTCTGTTTCTAAGCGCGTTACTTCTTCTGTAAATTCAATATGATTCAGCAAGTAACCTTGGTCAACCATATCTTGATAGCCTTCTTTTAGCTCCGCAATTTGGGCAGGGAGCGAAGAACCACTTTCTAATAAGAGTGCTGGCAGTTTCTCCATTCTCGAAGCTAGTCGATCTAACTTTGCTTTAACCGATAAAACAAGCTCACGTGCATTTAAATAATTCCCATTTTCCGTTTCTTCTTCATAACTTTTCAAAACCGTTGTAACTTCTTCCAACGTCTCTTCTAGCTTACTAACCGCTTTTCCATAATTATGGCGATGCGCGAGTAAAGATTTTTTTAACTGACGATAGGTTTCCTGCATTTCGGCTACTTCAAAACGATTCTTCTCCTCACTTCCAACTAACTCATGTAATTCAGACAGAATCGATTTAATACTCTCCTCAATCTCATTCAACTTTGCTGAAATTTGCCTTTGTACGTCCTTTGAGCGTTTGAAACGATATTTATCAACATATTCCTCCGCATCAAATAACAACTCTTCTACTTCAGGCATACGGACTGTAATAATGACATCCCATTTACTGCGCCAATTTTCAAACAGTTCCTCCGTTTCACCATTCATATTCAATCTCTTGACCTTAGAAAGCTCTTCCAACACGGGGCGATTCATAATATTAAGCTTCCATGTTTCCAAACGATCAATTTCTTGAAAGTACCTTTTCTTAAAAAAATAGCCCCCAATAATAAACACTAATAGTAAAATTACTATTCCCAGTATGTATTCCATCATAAGCCCCCTGTTCTAGCCTTACCGTCCATCTTGTAAATCTCTATATCAATTAAAATAAGAAAATGTTCAATTTAATGCTTTTATGATACCATGTTAACAATTATTTTTGATGACAAAAATTTATTTTTTGTAGAAAATTACTAAAAACAGCTATTTATCGGGAGGGAAATGTGATGAAAACGGATAGTCATGTGCATTCACCGTTTTGCCCACACGGCTCTAAGGATTCATTCGTTGAGTATATAGAAAGAGGAATTAAACTAGGTCTACAAGAAATCACCTTTACTGAGCATGCTCCTCTGCCAAAGGGATTTATTGACCCCACGCCTGAAAAAGACAGCGGTATGGATGCTGCCCTTTTGTACACCTATTTAGAGGAACTTCAACAGCTAAAACAGCAATATAAAGATCGTATTACAATTAAATCCGGCCTTGAAATCGATTATATCGAAGGATTTGAACAAGAAACAAAAGCTTTCCTTAATGAAATTGGAACTTTTCTTGATGACAGCATTTTGTCTGTCCATTTTATCGAGCATAATCACAAATGGTATTGTATCGATTATAGCGACGATGAATTTGGAAATATTAGCACTGAACTCGGTTCTATCGATGCCGTTTACACAAAATACTATGATACACTTCAAAAATCAATCAACGCTGACTTAGGTATTTATAAGCCAAAACGAATCGGTCATATTACATTGGTCCATAAATTCCAGCATCGGTTTCCAGCAGCTAAAAGCTTCGACGATCGTGTGTATCATATTCTAGAACAAATTCAACGACAAAATTATGAATTAGATTACAATGGGGCTGGTGCTGTAAAACCACTTTGTCGCGAGCCGTACCCTCCGGAACGATTTGCTAAGCGGGCTGTTGAATTAGGTATTCCTCTTCGCTATGGTTCTGATGCTCATCAAGCGAAAGACTTAGGACAAGGATATAGTGCCTTGATTACACTCCCGTAAACAATTCGGGACGACTAAATAGTTTTGCCTGATCATGATCAGGATGAAATAATGTTTGTTCAATGAAACGCTTTACTTCATCGGCAAAACGGTTCATATAGTAAGCTTCCTGCGGGAATACATAAAGTACTTCTGTTGCATAATTTGGATGCAGTACAGGTGCCGTTAACAAGCTTTTCAGCTGCAATAAATAAAGCGGCACAGAAACAGATTGAAACACGCGTGTTTTAATGCCTTCATCTAAAAGATGTTGAAAATAGTATTTTTCTTTCATAAAATAAGTCGAATGAATTTCGCGGTTTAAATTGGTGTCTAATGCGGATTCACCATAAATAAAACGCGCAGCTAGGAAATATTCTCTCTGGAATTCAAGTATATCCGTCACTAAATCTACCAAACATTGTTGGGGTCCTTTCTGTTCTAACATGACAACATTTCTCTCTAAGACCGCAATATATTTTTCTAAATAAAACATAAAGCAATATTCTAGTAAGCCTTGTTTATTCTTAAAATAATAAGCGATATTAGCTGGATTCACTTTTGCTTTGTTGGCAATGTCACGAATCGATGTAGCATGATAGCCTTTCAAATGAAAAAGGTAAAGAGCGGCATCCAAAATTTCTTGCTTCGTTGACGTTTGGCGATTCATCGGATTTCCCTCGCTTTCTACATAAAGACAATTGTCTAGAAAGTATTCTAGAGTAACTGACGGGAATCCTTTTAAAAGTTCTCGACAAATTCTTAGCATCCATGCTCATTCAAAATACAGCACGATAAAATTATGGTGAAGTTAGGTGAAATAGTATGTTTAATGTCGAAAAACACCCAGGACATAAACAAGAACAATATACACTTTTGCATAAACAACTCGTAGCACTTATTGAAGATGAAAAAAATCAAATTGCCAATTTAAGCAATGCTTCTGCTTTACTCAACCAGTTTCTTCCTGATATTAATTGGGTTGGTTTTTATTTAGTGGAAGACGATCAATTAATTCTTGGACCATTTCAAGGACTTCCTGCCTGTGTACGCATCCCTTTTGGAAAAGGCGTTTGCGGTACTTCAGCAGCAAACAAAACAACGCTGCGCATCGCCGATGTACACCAATTCCCAGGGCATATCGCATGTGACGCTGCTTCTCAATCAGAAATTGTTATTCCTCTTATAAAAAACAAGGAAATCATCGGCGTTTTAGATATTGATAGCCCAATGACGAATCGTTTTGACGCAGAAGATCAACAAGGTCTTGAAGAATTTGCTGCTATTTTGAGCAGGTATTTATAAAGTGAAACTTCCATCAGTGGGGTTTTTCTTTTATCTCCCACTGATGGTTAGTCACGTTCTACGGTCACTAAGATTTCCGCTTCGCTTCAATCAAGTGACCGTACGAACCTGATTAGTTCAACTATACCTTTGAAAATCGCAAAGGTAGTTTCACTGTATCTCACCAATCGGACCTTTACGGGCAGTTGTCCGCCACCTAACTTCTTTGTTTCCTCATAAGCTTGAGGTGGGGGATCTTACTGCCCGTTAAGTGTGGGATAAACAGCTATTTATATAAAACAGACCTACTCGCTAAACGAATAGGTCTGTTTTATTGTTGTATGTAATGATTAACAATCGCACTGCTGAAGGAGCACTTTATTTTTGCCTGTATTTTTAGCAATATATAGAGCCTCATCTGCACGCTTAAATAATTCTTTCACATTATTACACCGTTCTTTCGACCAGTATGACACTCCGCATGAAATCGTTATGTTTGGATTGGTTTGCTCAGCTACTTTATCCTTAATTCGTTCTGCAATCCGCAAACCAATAAGCAAATCCACTTTTGGCAAATACACCGCGAGCTCTTCACCGCCCCACCGTGCCCCTATATCCGTATCTCGAATATTACGCTGAATCACTTTAGCTACTTGAATAAGAATCTCATCCCCTACTTGATGGCCATATGTGTCATTAACCTTTTTAAAATTATCAATATCAATTAAAATAAATGTGCCTTGGTCATCTGTAATCATCGATTCACACATTTGCTGGTCAAGATAGCTTCGAGAGTGCAGTTGAGTTAAATAATCTGTAATAACCATTTTCTCTAATTCTTCTCGAAGAATGGAGTTCATCATTGCTATACTAGAATGGTGAATCAGCGACTGGAACAGTTTAAACATATCAAATGAGAAGAAGTACGGCTCTTTATGCAAAACGACCACAAACCCTCTAAGACTGCTATTTTCCATCATAGGAACGGCCATTAACGAACGATACTCTAAATCCTCTTCCTCAATATAAACCGTTACATCACTAATAAATTGTGATTCTTTTTCTTCTTCCATCTTCCTTTTTAAAAAGGAGAGGTAGGCCTGTGCATCCTTTGTTTCAAAAAAGCTTGAACTTTCGGGAAGTAATTGCAATGCTCCATCATTGGATAATAAAACAAAACCTGATTGATTCGCTTGAAAAGATTGTATAATTTGTCGCTTCATAAATTGAATCGTGTCATTTAAACACGTGTTAGAGTTCAAATAATGTGACGTTTCGTTAATCAGCTGTAAATCCGCGACAAGCCGTTTAGATTGTTGATACAGTTGGGCATTCTCTATTGCACTCCCAGCTGTATTCGCCAACAAGGTAATAAAGTCGAGTTCACTTGGTGGAAATAACAAGCTATCAGGGGCGATAATCTGCAAGACTCCATATACCCCCTGCTTTCCTAATAGCGGGGCGTATAAAATAGAATGCCGCTCTGTATAATCGTCCTCAAATTGTAACTTTCCAGTCAAGTAAGCCTGCATCGCTATAACATTTTCACTATTATAATCTAATTCTTTAACAGGCAAATTCCCATGTCCATAGCTATCTTGGGACAGAAATAAATAATAATCAAAAGTTGGATATACATTCTGTAAAGTAGAAATGACCTCTCCTAATACAGCTGTCATATTCATAGAAGAGTGAAACTGCTCCGTTACCCGATACAATTGTTTATATCGCTGTTCCTTATGCTTTGTTTTAGCAATACATAGAGCCGTTTCCATAATCGTAGCAAACTCTTTTGAGAATGTAAGCCAATCTTCCTGCAGATACGAAAATGTGCTGGAGGTTTTTTCCTTAAATCCAACTAACCCTACTATCTGATGATCAACATGAAAAGAAATAAAAGCTTGAAAACCCTCAATTTCCATCAACAACTGATTTGGTACAATATATCCTTCATTCTCGTTTTGATTCCATTGTGTGATTAACGTATCAGAAGCGACTAGCACTGACCTTTGAAAAGCTCCAGTCGTAGCTTCCATATAGAATTGTTGCGTCCAATCGTCATACTTAAAGTAAGTTACTTCCTCCATACGTAATAACTCTTTCGTTACCAATAATACATCCTGTATAAATGCAGTGGAATACATGTCATTATTCACATCACTTATCCGCTGAAAAAAAAGAACACGTAATTCATTTAATAATTGAGTTATTTTACTACTCATAGTCCATCATCCCTAAGTAACACTTTATTTTTACAGAACCCTATACTCAAGAGCCTGCCTTCTTGCTAAACCACCTGTATATATCCACCCAGTAACTAAAATAGTATTTATATACTATAATAAATCCACAAAATACCTATTAATCCCCCTCAAACAGAGACTTTAGACACAATTGGTATACGTTTAATTATAACTAGTTTAAAATAAAATTTCCGCATAAAATGAATAAATCCTAAATATTTCGTGCATTTTCAGTTTGAATTGCCTTATTTTTTTCACAATCTCTTTTACTAAGAACAAACTAACCTTGACTTAAAATATTTAATATTATACAATACTCTTTGTGTAAAATATTGCAGCCTATGTGATAGCCTTTGTGCTTTCATTTTGTTCCTCTCTATATAGAGGTGTATCGCGTAACCCTTAGCTGCTAGGGCGATGGTACATGAAAACAAAATGTCCATGATCGTTTATTCACACGGTTTTTATTTTACCCAAATAAAAACATTTAAAGGAGGAGTCATCTTATGGCTCGTTATACAGGTCCAAGCTGGAAATTATCTCGTCGTTTAGGAATTTCCTTAACAGGTACTGGTAAAGAATTAGAAAAACGCCCTTACGCTCCAGGACAACACGGTCCTAACCAACGTAAAAAAATCTCTGAATATGGTTTACAATTACAAGAAAAACAAAAACTTCGTCATATGTACGGAGTAACTGAGCGTCAATTCCGTAACCTATTCGATAGAGCTGGTAAGCTTCAAGGTAAACACGGTGAAAACTTCATGATTCTTCTTGAATCACGTCTTGACAACGTAGTATACCGTCTTGGTTTAGCTCGTACTCGTCGTGCGGCTCGCCAACTTGTAAACCACGGACACATTCTTGTAGATGGTAAACGCGTTGATATCCCATCTTACAAAGTTGTTCCTGGTCAAACAATTGCTGTTCGTGAAAAATCACGTAATGCAGTTGTTATCAAAGAAGCAGTTGAAGTGAATAACTTCGTACCTGATTTCTTAACGTTTGATGCAGACAAATTAGAAGGTACTTTCACTCGTTTACCAGAGCGTTCTGAATTACCTGCTGAAATTAACGAATCTCTTATCGTTGAGTTCTACTCTCGTTAATAGCAAAAAGTGGTTCCATCCTCAGATGGAGCCGCTTTTTTTATTGGCGGGCTTTATCCCATACTTAATGGACAGTAACATCCCGCTAATGGAAGTTCACTTTATTATATTTAACATAGCCTATGTTTAGGAAATACTATTTCCCTATTTAAAAAGCCGGCCAAATAGGGCCGGCTTTCTTCTATTATTATTCACTTATCTTACTAACGTATATTTCTTCTTTCCTCGACGAATGAGCATAAACTCTCCTTCGATTTTATCCCCTTCTGTCACTACATACGCTAAGTCCGTTATCCTCTCTCCATTAATAGAGATTGCCCCATTTTGAATATCTTCACGTGCCTGACGTTTCGAAGGCGAAATTTTCGCTTCCACGATTAAATCAACCAGGCTAAGTTCTTCCTGACTTTCACGCACATAACTTGGGACATCTTTAAAACCGACTTTAATTTCAGCTGCACTTAAGTTCTTTACCTCTCCACTAAATAATGCAGCAGAAATTTTAATCGCTTGGTCCAACGCTTCTTGACCATGAATTAAATGTGTCATTTCTTCCGCTAACGCTTTTTGTGCTTTACGTAAATGCGGCTCGGCTTCAACTGCTTGTGCTAATTCTTCAATCGCTTCATGAGATAAGAATGTGAAGTATTTTAAATATTTCACGACATCTGCATCGGCTGTGTTAATCCAAAATTGGTAGAACTCATAAGGAGTTGTTTTTTCCGGGTCTAACCAGATTGCTCCCCCTTCTGTTTTACCAAACTTTGTTCCATCTGCTTTTGTTACAAGCGGAATAGTCATTCCAAAAGCTTTAGTCTCTTCATCATGTGCTTTACGAATCATTTCTAAACCTGTTGTAATATTCCCCCATTGGTCACTGCCGCCAATTTGTAGTTTACAATTATAATTATCATACAGATGATTAAAATCTAGTCCTTGTAAAATCGTGTATGCAAATTCTGTGAATGAAATCCCTGTTTCAAGGCGAGACGCAACTGTATCTTTCGCAAGCATATAGTTCACCCCGATGTACTTCCCGTAATCACGAAGGAATGTTACCACATCAATTTTGCCAATCCAGTCATAGTTATTGACCATCACCGCTCCATTTTCCCCTTCAAAACTGAAGATACTTTGTAATTGGCCTTGTAAACAACGAGCATTATGCAACACTTTTTCTAGTGTTTGCAGCGAACGCTCTTCCTTCTTCCCACTCGGGTCACCGATTAGACCAGTTGCTCCGCCGACTAATACAAGCGGACGATGACCGTGTTGTTGAAAGCGACGCAATGTCAAAAACGGTAATAAATGCCCAATATGCATACTATCAGCCGTCGGATCAACTCCACAGTATAGAGAGATTTTCTCGTTCTCTAATAGCTCTTTCATCCCTTCTTCATCTGTTTGTTGGTACATAATTCCTCTCCACTTGAGATCTTGTAATAAATCCATTATTTTTTCCTCCTTTTTATTAAGCTCCTGTTATAAAGATTTGTTAACGATTGCTTCTGTTTATACAAAACCATAGTTTCACACATCTTTTAACATACGCCTTTTTGAAACAAACAAAAAACGCCCCTTCATATACATGAAGGGACGAATTATATTCGCGGTACCACCCAACTTGAGGACTGCAAAAAAAATCCTCCGCTTAATGCGAGTAACGGTCGCAACCCGATTCCTGCTACTTCAATGTTCACAGCAACTGCTCCAGGGAGTAATTCATCTCACTATATGTACCGATTTGCACCAACCATCGGCTCTCTAACACAGGGATAGCTTGACTACTGAATCCTATCATCACTTTAAGCATTTATATAAATGAATTTTTATCATATATTTCGTTCAATGTCAACCTGTCATACATCCACATATTACCAACGCATTGAATATTGTCCGTTTAACAGTTGATTGTGTGCTATAATATTAGGTGATTTTAGGGGGTATGATACGATGAGTAATAATCAAGATGGATGGAAGAGGTTTATATACTTCTTAAAAAATAAAAAAACACAAAAAGCAGCGAGAGTCAGTTATTTAGTAACTTGGAACTTAACACTCCTTCTTATCATCGTTGGTATTCTTGGATTTTCTTTTGCTGGAGGGGTGGGTGCTGGTTATTTTGCAGCCCTCGTAAAAGATGAACCAGTACGTTCAAAAGAAGATCTACAAAAAGAAATTTACAACTATGAAGAAACATCGGAAGTGTATTTTGCAGACGAAGTCTATCTTGGAAAACTTAAATCTGATTTAGAGCGAATTGAAGTGCCCATTGAAAACGTGTCTGACGATTTAAAAAAGGCAGTAATTGCGACTGAGGATGAATATTTTTATGAACATAAAGGGGTTGTACCAAAAGCAATTTTACGAGCAATTTACCAAGAATTCACAAATGCCTCTGTTCAATCCGGCGGAAGTACATTAACACAGCAGCTCATTAAAAACCAAGTGTTAACGGATGAAGTATCATTCGATCGAAAAGCAAAAGAAATTCTACTCGCACTTAGAGTCGAGAAATTCTTTGAAAAAGATGAAATTCTAGAAACCTATTTAAACGTCTCAACGTTCGGACGCAACTCTTCTGGACGGAATATTGCCGGTGTACAGTCTGCCGCTGAAGGATTGTTTGGAAAAGATGCAAAAGACTTAACACTCCCACAAGCAGCGTTTATTGCTGGTTTACCTCAAAGCCCATTTGGCTATACTCCGTATACACAACAAGGAACGCTTAAAGAGGATTTAACTCCTGGAGTTTCACGTATGAAAACGGTGTTAAAACGAATGCGGGATAACCAGTCTATTACACAAGCAGAATATGAAAAAGCTATAGCCTATGATATTACAAAAGACTTTATTGGCAAGAAGCCTCTGCCATCTGAAAAGTATCCATGGTTGACGGTTGAAATTGAAAAGCGCTCTATTCAAATTCTTACTACGATTTTAGCTAAAGACGATGGATATGAAGAAAGCGACTTGGAAAAAGATAAAGATTTATATCAACAATATGTTACGTTAGCTGATCGAAATTTACGCCAAAATGGCTACAAAATTTATACAACAATTGATAAAAAAATTTACGATAACATGCAGGAAGCAACAAAAAACTACCCAAACTTCGGATACGATAAAACGGAAGAAGTAACGGATTCAGAGACGAAAGAAAAGAAAATCGTCAAAGAACCAGTAGAAGCTGGTGCAATATTGATTGAAAATAAATCAGGTAAAATTATCAGCTTTGTCGGCGGGCGCGATTTTAATCGTGAACAAACAAATCATGCGACAACAGCCATTCGCTCAAACGGCTCAACGATGAAACCATTAGCAGTCTATGCACCTGGTATTGAACTTGGGAAGATTTCTCCAGGGAGCGTAGCAGCGAATGCACCTGTTTCAATCAATGGATGGCGGCCAGGTAACTATGGCGGCGGTGGTTATAGCGGCGTGGCAACCGCACGTGAATCACTTGTGAAGTCATATAACGTACCAACTGCTTTATTTTATAAAAGTATTATTAATCAAAATCCTGTTAAATATTTAGAAAAAATGGGATTTTCCAGTTTAGCAAAGGCCGATTATGAGAATCTATCTGTATCACTCGGTGCTTTAGAAAAAGGAGTAACTGTTGAAGAGAACGTCAATGCCTATGCGACTTTTGCAAACGGTGGAAAATTTATCGATGCTTATATGATTGATAAAATTGTCACAAAAGATGGTAAGGTCGTTTATGAACATAAACCAAAGAAAGTCGATGTCTTTTCACCTCAAACCGCTTATTTAACGATTGATATGATGCGCGATGTCATCTCAAACGGAACAGCGACTTCTGTCCGTAATCGCCTTGCTTTTTCTAGTGATTGGGCGGGGAAAACCGGGACATCTCAAAATTTCGGAGATGCTTGGTTCGTTGCAACTAACCCGAATGTCACATTTGGAACATGGATTGGCTATGATACACCTAAATCATTACAAGGCTTGTATAATGGCCTTGAATATAATAAACGAAACCTATATTATTGGGCCGATCTTATGAATGCTGCTTATCAAGTCAAACCGAAACTTGTTGATCCAGAGAAGAGCTTTAACATGCCAAGCGGAATTGTCAGTCGCTCATTCTGCGCTGTTTCCGGATTGCTGGCTTCTGAAGCTTGTCAAAAAGCAGGATTCGTCAGAACAGATCTTTTCATTGCTAAACATGCACCAACCAAAATTGATAATAGTTTCACAGATGGCCAATATGTTCAAGTAGGGGCAAAACGCTATGCAGCTCTTCCTCAAACACCAAGTGAATTTAGAAGCGGCGGCATGATGCTAAGCCCAGATTTTCTTGAAAGCACGGGCTTTAAATATGTAATAGATCGAAGCAGCCTTCTTCCAACTAGCGGATCATCGAATGGAGTCGCTGCAGCAACAGCTAAGTTGAACGATAATGGTAAAACACCAGCTCCACCTAGCGTCAGTGTCCAAGGGAACGCTCTTGTCTGGAGTCAACATCCTGAGGGAGATGTGGTCGGCTATCGAATTTATCGCAACGGTAAAAAAGTAGACAGTCTTCATGGGGATGTCTCTATGTCCTTTACGATGTCTCGCGGCGGTTCCTATTATGTAACAGCGGTTGATATCGTCGGCAAGGAGTCTGGAGGATCCGCAGCTTCAGGTGTCCAAAGTCAAGTAGAAACACAACAAACTGAGGAAATAACACCAAAAGAAACAGCACCAAAGCAAGAATCAACGGATTCAACTAAAAAGCCGAACGCAGAAGCTGACCAGGAAGTAAAGCAAGAAACGACGAAGCCTGCAGCTCCAAACGAAACAGAGGAAACTGAAGAAACACCTGAATCCACTAAACCGGCTGATTCACAAACAAAACCTGTAGAACCTACGGAATAAAGTGAAACTTCCATGAGTGGGGGTTTTTCTTCATCCCCCACTCATGGTTAGTTGAACCAATCGGACCTTTACGGGCAGTTGTCCCCCACCTATCTTCCTTGTTCACTCTGAATCTTGAGGTGGGGGTCTTACTGCCCGTTAAGTGTGGGATAAAACATGAAGAAAGAGGCTAATCCATTAGGATGCCTCTTTCTTCATGTTCTCTTCTAAATTAAATAGAACTGTTAGCCTCGTACTTTAGTCTTCCATTGAAGATAAATCGCCCGTTGGCAAATCAAGTTCCCAAGCCTTTAAAACACGACGCATAATTTTTCCACTCCGAGTTTTCGGAAGCTTATCGCGAAATTCAATTTCGCGCGGTGCTGCATGTGAAGCAAGGCCTAACTTAACAAATTGACGAATGTCTTCGATTAATTGCTCAGTAGGTTCATACCCATCGCGAAGAGCAATGAATGCCTTAATGATTTCACCACGAACTGGATCAGGCTTTCCGATTACCCCTGCTTCCGCAACAGCTGGGTGTTCGACTAATTTACTTTCTACCTCAAATGGTCCAACGCGTTCACCAGAAGTCATAATAACATCATCGACACGTCCCTGAAACCAGAAGTAGCCATCCTGATCCATATAAGCAGAATCTCCAGATACATACCAATCTTCCTTTAAAAAATAAGAATCATATTTTTGTTGATTATTCCAAATTGTCGCCATCATAGCTGGCCAACCTTTTTTAATAGCAAGATTTCCCATTCGATACGGCGGCAGCTCCCGTCCTTGGTCATCAATAATTGCTGCCTTCACTCCCGGAATTGGTTTCCCCATCGAGCCTGGCTTAATTTCCAAACAAGGATAATTACAAATCAATTGTGCACCTGTTTCCGTCATCCACCAAGTATCATGGATACGACGCTCGAACACTTTCATCCCCCAACGAATAACTTCCGGATTAAGCGGCTCTCCTACACTAAGTACGTGCCTGAGCGAACTTAAATCAAATCGCTTCACTATCTCATCACCAGCACCCATAAGCATCCTAAAAGCTGTTGGAGCACTATACCAAACCGACACTCCAAACTCCTCAATAATCTTATACCATGACTCTGGTTTAAAACGGCCTCCTGCGACTACAATGGAAGTTCCCGTAAGCCACGGTCCGAAAACTCCATAAGCAGTCCCTGTAACCCAGCCTGGGTCAGCTGTACACCAATAAACATCTTCCTCCTTCATATCGAGTACCCATTTCACCGTTTGATAATGCTGAATCATCGCATTGTGAACATGGAGAACCCCTTTTGGCTTTCCAGTCGATCCTGACGTATAATGAAGCGTAAGCCCATCTGTCCTTTCTACCCAAACAATATCAAACTGACGATCTGCTTCTTTCATTCTTTTATTGAAGTCATAACATTTATCTTTTTCTTCAATATTCTCTCCTACCAAAAAGATATATTGCAAGTGTGGAAGATCTTTAACTGGCACACGTGATAATAGCTCAGGCGTTGTGACAATCGCCTTTGCTTCGCTATCTAACAGGCGATCTCGAACAGCTCCCTCCATAAATGCTTCAAATAAGGGACCAACAATTGCCCCAAGCTTAATCGCACCAATTAAAGCAAAATACAATTCTGGAGAGCGAGGCATAAAAATAAATACACGATCTCCCTTCTTTATGTCTGCTACACCTTTAAGTACATTCGCTGCTTTATTCGTCTGTTGCTGTACTTCTTTAAATGTATATTTTTCATTTCGCTCATCATCTTTATAATAAAGGGCAACTTTATTCTTTTTAGAAGTTTTGGCATGACGATCTATCGCTTCATAAGCCAAATTTACCTTCCCTGTTTCAAACCAGGAAAAGGCTCGCTCCGCATCCGACCAATCAAACTGCTTGTACACCTCATCATAATTTTGTAAATTAAATTCACCCGCTATTATTGGCAACGTTTTCAATACTATGCAACCTCCCTTTATTAACGTTTCATAATTTCATATATATTACGTTTATCATGATTTATTTCTAAAATTAGAGAAAAAGAAGTGAAACTTCTATCAATAAAAACCTTACATGGCTGTTAAGTATGAAATAGTTTTATAAAGATTGTAAAAAAGTGAAAAAAATAAAAAATAATTGCTAAATTTATAAAATTTACATACTATTTTTCATGTATAATATTTCAAGAATGTAATTTTTTAAGGCTATGTTAATGAATATTATTGATTCCCAGAAGTAATAACACCATTTAACAGAGCTTTTTTAAAGGAGGTGAATAAATGAGGCATACAAAAACCTACTATGCGAAGGAGTTAGAAACAACAAATGGCACATTGCTTATCGAAGGTCCTATTTCCGCTGAACAACTAAGTTCCCTTCACTTTCATGAAGACCTCGTTGCTTTTCGCCCTCCATTACAACAGCACAAAGCCTTAATAGAAATTGCTAGTTTACCAGAAGGACGCATTATTATCGCGCGTCATGAAAACACAATTGTCGGCTATGTAACCTTCTTATACCCTGACCCGTTAGAACGTTGGTCGGAAATTAAGATGGATGATTTAATTGAACTGGGAGCAGTTGAAGTCATTTCTTCATTTCGCGGTGCATCAGTTGCTCAAAATTTGCTGCGTGTAGCTATGATGGACGAGGAGATGGAAAACTATATCATCATTACCACAGAATATTATTGGCATTGGGATTTAAAAGGAACCGGATTAAACATATGGGATTATCGAAGAATGATGGAAAAGATGATGAGTGCAGGAGGGCTTACCTATTTTGCAACTGATGACCCTGAAATTTGCTCACATCCTGCCAACTGCCTTATGGCAAAAATAGGTAAAAACGTCCCACCAAAATCTGTTCAAACATTTGATCGGCTACGCTTTATGAACCGCTTTATGTACTAATACGGTGATTCAAGAGGAGGAAGAACAATGATTGTTGAAAAGATGATGACCAAAAATGTTATGACTCTAGCCCCAACAGATACCATTTACAGCGCGCTCTTACTTATAAACGAAAAAAAAATCCGCCACATTCCAATTGTCGACCAAAACAATTATCTAATTGGTTTAGTAAGCGACCGCGATCTTAGAGACGCTACTCCATCCATCTTTCGCACCGAAGAGTTTAAAGAAGATTTATACAGACCGATTAGTTCAATTATGAAAACAAATATTATTTCGGGCCATCCACTCGACTTTGTAGAGGAAATCGGCGCTATTTTTTGTGAAAACAATATTAGCTGCCTTCCGATTGTAAAAGAAAAGAAACTAGTAGGAATTATAACAAGCTCAGACTTATTACAAGCCTTTATCGAATTAACGGGAGTCAATAAACCCGGCTCACAAATTGAAATTAAGGTTCCGCATAAACCAGGCATCCTCTATGATATTTACGGTATTTTCAAAAAGCGAAATGTAAATATACATAGCGTACTCATCTATCCAGAGAAAGCTGATCATACATCTCAAATACTCGTCGTTCGCGCTCAAACGATTAATCCATTTATCGTTGTAGAGGATTTACGAAAAGAAGGCTATGAAGTCCTTTGGCCAACTGTATCGGGGCAATCCCTATGATTCATGATGCACTATATATCCATTCAGAAGATTTATTAACGTATAAATTCCGGGAAGATCATCCATTTAATCAAAAGCGGCTACAGCTAACACTTGATTTGTTACAAAAACATGGAGCGATAAATGATAGACAAATTATTCAACCACGAATGGCCACCATTGAAGAGTTAGAGCTCGTTCATGATGCTCAATATGTCCAAGCCGTCCAACTTGCAGGTCAAGGGCAGCTATCAGTAGAAATTGCACAAAACTACGGAATCGGCACAGATGATACACCGATTTTTAAAAATATGCATGAAGCAAGCGCACTTATTACAGGAGGTACGTTAACAGCTGTTGATGCTGTTATGACAGGACACGCCCTGCACGCATTCAATCCAGGCGGCGGCTTGCATCATGGCTTTCGCGGTAAAGCATCAGGCTTTTGTGTCTACAACGACTGTTCCGTTGCTATTAAATATTTACAACAAAAGTATAACGCACGTGTCTTATATGTTGATACCGACGCCCATCATGGGGATGGTGTACAGTGGTCCTTTTATGATGATTCCGATGTATGTACACTATCCATTCATGAAACAGGACGCTACTTATTTCCTGGTACCGGAAACATAAATGAACGAGGTCAAGGAAAGGGCTATGGTTATTCCTTCAATATACCGGTCGATGCCTTCACAGAAGATGAATCATGGCTTGATTGTTATCGCACATCATTGAGGGAAGTGATGGACTTCTTTAAACCAGATGTCATCCTCACTCAAAATGGAGCAGATTCTCATTATTATGATCCGTTAACACATCTATCAGGAACAATGAAGATATATAAAGAGATTCCGAAACTTGCCCATGAACTTGCTCACAAATATTGCGGAGGACGCTGGATTGCAGTTGGCGGCGGCGGCTACGATATTTATCGTGTTGTCCCCCGCGCCTGGTCACTCGTCTGGCTTGAAATGACGAATAATTCAAACAATAGCGGTCCTCTTCCAAAAGACTGGATTAATCGTTGGCAGCCGGAATCTGAAGAACTACTTCCAAGCGAATGGGACGATATGGACGACATCTATGAGCCGATTCCACGAAAAGCAGACATTACAGAAAAAAACGCTCAAACATTAGCTAAGGCGCTGCACCCGATTCGCTCATCTCAGCAAACTACGAATCAGTTTTAAACTTGTTGTAACAAATAGAAAAGCACTCGGACGTTCCGAGTGCTTTTCACTGATTTTTAATGTATGCGCGATTTCCTAACAGCTTATTTTGTAGATTGTCTCTCTTCAATTCGATGCGGCAAAATAACATTATCTAAACCATTAATTTCTTCCTTGTTCATCAACTTCGTTAACAATCGCATCGCTACGGCACCGATGTCATAAAGTGGTTGAACAATTGTTGAAATTTGTGGACGCACCATTAAAGTTAATCGTGTGTTATCAAAGCTAATGACTTCAAAATCGTCAGGCACATGCAAACCTTTATCTTGAGCTGCATGGACAATACCGAGCGCCATTTCATCTGCTGCTACAATAATAGCACTCGGCTTATCCGCTACTTCTACAAGCTTTTCAAAACATTCAATACCTGAATTATAGGTATAGTCTCCTTCGACAATAAGTACATCATCAAAAGGAAGGTTTGCTTCTTGTAAGCCACGTTTGTAACCTGCTATTTTTTGAATATTGATTGGATCAGTCAGATTACCGGAAACAAAAGCAATGCGTGTGTGCCCTTTCGCAGCAAAAGCTGACACGGCATCAAACGCTGCTGCTTCATAATCAATATTTACCGACGGAATTTGATGTTTCGCCTCTTCTTCAATTGAACCAGCAAGAACAATTGGTACCGGCGAATTTTTAAATTCCTTCACATGCTCGTCTGTAATATGACTGCCCATAAACACAATGCCATCAACTTGTTTCCCTAACATCGTATTTAATAAGTGAAATTCTTTATCTTTATTTTCATCCGAATTACTTAAAATAATGTTGTATTTATACATCGTAGCAATATCTTCAATTCCTCGTGCTAACTCAGCAAAGAAAATGCTTGAAATATCAGGAATAATCACACCAACTGTCGTCGTTTTCTTGCTCGCAAGCCCTCTTGCTACCGCATTCGGTCGATATCCTAGGCGTTCAATAACATCCGATACTTTTTTTCTTGTGGCTGGTTTTACATTTGGATTGCCATTTACTACGCGAGAAACCGTCGCCATGGAAACATTTGCTTCGCGGGCTACATCATAAATGGTTACATTATTCATAATTCCATTCCTCCATTTCAATTATTTTCTCCATTAAAGACTACAATTATTTTGATTTTCGTTTTATCTGTATCTAAACATATTTATTTAGTTCTTGAACTATGTGAATAAATGCACAAATAAAGTGGGCAAATGATTAATCCTATTATGATATTTATCATACGATAGACGTTTCTTTCCTGCAATTACTTTATTCTTTTTAAAGCTCCTATTAGTTGATTTTTGATTTATTCCATAAGAAACAAAAGTTTGACACCCTAACAATCTACAAAAGGCCCTTACTGTAAATAGTAAGGACCTTACTCATTGCTATTGTCTATTAAACCGTCACCCAGTTTAAACGTTTAATTTCATTATAGAATGCATCAAATTGCTTCAAGTCCATTTGCTGTGCTGAATCAGATAAGGCAACAGCTGGGTCTGGATGCACTTCAGCCATCACTCCATCTGCTCCAATAGCAAGTGCTGCTTTTGCTGCTGGAAGTAAAAGATCACGACGTCCTGTTGAATGTGTTACATCAACCAATACAGGTAAATGCGTTTCTTGTTTTAAAATCGGTACAGCTGTAATATCTAACGTATTTCTTGTCGCTTTTTCATACGTACGAATTCCGCGTTCACAAAGAATGATATTGCTGTTTCCCTGTGCCATAATGTATTCCGCAGCATGAATGTATTCATCGATTGTTTCTGACATACCGCGTTTTAAAAGAACAGGCTTCTTCGTTGAACCAGCCGCTTTTAACAAGTCAAAGTTTTGTGCATTACGAGCACCAATTTGAATCACATCGATATAATCAAGTGCCGTTTCAATATCATCTGTGCTTACAATCTCACTAATAACCGCTAAGCCGTATTCATCTGCAACTCTTTTTAAAATTTGAAGTCCTTCAAGGCCAAGTCCTTGGAAGTCATATGGAGATGTACGTGGCTTGTATGCACCACCGCGCATTAACTTTAAACCTTTCGCCTTAATTGCTTCTGCAACGGCTGCTGTTTGTTCATACGATTCAACTGCACAAGGTCCGAAAACAAAACTTGGCACGCCATTACCAATTAATTCACCATTTAAATTGATAATCGTATCTTCTTGTTTTTGCTTTCTAGACACAAGCAAGGCTTTCTTTTTATTTTCATCTTGAATATCTAATCCAAGTTTAAAAATTTCTTTAAAAATATGCTTAATAGACGCAAGCTCTAATGGTCCCTCATGTGTTTCTTCAATGAGATCTAGCATTTTTCTTTCACGAACTGGATCGTAACGATTTACACCTTGCTTTTCTTTTACTCGGCCAATTTCTTGAGCGAGTTCAGCTCGTTGGTTAATAAGATGTAATAACTGAAGATTAATATCGTCTAGTTGATCACGTAGTACGTCAAGCTCCTTGTTGCTCATTACAAATCCATCCTTTCGTTTTTAAAATTAGCACTGGTCCAATTATTCTTAATCATCATAGGATTTCGAAAATTTTAATTGATTGTTATCCAGCCTTATTTTCTTCATATATTTTGCCATATTTCATGTATAATTGAAATTATTATAAATGATAAAAACCTAAATGTCACTTAATTTTTACTTTAATAATTGAACGCTTTTAAGCATTAAAGACTGATTTTCACAAAAGAAGGTGTTAGCTATATGACAGAAACATTATTTGCCCTAGATATTGGAACAAGGTCTGTTGTAGGCATTATATTAGAAAAATTATCAGAAAGCTATAAAATTATTGATATTTTATCACAAGAACATGCAGAACGAGCAATGCTGGACGGACAGATTCATGATGTCATGGCCGTTGCTAAAATCATTCAACAAATTAAGGAGCAACTCGAAGAAAAACATGGACCTCTAAAGAAAGTGTCTGTTGCGGCAGCAGGACGAGCGCTCAAAACAGAAAAAGCGACAATAGCTGTGAATATTAAAGGAAAGCCTATGCTATCACGTGAAGATATTCTTCACCTCGAATTCAGTGCCGTTCAAGAGGCACAACATTTAGTAGCTCAAAAGAATCAAACCAATTCTACTTATTACGGTGTTGGTTATTCCGTTTTATATTATCGGCTAGATGGACAAGAGATTGGAAGCTTAATCGACCAAACTGGTGAAGAAGCATCTGTTGAAATTATTGCAACATTTCTTCCAAAAGTGGTCATTGAATCTTTGCTTGCAGCTTTGAAACGAGCGGATTTAGAAATGCAGGCTTTAACACTCGAACCAATTGCCGCTATCAATGTATTGATTCCACCATCTATGCGCCGTTTAAATGTAGCACTGGTTGATATTGGTGCGGGAACGTCCGATATTGCTTTAACAGATTCAGGTACAGTCATTGCCTATGGAATGGTACCAATCGCTGGTGACGAGGTTACGGAAGCGATTAGCGACTATTTATTACTTGACTTTCCACTTGCAGAAGAGGCGAAACGGAAGCTTATGACGAATGATGTGATTACAGTGACGGATATTCTTGGCTTTGAGGGTGATATATCCAAAGAAGAAATCATTCACAATATTCAGCCTGCGCTAAATCGTTTGGCTGATTCTATTAGTCAAGAAATTCTTGAATTAAATAATGGGAAAGCACCTAAAGCTGTCATGCTTGTGGGCGGCGGCAGTCAAACACCTGAGCTAACAAAACTCATCGCTAAACGACTAGCTTTACCAGAAAACCGCGTCGCTATCCGCGGAATTGAAGCGATACAACATGTACAGTTCTCTGCTCATGTACACAAAGGGCCTGAGCTTGTCACGCCGATTGGCATTGCTATTGCAGCGAATAAAAGCCCAATTCAATATATGAGTATCCTTGTAAACGGACAGCCTATTCGTCTATTTGATATGGAACAAACAAACGTTTCTGATTGCTTGCTTACTGCTGGTATTAAGTTGAATAAACTATACGGAAAGCCTGGAATGGCTAAAATCGTGCACTTTAATGGACAGCAAATTACCATACCTGGTGAACATGGAACTCCTCCGAAAATTTTATTAAACGGAGTAGAAGTCGCCCTTGATGCAGCAGTCAAAAACGAAGATATCATCGAAGTGACAAAAGGAGAAGATGGCCATACGGCTACATTATGTATTCATGACCTGATTGATCATATACCAAGTAAAAAAGTAACGATAAACGGCGTGACCTATATAATAGAAGCAACCATTGCAAGAAATGGATCGATTGTGACGAGGACAGAATTCATCAAAGATCATGATGTTATTACATGCTCAATCCCAGAAACAATTGAAGAACTATTGCAAGCACTGCAATTACATGAGTTACTGCGCTTAATACAGCCGTTTCAAATTGAATTAAACGAAAAAGTACATAAAGCTCCTAGCATTAAAGGATGTATTTATAAAAATAACATAGAAGTAAAAGAAAGAACTAGTTTTGAGGACGGCGATATGATTCAGGTCTTACCCCCAAAGTCATTAACGCTAGCGGAACTAGCTGAAGCTCTAAATATTCAACTGACACAATCCATTCCAATCACGTTTAATGGAAATCAGGTAATCTTAACCAAAGCTTTAGCCGAATTCTACCGCGGGGAAACCCTATTATCGCAATCCGACACGATTCAAGTTGGAGAAAACTTAAGCTATGTGCAGCATAAACTGGAACCGTTTATCTTTCAAGATTTGTTCCGACATGTGAATATCGATATGCCGCAACATACTTCTAGTCGGTTTATTTTAACTAAGAATAATCAAGAAGCAACCTTCCATGAAACATTAGCACCTGGAGACCAATTAAACATTCTTTGGCCAACAATGATTCAATAGGAAAGACTCCATTGGCTCATTCAAATCACCTAGAAAAGATGTGAAAATAATTCAGGCGGGCATTAGTCAATAAATATTAAAATTGACAACTAAACACTTGCCTTCCCTTGTTTTATGAAGCTAAACGCAAAAAGGTTGATTCAAGAAAACTTGAATCAACCTTTTTTACGACTTACTTCGGTAAATTTTCTGTCAAAGACTCATTTTTAATTCTCCAATGAGAATCATTCCACGTTGGTTTTCCTTGCTTAAAGAAAATCGCTTGTGGAGATTGGTGCTTGATATCGAATGTTTCAGCAATATAGTTAGAAAGCGGGCGTGCTTCCTGTACAGCTAAGTAGGCTGTCGCTAATTGTGAGTGCTCAGCAATAAAGGTTTGATATTCTTCAAATGCCTCTGCACTTACTGGACACGTTAAACTATGTTTAAAAAATAATACCGTGTCATTTTGAAGTAACTCATTAAATTGCTCTTCTGTTTCAATTTTCGTTAATGTCATTGGTGAATGAACCCCTTTCATTTCTTCATCTTTCATAATAAAGCGGTGAAGTTATCGTACCACTTCACCGCGCTATCTGACAAATGATTCAACTTTTAAGATTGAAGTTCTTTTTCCGTTTCATCAAAGGCGTGCTGTGCCTCATCAAGTTTTATTTGTACCTCTTCTTCAAGTGTACTTGCAATATCCGCCTCACTCGTTGCTGCGGGTTCGCTTTCCCCTGCTTCAACTTCAAGCTCTTCTACCGCCTTTTCTGCCCTTAAGCTTCTCACTTTGCCAACTATGGCTGATGATTTGCTTGTGACAAGTTCAGTTACATTGTTTTTCTTTTCTTTAGCGGTTTCTGTAAGATCTTGACGGAGTTTTCCGGTTTTTTCTGATATTACCCTAGCTTGCTCAGTAATATCGTTTCTTAAGTCTCTGCCTGCCTTAGGAGCAACAAATAGAGCTGTTGCTGCACCAAGCATACCACCTATTAAAGCACCGATAATAAAATCTTTTGAATTGATGGAGTTGCGATCTTCCTCATACGTTTTTTGAACTTCTTTCTGAGTCATAGCCATTCTCCTTTCAATTTTAAAAAATTATGATCTTGCTCGTAAAAACCTTCTTTTTTTGGATGCTTCTTTTCCTTCTTGTTCATTCGACGATTCTGGTTGTTGCTTTCTTGCCTTCCACTTATCGCGCATCTCTAAGGCAATATTCCCCCACTGCACGATTTGTGAAATTTTTTCTTGATTGTTGTCGATCTCGGTTATCACTTTATTCGAAACCTTCTGAATAGAAGTATTGAAGCTTTGGATTGACGTGCCAACTTCTTTCACAGCAACAACAGCTGTGTTTAAGTTTTCTGATTTCTGCTTTAAATCCTCTGCTAAAGCATTGGTTTTATGTAATAATTCTGTTGTTTCCGTCGTAATTCCCTTTAGTTGACTCTCTAATCCAGTTAATGTATGTGCAACGCTGTTTAACGTGATTTGCAGCGATGTTAATGTCTTCGCTACATATATAACAAGCACGAGAAAAGCAATCGCAATAATTGCCGCACTTACATACAAAATAATCTCCATAAGACACCTCCAAAATATCCAATACGCCTATCGAGACATATTACTCTATCCATCATTATTTTAACTCTATCTATTCAATATACTCTATTATATCAATCACAGGAAACTTTTCTAACCGTTTATATGACATTTTAAATAATGCAAATCTACATTTCCTTTTTTTTACATTCTACAACTAATCTAAAATTCCTTTTATATTTCCCAAAATACGTTAAAAAATATTATAAAGAAAAAGATACTCGACTTAACTAGACAATAATCCGCGATATTATACATATTCCTTATGATATAGCAGATTTTTAGCTCATTTCATATAACACCGTAATCTCACGTTTGATTAGCAATATTGTTTAGCTGGACCTATTAAAAAATGCCTCTAAAGTATAAATTTAGAGGCATTTTCTATTACTTCACTTGTAATAACTGCTCATAGGCCACCTGGAACTTTTGAATATCTCCAGCACCCATAAAAAGAATTACGCTATTTTCATGTTGTTGTAAAACAGACGTTTCATCTTCTTCAAGCAACTTAGCACCTGGAATTTTCTCTTGAAGATCTTCAATAGAAAGTTTTCCTTGGTTTTCACGAGCGGATCCAAATATATCACATAAGTACACTTTATCAGCTAAATTTAAACTATCTGCAAATTGAGTAATAAACGTTTGTGTTCTTGTAAACGTATGTGGTTGGAAAACAGCCACAATTTCACGGTTTGGATATTTTTGACTTGCCGAATCAATAGTCGCCGTAATCTCTGTTGGATGATGTGCATAATCATCAATTAAAATTTGACTACCAATTTCTTTTTCCGTAAATCGACGCTTTACCCCACCAAATGTTTTCAAGCGAGCTTTTACTATCTCTGTATCTAAACGCTCGTATTTACAAAGGGCAATCACACCTAAAGCATTTAGTACACTATGTTTTCCGAATGTCGGAATCGTAAATGTTTCATAAAAGGTATTACGGACATACACATCAAACGTTGTACCTTCTTCTGTAACAGAAATATTTTTCGCTTGAAAGTCATTTTCTTCAGCAAAACCATATAGAATGACAGGTACTTTCGCTTGGATACTTTGTAATTGTTCATCATCTCCGCATGCAATAATTCCTTTGTTCACTTGTAAAGCCATTGTTTGGAATGCATCAAAAACATCTTCAATGTTTGCATAATAATCAGGATGATCAAAATCAATATTCGTCATAATGGCATAGTCTGGATAATACGAAAGAAAGTGACGACGATATTCACACGCCTCAAATACGAAATACTCCGATTGCTCGACGCCTTTCCCTGTCCCATCACCAATTAAATAGGAAGTGGGCTTCACTCCACCCATTACATGAGCAAGTAACCCTGTTGTCGATGTTTTCCCATGCGCGCCAGTAACCGCTACACTTGTAAAGTTTTTCAAAAAGTCACCAAGGAAACGATGGTAACGAACAATCGGTAATCCTAATTCTGTAGCCCGCGTAATTTCCGGATGAGTATCCGGAAATGCATTCCCAGCAATAACTGTCATGCCTGGCTTAATATTTTCTTCACTAAACGGAAGAATTGTAATTCCTGCTTTTTCTAAAGCTATTTGTGTAAAAAATTGTTTTTCATAGTCGGAACCTTGTACTTCCAATTTTAAGTCGTGAAGTACTTGTGCTAACGCACTCATCCCCGATCCCTTAATTCCCACAAAATGGTAAACAGTCATATGAAGAACCTCCACCAATCGTCTATCTGTATGACAGTATATGACGTCATTCGTTTATTTGTTTTCTGCACAATTTATCATTTCTTCAATATTTATTAATCAACAAATCAATATTATATCACTTTTTTCTTCATTCAACCATGTCAGCCAGATGGTATTTCAACATGACTTTGGCTTTTCTTGATAATTATCCCTTATTCGATTTCTTATTATATACAATTAAAGCCCTATAGGTTCAATGATTCGTTGAATTCTCATCAAGCAAAAACTCTAATTCTTCCTCAGAAATCAATACTTCGCGAGGCTTACTTCCTCTTGATTCAGAAATAATTCCTTGCTGCTCCATCATCTCTACCAACCTTGCAGCTCTGTTATATCCTACACGAAAACGTCGTTGAATGCTTGAGGCTGAAGCAGCATGTTGGCTTACAACAAACTCGCATGCTTCTAAAAATAATTCATCTGTGTCTTCTGTCACTTGAGCCCGACTTAATAAATCTTCCTGCTCAAATAAATAGTTCGGTTGTTGTTCATTTTTAACATGGTTCACAACTTGATCAATTTCATCATCACTGACGAATGTACCTTGCAAGCGCACTGTTTTCGATGATCCATTTTCAGCAAATAACATATCGCCGCGACCAAGCAGCTTTTCTGCACCGCCACTATCAATAATCGTGCGCGAGTCTACTTGTGAAGATACAGAAAAGGCAACCCTAGTTGGAATATTGGCCTTAATTAATCCAGTAATGACATCCACTGATGGGCGCTGTGTAGCGACAATTAAATGAATGCCGCAAGCACGCGCTTTTTGAGCAATTCGACAAATTGCTTCCTCCACATCTGCCGGAGACATCATCATGAGGTCAGCTAATTCATCGATAATAATGACGATATATGGCAGCTTGTTCGAATATTGGCGGGCAAGTTCAGCTTGTTCATTAAACTTCGTAATATCTCGAACACCTGCATGTACAAATAATTCATAGCGGCGCTCCATCTCCTCAACCGCCCATTTTAAAGCCGCTGTTGCCGCTTTAACATCCGTAATAACAGGACTAACTAAATGAGGAATTCGATTATAAGGAGCAAGCTCAACCATCTTAGGGTCAATTAACATTAATTTTAACTCCTGAGGTGTCGCTTTATATAAAAGACTAACGAGCATCGTATTGATGCATACACTTTTTCCTGATCCCGTTTGCCCTGCAATTAAACCGTGCGGCATTTTACGCAAATCGGTTACAATCGGTTGACCAGCAATATCAAGCCCCATCACAACGGCCAATGGAGACGGGTGATTTTGGAACACATCACTTTCTAATACTTCGCGTAAAAAAACCGGCTTACTTTTTCGATTTGGAATTTCAATCCCGATTGTATGCTTACCTGGAATAGGTGCCTCCATTCGCATATCTTGCGCAGCCAAACTTAATTTAATATCATCCATTAAGTTCGTTACTTTACTCACCTTCACACCAGGCTCTGGATACACCTCAAACTGCGTAACCGCTGGACCTTGCGTCACATTGACAACTTTGGCACGAACATTGAAGTTTTTCAATGTTTCGTTTAATAAAATCATTTGCTCTTCTAACCATTCGTCATCATTCTCCGTCATTGTTGAAGGTGTGAGCAATTCGATATCAGGAAACATATAGTACGGATTTTCTTCCATTTCTTCAGGTGAATCTGTTCCGATAGAAGTATCTGCTTGTTCAACATGTTCTGTTTCAACAATGTTTTCCACAATAGGTGCTGCTTCAACAACGGTGTCCGGCACTAGTTGGATAATCGGTGCCTCTTCTTCTGCACTCGCCGCCTCTGTTGCTTCCATCTTTGGCTTTTCTTCAATATCTGGCGTTGGGGAAGCTGTTTTCGGGGCAACACTTCTTGTAACTGGCACAACCTTTTTACCTGTTCCCTGATAACTTGGAAAGTTCATGCGCTTTTGATCTTGCTTTAGCATAACAACATTAAATGGAATATGTTTTTTTCGCGGTTGTTCCTTCTTTGTTTCCCCTACTCTCGTATCTGCAGCTGCCGGCTCAACTTTCTCCTCTGCAACAACAGCGGGTTGTACAGGCACGGGCGCCTCTTCCTCCATCACCGGCGGTTCTATCGATTCTTGTACGTTACTCTTTCGATAAACAGCGGGAATTTCCGACTCCCTCTCTAGGTGATTAGAAGATGCGGGCTCTACTCTCTCCTCTGCAACAACAACGGGTTGTACTTCCTCCCTCTCCTCTTCTTCCATCACTCGCGGTTCTATCGATTCTTCTGCATTGCTCTTTCGATAAACAGCGGGAATTTCCGACTCCTTCTCTAGGTGATTAGAAGATGTGGGCTCCGCTCTCTCCTCTGTAACAACAGCGGGTTGTATCACCTCAAGCGCCTCTTTTTCCATCACTGGTGGTTCTATCGATTCTTCTACATTACGCTTTCGATAAACAACGGGAATTTCCGACTCCTTCTTTAGTTGATTAGAAGATGCTGACTCTACTCTCTCCTCTACGACAACAGCGGGTTGTACAATCTCCCGCGTCTCTTTTTCTATCACTGGCGGTTTTATCGATTCTGCTGTGTTGCTCTTTCGATACAATACTGGAATTTCCGACTCCCTCTCTAATTGATAAGCAGAATCAGGTGTCGTTTCCAATTCGAATTCTACAACTTCCTCTTTCTGCCTTGCTTGCTTCTGCGGTCGATGGAACCCATAAATTGGAGAGGGGATTTCTGTCGGGCGAAATGGTTTCTTCGGTGTAACTACTTTTGATTCTGATTCATGATGAACTGGCCTTGTTGCTTTATCAGAAAACTTTTGGCTAGGTTTTTCTTGAACAGGGACTTTCTCTGACATTCGCGTCTCATCCTTCACGCGATTATTACGTATCTTTCTTTTCGGTAATGGCTCTTCATCAGGAATCAGCGGAAATTTAAATTGTCCTTTTGGATATTGATACAAAACTTTCGTATCCGGGTCATTCATCGATGTACTTTTACGCTGTAAAGTTTGTTTCTCTTGTATATGTTCTCTTGGAAGCTTAACCGCCTCTCGGTTCTTCACTTCATCAAAATCTGGCTCTTCATCTATGACAATTTCTTCTATCTCAACAGTCTCTTCTACTAAAAACCAATTTTTCATTTTTTTGAACCATTTCAAAATTTATCACTCTTTCTAGCTTATTATGAAGTTAATTCTACCAGTAATTTATAAAATATCGAGTAAAATTGTGTAGATTAGGAAATTGTATATATTTTTTCATAAGAATCTCCATGAAACTATTTCTATTATAGTAGTCCTAATCTATAATACGATATAAATAAGTATTTTTATACAACTAAGGAGGTTTTTACCATAAGGGAAAATTACGTAATTTTCACTATTGCTATTGTAGCAGGCTTATCATTCGGCTTTTTTCAAATTCAGCTTCATTACTTCGTCATCGTCTTTATTCCGTTCGTATTTTTAATTGGAATAATCAAGCTCTATCCATCCCTTTTTGCTAATAATATCGATCGAATTGAAAAATTTATCATTCGTAATAAAAAACAGCCTATCTATCAATTGACCTATGCATTGGCGAACCACCTAGATACGGAAGCAAAAGAAGCATACAACAAGATTATCCTAAAATATACCCATCCCACAAAATTAGCACAATTCAAAGTGCTATATGCACTGTACAGAAAAGATATAAAAACGGCTAAAACGGCTTTAAACGATGTAAAACCACCCGAGCTCAAACTATATTATGAGATACAAATTGCTTTAGAGGAAAATGACCTAGAAAAAAGCCGCCTGCTCATTCAAAGCGTAAAAAAGACATGGATGCAAAATGCTGTAGAAGCAGACATTCTTCACAAAGAAGGAAATTTAAAACAAGCTAGAATCTATGCGGAACAGTCCATCAAGAGAACAAGAGGCATTCAAAAGTATACGTTAGCCAAACACTTTGAACCTCTTTTAAACAAAGCTGCATAAAGTGAAACTTTCATTGAATAAAGAAACAAGACTGCTTTCGTCAATAAGCAGTCTTGTTTCTTCAGTATTATTCACGTTTTTTATTTTTTCCTAAGATGAAGATTGGCTCTAATTCGCCTTCTTCATATAAAAATGAAAGAGCCGTAATTGGTACATGTCCGCTTGCAAAGAAGCTCATCGCCATTTGGGCCAAAACATCGTAACCTGTTTCATTTTGCACATCCGCAATAATAATGACATCTTGATGAGGAATAGCCAGTGCCATCGTTCCTTGAATGTTTTCCTTCATCTCACGAAGCCAAGCGTCATTCACAATGCGGCTTGCGTCGTACCCATCATTTGTATTTAAGAAATAAAACGTATTACCCGCAACCGTATCAGTTTTAACCTCGGTTGAAAGTGAACGTACGTTAAAACGGGCGACTTCACGAATTCGCTCGGCTTGCCACTGTTCACGCTCTAACATGCGTTCATCGATTAGACGATACGTATTGCCTAAATCAAGTGCATAGAACACGCGTGTCTCCGCTGTGTGCTCATCGAATAGAAAAGAATTTCCTTCTTCTGCTTCGGTCGGGAAAGATGTCGAACGAATAACAGGAAATATCGATTTTTCCTGTCCAGCCATTCGATGTTCTTCCCCCATAACTTGCAACGCTTCCTCTACATAATAAGCGACTTCTTCAACAGCCTTCTCTTGTACCAACTCGTAATTCGCAATGACTCTCGGTAATTCAATGGTGATTCCTTTACCCGTTTTCACATTCTCAATTCGTAATGTATCCTGTTGACTATTAAATTGAAACGTGCGACTTTCATCTGCTAATCGTTCCTTTAATAAGTTCGTTAATTTCTTGCTGGTCATTTTCATGTTTAAGTCCTCCTTTGCAGAAAAAATGAGAAGGGACCCCCTAGTTAAGAAAGGGCCCCTCCATTGATGGAAGTTTCACATTATAAACCTTGAATGAAATCCTCAATTTCTTGTTGTGTTTTACGGTCCTTGCTTACAAAGCGTCCTAATTCTTTTCCATTTTCATAAGCGATAAAACTTGGAATACCAAACACATCGTTTGCAGCGCACACATCAATGAATTGATCGCGATCTACATGAATGAACGTAAACTCAGGAAACTTCGCTTCAATTTCAGGTAGGATTGGCTCGATTACGCGGCAGTCTCCGCACCAATCTGCTGAGAAAAGAAAAATATGTTTCCCTTCATTTTTTAATGTCTCATATTGTTCTTCTGATTGTAATTGTTGCATGTTGTCATCCTCCACTTTCATAATGTCATAAGTATGATTATATCAAACTATGCACGCTTCAACCATTGATATACAGTCTCTGATGATATTCATATTGTCCAAGCAGCATGCTCATGATATGTTCGAACATTTTCACTCGCGTCATCCGCTCATTTGTAAACACACCAATGGCCCCTTCTTTTTTACGAATATTCGCTTTTTGAGTAAAATCATCCATCACAGGACCAAGCTCTTCCCCCTGTTCTAACCGTTTCGCTACAACATCAGGTAAAACGATACGCGCTCCACCTGCAACCCAAACTCCACCGTCTCTAGTTGTCATTGCTCCCCAATTACAAAGGAATAAGCCCTGCTTCGTTTGCACGACTCCCCCTTCAAGACCAATGCCAATCTCTGCATCGCTATGCTGCAAACAATTTTTCGCGCGATTGACGGCACCTTCAATGGTTTCTTCATCTGAAAATGGTTGAGCAGACACACCGCTTTCTACTGATAAAGAAAGCACCTCTGCTTCCGAAAACACCTTCATCACAGCTTCGACTTTCGCTGGATTCTTACTACCTACAGCTACTCTCATGTTGACACACCATCTTTTCTTATCCGTTATTCTTAATTGTTTCAAATGTTGTTTTATCACATGCACGCACTAATTTTCCAATTAATTCGCGTGCGGCTGCATAGTCATCTACATGCATAATTGAAGCATGCGTATGGATATAGCGCGCACAGATGCCGATTACCGAACTTGGAATACCTTCATTGGCAATATGTACTTTACCAGCATCTGTTCCACCTTGAGATACATAGTATTGATATGGAATATTATGCGTTTCCGCTGTATCCAAAATAAATTCTCTCATTCCTCGATGTGTAACCATCGTTCGGTCAAAAATGCGCAATAATGCACCTTTGCCCAGTTGACCAAATTCCTTTTTATTTCCTGAAGCATCATTGGCTGGACTAGCATCTAATGCAAAGAATATGTCAGGCTTAATAAGTGAGGCTGCTGTTTGCGCTCCTCGTAAGCCAACTTCCTCTTGAACCGTAGCCCCTGAATAAAGAGTGTTCGGTAATGTTTCCCCTTGTAAATCTTTTAACAATTCAATAGCTAATCCGCAGCCATAGCGATTATCCCACGCTTTAGCAAGAATTTTCTTCTTATTAGCAAGCGGAGTAAATGGACAGATTGGGACAATTTGTTGTCCGGGTTTAATGCCAATTTGTTTAGCATCTTCTTTATCATCCGCACCAATATCAATTAACATATTTTTAATATCCATTGGTTTAGCACGAAGCTTCTCATCTAACAAATGTGGGGGAACCGAACCAATGACTCCAATTACCGGTCCGTTATCCGTAATAATTTGAACGCGTTGCGCCATCAGCACTTGGCTCCACCAACCGCCTAATGTCTGAAAACGAATCATACCATTATCCGTAATAGACGTAACCATAAAGCCAACTTCGTCCATATGGCCTGCTACAAGAACAGTTGGACCATCTGCATTTCCTTTTTTCAAGCCGAAAATACTTCCAAGACGATCTTGAACAATTTCATCTGCATATTTTTTAAGCTCACTACGCATAAAAGCACGAACAGCATGCTCATTCCCTGAAGTACCAGGCAATTCTGTTAACGTTTTAAATAGAGATAAAGTTTCATCATTCATTTTGATTTCCCCTTAACTTACGATTTTCTTTCCTACTCTATATTCTACAGAAATTTTTAGGAAGTTACCATCAGACTCACTTGGAGAAAACTTCAAATTATTAGGCAACCTTTCCATTCTTCTGTATACTAGAAAGTAAGAAATAAAAAGGACATTGGAGGAGACACAATGAATTGGAAAAGCTTTTTATTAGGTGCTGCAGCTGGATTCGCTGCTGGAATCATCACAAAAGAATTACTTGGTCCATCTGGACATGCTTCTCCAGAAAAAGTACTAGCGGATGTTAAAGAAAAATTGAAGAAAAGCGGTCAAATTTACGGTTCATGGATTGTAATGAAGCCTGAAACATATGTAAAAAACGAAGTGGAATACGAAGTATATAACGGTGGAATTACACGGAGCATCGATGACAAACGTGAGCAATTCGAATTTATTGCGGATGCTAAAACCGGAACATTATTGGAATTGAATGTACGAGCTGCCGATTAATTTTGTTTGAAAGACTGATATTAAATCAGTCTTTTCAATATTTATGTACTACACTACTTTTCGTGCGCAATTCGAGATTAACGCACAAACCTAAACAAGCCATGCACTATATGCACAGCTTGTTCTTTCTTCACACTTATGGAAGTTTCACTTCATTTACTCTCGTATCCGTTTTACTTCAGCAACAATCTCTTTTCCCGTTTGATCCCACTTTAGCGCACGATAATACGCATCATGATAGAAGCTATACCATACGTTATTCGCTAAACCATATTGCATCCATTTTTCTTTAGCTGCAATCGATGTCATTGGATAATCGTCATATGCCATAACCCAAAGCACATTAGAATGGGCATGTGTAGGCATAATATCAGCCATATGAATAAGCTGTTCTCCTCCATTTTCAATGACAATAATCGAATGCCCATCGCTATGGCCGCCCGTATGAATCATTTTTACCCCTTCTGTAATCTCCTGTTCTGTATTAAACGGGCGAACTTGAGTAGCAATCGCTTCCCAATTTTCACGCCAATATGTACTTTTAGAGCGAATATTCGGGTTTCTCATTTCATCCCATTCAATTTGTGAGGTAATAATTTGAGCCTTCTCAAATACAGATACTGGCTGATCATTCACAAGCTTCGTTAAGCCGCATACATGATCAAAATGTAAATGTGTCATTAAAATGTAATCGATTTCACTTGGGGCAATGCCCAGCTTGGCCAAATCTTCAACGACCTTAGATTCTTCTGTTATACCATAATTACGCTTTTGTTTATCCGTGAATTTTTCACTGCCAATTCCAGCATCAATCAGCATCTTTAAGCCATTTGCTTGCACAAGAATTGGATCTGTTCTCAGTTCAATTTGATTGTTTTCATTTGATGGATATTTTCTAATCCATAATGGTTTAGGTACCACGCCAAACATCGCACCGCCATCTAAATTCGTAACCCCGCCATTTAACCAAGTCAAAGTAATTTCGCCAATTTGTAAAGTTTCCATTATACCCCTCCTTATCAACAGTTTAACATTAATATTTCAAAAAAATAACAATTTTCCACAAAAAAAGACATCTTACTAGATGCCTTTTAATGGATTATTGAAATCTTGCTTCTAATCGATAAATTCGATCGCCTTTGCTTGAGAATTTCTCTTCATATTCCGTCATAATATTTCCTTCAAAATCACTGTTATGCAAATCTAGGCTAATAAATGTAAGCAGCATACCATATTCTGATATACTCATTAACGAAGACTCAAACAATCCTTGATTATCCGTTTTGAAATGAATCTCACCTTGATTTGGCAAAATATCCTCATAAATGCTAAGGAAGGTTTTATATGTTAAACGGCGCTTGGCATGGCGTTTTTTCGGCCATGGATCGGAAAAGTTTAAGTAAACACGATTGACTTCTCCTTTGTCAAAGTAATCCCGTAAATTTACAGCATCTATATTCATCAACTTTAAGTTCGGTAATTCATTTTCAATTAATAAATCTAATGCTGTAACAATGACACTTGTAAAGACCTCAATTCCAATGAAATTGACATTAGGATGAGCTTTTGCCATTTCTGTCATAAAACGACCTTTTCCTGTTCCTACTTCGATATAAATCGGATTGTTATTTCCAAATACTTCTTGCCATTTTCCTTTATGGCTTTCCGGCTGCTGAATCACATATTGCGGAAAATCTTTTAAACGCTCTTCAGCCCATGGTTTATGTCTTACACGCATGATGACACCCCTATAATTCATAAATTTCATTCATAACCTAATATAACTCAACAATTATCCGTACAAGCGGGCAGCTTCTATCTTTTTTGCTCGTATAAAACGTTCGAGAACACGTACTATAAGAGAGAAAGGCCCTATAAAACACATGATTCATTTTGAATTTATTTAAACTAAGCTCCTACCCTAAGAAACGAAGGTGAATATATGCCATTATCTCACGAACATCAACTTTCATTACTAACAGATATTCTCAGTAACCACAAAACTGATTGCTGCGGGTCCGTTTCTGAATGTGAACAAGTCAAGAGACTTGCCGCAGCTTTGCTCGGCAATCAACACATCGATAGTCATGTCAAAACCATATTGACTGATATTTATACCTACAGTCAAAATGGAATAAATACAAACAATTTAGAAGAACATATTACCTCACATCAAGACAGTTTAACTCAGTGGGTTGATGACATTCATCAATTCAGTTAGTTTAACTCGCTAAAATATTAGCGAGTTTTTTAATCAGCTGATCTCTTTCTTCTATTCGACTTTTCGTATCATGCCATTTAATCGACAATAGCGCTTGTGAAGTGGTATGCCATTTCATTCTCATTTCCAAACATGCATCTAACGTTTTTCCATAACGCTCTAGCCACTGCCCCCATTGTGAACGCGGCACATAAGAATACAAAAGCATACCTAAATCAATCGCTGGATCAGCAATAACAGCTTCATCCCAATCAATTAAGAATAATTCATCATTTTCTGTAATTAACCAATTGTTATGATTGACATCACAATGACAAACAACCCATTCATCACATTCAATCAATAAAAGATGGTTTCTCAGAAAAAGAATGCCTTCCTCAATAATTGACATTTGCGCTAATTCTGTAGTTAGTTCTGTAGTAATTTGTGTAAGTATACTCTCAGGTCTTAAAGGAGATTTTCCAAGCCGCTTTAGCATGCTTAGTAACGGAGCTGACTGATGAATCTTTTGCAGCATCTCCGCTACACGATTATCATTCATTTCCCGTTGAGACAATTCTCTGCCTGGAAGCCACTGCTGAGCCGTAATTACATCTCCATTCTCAAGGCGTCTTGTCCACATTAACTTGGGAACAATCCCCTCAGCTGATAACACAGCAAGAAATGGCGATGAATTACGTTTCAGGAAAAGTTTTTGATCATCTTTAACAGCAATGAACGCTTCTCCTGTAGCTCCTCCAGCAGGAGAGATTTCCCACTCCTGACCTAATAAATGTTCCAACTGGTTCACCTTCAATTTCCTCGCTTAATAGACAAGCATAAGTGCCGTTCAGCCACACAAGACTGGGCGCTAGAGCTAAACATCTGTATTCATTATTTCTACGTATATAAACATACATAATGTATGCATTAATCACCAATAAAAAATAGCTATTGAGCAATTTTACAATAGCCATAAAATAAATTTTAGTTGAAACCTTGTTTCCTCGTCAAGTAGTATACACAGATTCCCCTTAGAAAACATGCTGATTCATTAAATTACCATCATAACTTACGAAGTTTGATTATCCTCAATCTGCTCGCTATCCTCTACTTGCCATTCCATTCTTTTCGCTGATGTTGTTTGACAATACTCCAATAACGCCTGTGCACCTTTTAGTTGCTGATGCTTCAAAGGAGCAGATCCTTTACGAATTTTTTCAAACCAATCTGGAAAACTTCGCTTATCAATAATCTCTGTACCATACGGGGCAAGCGGATAATCAATGTAGCCATTACGTGAGAGAACGACCTTCTTAATCGGTAGTGTCACTTCATATAGCTGAAAAAGCTGCGATACAATGTTCTCCATTCGATTAGCTGAAATCATTGGATTTAGCACTTTTTTATTTGGATACTTATGGTGTCTGCGTAACCAGAACTTTCCACTAGAGCCGGCAAACGCAGCATCTTCTTCCGCTTCTAAAAACGTAATACACCAAGCATCGGTCGGCGAAATGACAATGATGTCCACCTCGACAGGAGCATTCTTCAATCGAAATACCGGCTTGTACATGACAAGAAATGTATCAGGGAATCTTTGTAAAAAGAAGCGCAGTTTCTCATCTAAAAAGAAGGAAGAATCGACAAATGATTTTTCATGAATCGTTGAGCTGCCCCACTTCATCTGAAAGCGAAGCAATTGATTCAAAAAGGTTTGCTTTAAGTCCGCTAAACTCCCTATATCAGCAGGAATATGTAAGGAGAAAATATTATCTTCTCTTTTTGGAACCTCAGTTTCTACTTTGACTTCTTCCTCCTTATTTCGGCGGAACATTCCTTTTACCTTTTTGAAAATGCCTTTTTTCTCCTCTTCGTATGCATTTTCAATCAAGTCCGCTTCATAGGACGGGCTGAATAATTGCTCTAATTCCCCGTCTTGATACGCGGCTTTTAACTTATCCCATTGTTGTTTTTTTAATCTGATAAACTGTGACGGATATCGATAAATATCCTGCTCATAGCGCGATACATAATCTTGCAATTTTATGAGCTGTGCCATCTACATTACCACCAGTCTTATTGTAATTGTATGGAACAAATCGGTTCATACGATGGCGATGCTCCGATATGTGTTTGATACAGTGTAATCGCTGAAGCTAAAAAGCTCTTTGACTCTAATCCTGTTAAAGACGAAGCTTGCTGGAGTGAAAAAGCTTCCTCCCCATTATATTTTCGCGCCAATGTAATATGCGGCTTAAACGGTTTAGGATCAAGAGAAAAACCCGTTTCTAGACAGGCTTGATACACCTTTTTTTGAACATCAAACAACCTTTGTTCAAACTCTACGCCTGCCCATAAAATACGCGGATAATCGTCTCTCCCAAACGTTCCTATCTCATCCAGAATTAACGGAAAAGCTGCTTCCTTTTCTAACGTTCGTTTCACATGGGCTGCTGCTTCGTTTCGCATCGATTCTGAAGCATGTCCCAAAAAAGCCATCGTAATATGATAATCGGCAGGATGAAGCCATTTCTTAAATGGAAATGCCGTTTTAAGTTGTTCAATTCGACCATATAGCTCTTTTTTTAGTTCATCCGGCAACGTTAAAGCAAAGAAAAAGTGAGTATTCGCCATGCTAAACGCATCCCTTCTAAAATCTTTTATATTTTAACATACCATCAAATCTTTTATAGATGTTTCATGTAACGAAATTAGAACTGATATAATGTTCTTATACAAAGTTCCATACTAGCTTTTACTTTATGTATCCTATTTATAGGGTTGCTAACTAAAGAAATATTTATTTAGAAATCGACCACATCGATTAAAAATAAAAAAGGCGATATTGATTAAACTTTTGTACTACATATGTGCTTTTCCCCTTCACACCCAGAACATAAAAAAACTCCTGCCACATTTGGACAAGAGTTTCATTCCATCACGCTTTAAGTATACCACATTGTCTTTCAATTTCTTCCCGGAAATAGACTTGCAATTGTCTCGTAATTGGACCTGTTTGTCCATCGTTGATAATCTTCCCGTCAATGCTGACAATCGGAGTCACTTCCACACCTGTACTTGTGTACAGAACTTCATCTGCTGCCAGCATATCGGCTATAGAAAATGCCTCTTCTACAACTGGGATTCCATTTGCCTGACAAAGCTGCAGCATCACTTGACGAGTAATTCCATTCAAAATCAAATTGTTCGCTGGATGTGTTTTCAGCGTACCATCAACAATAATAGAAACATTGGATGAACTTCCTTCTGTTACTATTCCATCGCGATGCAGTACTGCCTCCGCACACCCTGCTTCCACAGCTTCTTGCTTAGCCAAAATATTACCGAGTAAATTCAAGCTTTTAATATTGCAGCGTAACCAACGCACGTCATCTGTTAGTAAAGCTTTCACACCAGGCTTCACTTCTCCAGCGTATGGTATTTCCTTCGTATAAGCGACAAAAACAGGCTCCACCTCTTCAGTTGGAAAAGCATGATTTCGCGGTGACGCCCCTCTCGTTAATTGCATATACACAATCCCAAATGTCAGCCCGTCTTTCACAATCAATGCCTCTAATTTTGCCTTTAACTCATCTAGTGTAAACGGCACTTTTATACGAATAAACTTAGCACTCTCAAACAAGCGCTTTAAATGCATCTCACTTGCGAATAACCGACCATTATAAACACGAATTACTTCATACACGCCATCTCCAAATTGATAACCGCGGTCCTCCACATCAATTTGTACAGCAGAACGAGTTATTAACTCGCCATTAAAAATTAAATTCCCCATCTTTGTCTATTCTCCTTATCTTGCTAATTCATAAATTGCGTGCGCATAGATGGCCGCTGCCTTTAACATATCTTCAATTTCAATATACTCATCTTTTTGATGCGCGATATCTTCGCTCCCTGGGAACAACGGCCCAAATGCTACCCCTGCCTTCAGCGAACGAGCATATGTGCCGCCGCCGATGGATAGCAGCTCCGCTTTTTCTCCTGTCTCTTCCTCATATACTTTTTGTAATGTTTGAACTAAGAAACTATCTTGGTCTACATGATGCGGCATAGAGTTTGAAAAAGATTCAACACGCCATTGAAACTTCAATAGTTTCGCTGTTAATGTCTCTTTTCCTTTTTCCCAATCAAATGTAACAGGATAACGCATCGTAAAACCAATACTGCTGTCTTTACCTTTTGAATAAATAAATTTACCAGCATTAATCGTTAAATCACCAGTGATTTCATCATGGTATGCTATACCTAGTTTATTGCCACGCGAATCTTCAAACAGATAGTCACGAACAAATGTAAAATAAGTTTTCGCGTGTTCATCCACTTGTAAATCCGCTAAAAAGGAAGCTAGAAACAGCCCTGCATTCACACCATTTTTAGGCTCCATTCCATGAGCAGACACACCTTCAAGTTCAAATGTAATCTGGTTTTGCTTAATCTCACTCTTTCCTGTTAATGAATGCTTATGTAAAAATAATTCGTAATCCTGTTTCAGTCTGGTCGTTTGCACCGTCTCAACTGTTGCAATCGCATAATCCGGAACCATATTCATACGTCTGCCCGATGAAAATTCAATCACGTTGACCGCTGCTTTTTCTACATGTATCGCTGGAGGCTGTACGATTGCAAAATCCCATATGCCTTTTTCGGCATAGATGATGGGAAAATCCGCATCCGGTGCAAAGCCAAGTGTCGGCATTTCTTCTACTTCAAAATAACGGTCCACACAGCGCCAATCAGATTCTTCATCCGTTCCAATAATCATCCGAACCCGTTTATTTAATGGTAAATCTAGCTCTTTAATTACTTTCATCGCATAATAAGCAGCCATCGTCGGTCCTTTATCATCAATGGCACCGCGAGCATATATTTTACCCTCTCTAATTTCCGCTCCATATGGATCAGAGCTCCAGCCATCTCCCTCTGGTACAACATCAACGTGGCATAAAATCCCTAACAGTTCTTCACCCTGTCCCATTTCAATATGGCCCGCCACATGGTCCACTTCTTTGACTGTAAAACCATCTTTTGCTCCTAAATCAAGCATATAATCAAGAGCTGCTTTGACCCCTATACCTAATGGAGCCGTTTCAGTTGCAGCATTCTCATCTAATACACTTTTGATTTGTAATAATTGTTGAGTATCTGTTAATAAATCTTGCTTACGTATTTCGATTTCGTTTTGCCAATTAATCTTATCCAAAAGTCGACACTCCTCACTTTGATTTCGCTTTTATTTTAGCATAACGCTTCTGTCTCGACTCACTATTCCCTTTTTTAAGAATTATTAAAACAAAAACAATACCGCTCTCTTTTAAACAAGAGCAGTATTGTTAAGCTAACACACCTATAAAATAACCAAAACCTATAAAAAAAGAACACCAACTAAACGCACCAACACAAGCAAAAAGGAGGTATTTACGTTGATTCATGCCACTCATCCCAGAAAAATAGCTTGCAAGATGGCGTATCCCCGGAATAAAATAAGCAATCAATAATGTCCACGGACCATAGCGAAGAAACCAACGTTCCGTCCGCTTTAATCGTGCCGGCGTTAGTCGAAGCCATTTTCCATACTTATCTAAAAACGGCCTGCCAATTTTCCGTCCAATATAATAGCTAACGAGCATCCCTGTCATAGAGCCAAGAAAACTAACGAGAAGTGCTCCTTGGCAATTCAATACTGAAATAGAGGATAAGTAACCGACAAATGTCATCATCACTTCATCCGGTATCGGTAGTCCAATAATACCAAGTGCCAGTAATCCATAAATTGCAAAATACCCATGTTGAGAGATTAATTGCTGTACTACATCCATCATTTGCCCTCATTCCGTTACAAGACGTGCTTCAATACCATTCTACCTTAAAACCCATTATGAAAAATAGGTAATAATTAGATTTTATATGCAGCAGGACAAAAGAAACATATTTAAAAGGCTATATGGTACTCAGTTTGAACCAAAAAAAGACACCTCAATCAAATGAAGTGTCTCTAACATTATTTCACAAATTTAATTTCATCCACTGGCCAGTACACAAAATTTGCTTTACCAACAATTTCGTCAACTGAGACTGTACCAATTTCACGGCTATCTAAGCTATTACGGCGATTGTCTCCCATTAAAAATAGTTTACCTTCAGGCACCGTTGTACCACCAGTAATCTCTTCAAGAGTAAAATTTTCTGTTAATAGCTCGCCGCCCAATTCTGCCTTATATTCGTCTAAATATGGTTCTTTATAAGCTTTACCGTTAATATACAATGTATCTTCTTTATATTCGATGTGATCTCCCGGCAGACCGATTACACGCTTAATATAATCACGCTCTTCCGTTGCATGGAACACGACGACATCGAACCGATCGATATTTTCAATATCGGTACCAAACTTATTCAAAATAATTCGTTCACGATCTAATAAAGTTGGCATCATCGATTCACCATCTACAACAATTGGCGCAAAAATATATGTACGGATAACAAAAGCCAAAATAATAGCAATGGCAATTGCTTTAACCCACGAAAATAATTCTTTAGCTTTTCCCAATCTATGTCCCTCTTTCTTCTAAAAAATTCTTTTAGTCATTATATCATAATCTAATCGATTTCATGCCACTATGAATACTATCAAAAATCCCTTTTATTAAAGAAACTGGTCGTAAGTAACCTCGCTATCTACTCACGACCAGTTCAATTGAGTAATCAATAGGATGATATATGATCGGTTGCAATTAGCAAAAGAATCATTAGGACATGTAAAAAAGCTACAACTCCATATACAGAGACTTTAAATTCAGGTATATAAAGCGCTAACGGGAGTAAAATCCATGTTGCCACTCCAAGTGCCCTAATTACGGTTCCAATTCTCTTCGCTAATAACTGTTCATTTCGAGGATGATAAAACTCGCCATATCCTGCAATAAACGAGACTTGTTGCTTTTTCCACACATACGTCCCTGTTCCGAATAAAAATAGGCCAACTATGAAGATAAATAATAACTTAAGAGCCATTACCTTCACATCCTTTTTCTTCCATTATAACTAATAGACGAAAAAAAAACGAATTTCCACTAGAGGAATTCGTTTTTTCGTTATGCTATTCAATATTACATGAACCATCCGAGCAAGCATTTGCATCAGTTGATTCGTTCACCATTTGAAGCGGCTGTTCCTCGGTCCACACTTTTTGCAATGTATCCAAAAAGACCTCTGTTGGCTGTGCTCCAGAAATACCATATTTCCGATTAATCACAAAGAATGGTACACCTCGCACCCCTAATAAACTTCCTTCTTGCTCATCCGTTCTCACTTCAGCTGTAAATTGATTGCCGGCTAACATCTCTGCTACTTCCGCTTGATCTAACCCAACTTCCGCCGCAAGTGCTGCCAATGTTTGATGATCACCTATATGCTTGCCTTCTGTAAAATAAGCTAAGAACAAACGCTCATTCACTTCTTTTTCCTTACCTTTTGTCGCAGCAAAATGCATGAAACGATGTGCATCAAACGTGTTCGTCAAAATCGTTCGCTCTAAATGATACTCTAATCCTTCTGCTTTCGCTTGTGCGGTTAAATTGTCATTGGAGGCCTTTACTTGCTGAGCAGTCATATTATATTTTTTCATTAACATCTCATCTTGACTCATTTTCGCGTCACGCTCAGCTTGTGGATCTAATTCGAAACTTTTGAAAACAACTTCTACTTGATCTCGATGAGGAAACTGCGTTAACGCCTTTTCAAATCGACGTTTTCCAATATAACAAAATGGACATTGATAATCCGACCATACTTCTACTTTCATGAGGAGCCCCCTTCATTTAATCTGATACTTTAAAAAGCACATTTTATTCAAAAGAAAATGCAATTAGCTTACACTAACTGCAATCATTCTAAGCGCATTATATCGATTCCAATCTTGAAAAGCAATTGATTGGTTTTAATTAAAACATTCTTGCTCACTATGACTAAAATCAATATTTTCCATAAACTGCTCTAATGTATATTTCTTTAATTTATTAATCATTTCGAATTCCGCTTCATTTAATAATTCTTCTAAAGCATGATCCAACTGCTTGCCAATTTCCCCACATTCAGGTGTATCAGAACAAATCAAACATTCCGGTCTAACGGCCTCATATACATCTCCCAATGTCAATTCATCGGCTGGAACCTTCAAACTATAACCGCCATCTCTTCCTTCCTTCGTATCAACGATTCCGGCAGCAGCAAGCTGAGCCAGCACCCGGCGCAAAAACGTAGCATGTGAATTCACTTGTGAAGCAATCTTGGCACTCGTCAATATCCGCCCGCTTTGTGCAAGCCAAACAAGTGAATGAATAGCAATCGCAAAACGAGGCGGTCCAATTTGCTGATTTCGATTTCCAGACATCCCTGTTCCCCCTTATTCCTCAACCTTCCCTTCTTACCATTATACTATTTTCATTTTTTCTGAACAAACGTCTCAGCCTTATCACTTCATTCCCATTCATAGCATCTATAACGTTCTGCCCTGTCATATCGTTTAGCATGCAAAAAACATATAATCATGCAATATTTTAGTGATTAAGGATATTACACGAAGAAAAGGTACTATTTACCACTATCTTTTTTTAAAAAAAGTGTATTAAATAAAGGTGAAACAGCATATACTTTTACCAAATAAATGACTAAATATCCAATATTTCGATAATTTCGAACTTTCGAGTAGAAATTATCCAAATATAGAGGTAATATTAAATAAAGGACATCTTATTGTTTCTGGAAGTTTCCGAGGAGTTGTAGGGTGGGTCCCAGCAAGATACATAGAGACAGCCTGAAGCTGTCCGACATATCGGTTGTTTTCATTTGTTCAAAAAAACCAATGAAAAATAATTAAGGAGTGATTGTTTGAAACCTTCAACAAATCGCATGTTAACCCGTATTAAATCCGTTTATATGTTTATCAATGACAACGGTACGGTATCTACTCAAGAGATTGTAGAAGAATTTGGTATCACTCCTCGAACAGTACAGCGCGATTTAAATGTCTTAGCTTACAATGACCTGGTTAAAAGCCCAAGCCGTGGCTTCTGGACAACAACTAACAAGAAGGTAAAGATGTCATCTTAAACAAAAATCGATCCACCCGAAAATCGATGTGTATTATATGGAATGAGGCCGACATATTGTCCGCCTCATTTTTTTGCTATTGACCGCTCTTCAAGCCCTCTAGCTCCTCATCCGTCAATTCCCGATACTGTCCAAGTTCAAGCTCCTCATCTAACTGCAAGCTTCCCATTGACAAGCGTTTTAAATAAATTACTCGCTTATCGACAGCTTCAAACATCCGCTTCACTTGATGAAACTTCCCTTCCGTAATCGTCAGTTCAATGTCAGATGTGGGTCCTGATTTTAAAATAACGAGCTCACCTGGCTTCGTTAAATAGCCATCATCCAGGGTCACACCTGCTCGAAACGCTTCAATATCCCGCTCTGTCACTTCTCCTTCAATTACTGCAAAATACGTCTTCGGTACATGCTTTTTCGGTGATAATAATTGGTGGGCCAACTGACCATCGTTTGTAATCAGCAATAGCCCTTCTGTATCTTTATCCAAACGTCCAACTGGAAACGGCTCATAGATGGAATCCTCAAGCCCCAATAAATCAATAACCGTTTCTTGATAATGGTCTTCCGTTGCCGACAATACACCGGGCGGCTTATTCATCATTAAGTACACAAATTCCTTGTACTCTATCTGCTCTCCGTGAACGGTTACAATGTCTTCCTCCGGCTTCACATGCAGCTTTGCATCCTTAACGATGGCTTCATTTACTTTCACTGCTCCAGATTTCAGCAATCCCTTTACTTCTTTTCTACTTCCGTATCCAATATTCGCTAGTAATTTGTCAATTCTCATATAATCTCCTTTTTCGATTCCATAAAGTGAAACTTCCATCAGCGGGGGCTTACTGCCCGTTAAGTGTGGGGGAAATTTCATACTAATATTCTCCGTCTAATAGGTTGATATCTACCTGCCAGTTTATACTTTTCATCTGATAATTTATATACTTTACCTGTAAAAAAATCAGAAAAAGCGGAGGAAGCTCCTCCACCTTCTATAATTTTAATCGTTTTTGTAAACGCTCGATTCGACTGCCAAATAATCGGTGAGCCAGCTTACTTTTTAAAGCAACGGCTGCGTAAAAAAGACCGCCAAAGCCAACACAAATCGCAACTATGACAATCGCCTGCCATCTGATTTCTACATCAAGGAACAACTGCAAGCCACTTTCTACAATCCAAACAATTAAAGCCATGCCAGCTGCGAAAACACTAATCAGTAGTATTCTACGTATAAGAAGATTATAGCGATAGCCCGTAAAATAGGAAATGAAAACTAAATTTAACACAACAGCTGCTAGGAAACCAAGAGTTGTAGCATAAATTGAACCCTTCGTTTCAAACCATTGAATCAATGGAATGTTCAAGCTCAGCTTAACCAAAAAGCCAACAAGCAGGCTTAATATGGTAAACTTTTGCTCGTTAATTCCTTGTAAAATAGCGGCTGTTACTGAAAATAATGCAAAGAGAATGGCTGTTGGTGCATACGCTTGAAGTACCTCTGTACCTAGTGGGTTATGACTATAAAAAGCTGAATAAATCGGATCCGCTAACACAGACATCCCCACAACAGCTGGAATCGTCAAAAATAATAAAATCTGAAACGATTGATCAAGCTGATACTTAAACAGATTGTGATCCCCACTGATATAAGCCTTTGTTACCGATGGCACAAGCGCCATGGAAAAACCAGTTGCAAGCGTCATTGGAATAATGACAAGCTTTTGAGCATACACATTCAAAATCCCTAATGCATCTTCAGAGATATTATCTAAACCAATAGAAACCATAGCTCGGTTAAATGTCAAAGAATCCACTTGTTGAAATAAAGGCATAGCAATCCCTACAAACACAAACGGAATCGATGATAATAAAATCTCCTTATAAATTTGTACAAGTGAAATATGAACCGTTCCTTTATCTTGTGACAGTAACTGATCTAATTTCGGCTTTCGTTTTTTCCAGTGCCACAAAAGCACAGCCAGACCGCCAACAGCCCCAACTGTTGCTGCAAATGTCGCGATACTAATAGCTGTCACCAATTCGCCGTCCATAATCTTTAGCACAACATATACACCTGCTAAAAGGAAAACAATCCGAACAATCTGCTCTACTACCATGGAAACGGCAGAGGGTTCCATCTCTTCATGTCCTTGCAAAAATCCACGGATAATGCTCATAAACGGAACAATAATAAGTGCAAAACTAACAGCACGAATGACGGCCGTTGTATCTTCAACCGGCAACGGGTTCTCCCCAACCGTAACAAATCCCGCATAGAACGGAGCCATTGAATATAATATCAAGAATGAAAGAAAACCAGTTATCATCATTAAAAGTAAACTGGATTTAAATAGCTTTCTACCTACAGCATATTCTTCTAACGCATTATATTTAGAAATAAACTTCGAAACAGCAAGGGGCATCCCCGCTGTCGCAAAACTAAGAAAAATGGAATACGGAACATATCCATATTGGTACAATGTAGCCCCTTTGTTGCCAACCATCGCTTCAAACGGGATTAAATAAAACAATCCCAAAACTTTTGATAAAATTGAACCAAGCGTTAATATAAAAGCTCCTTTTAAGAACTTAGACGACATATAATCCCATCCTGCCTGTATCAGTTACATTGAGAAACTCATCGATATTCTAACAAAGCTAAACATTTCTCTATACTTGCCGATATAAAGAGTTTGTCTCAAAACAAAAACTACTCTTCAGTTTACCTTTTTCTAACACAATACTCAATCTAATTTACTCGTTATTTTCTACATTTACAAAAATGCTTTATAATAGGAAGAATGAAAATGAAGAAGTGGTGATAACTATTGAAATATGACGTAATTGTAATTGGCGGCGGCCCTTCCGGATTAATGGCAGCCATTGCCGCTGGTGAAAAAGGAGCTCGTGTACTTTTAGTCGATAAAGGCGAAAAGCTTGGCCGCAAGCTTGCCATCTCTGGTGGCGGGCGTTGCAACGTTACCAACCGTTTATCGATTGATGAAATTATTCAGCATATTCCCGGCAATGGACGCTTTCTATACAGTGCCTTCTCAGAATTTAACAACGAAGACATTATTCAATTTTTTGAAAAGCTAGGTGTACAACTGAAAGAAGAAGATCATGGACGCATGTTTCCAGTAAACGATAAAGCACAAAGCGTTGTCGATGCACTGTTAACTCGCCTGAATCAACTTAACGTCACTATCTATAAAAACGCCCCTGTTGCCGATGTCCTTTATGACGAGGGTCATACAGCAGGTATACAGCTAAAAGATGGACAAACATTCGAGGCGAATGCTCTTGTCATTGCTGTCGGAGGTAAATCTGTGCCGCACACAGGTTCTACGGGCGATGGTTACGCTTGGGCTAAAAAAGCGGGACATACCATTACTGAGTTATTCCCTACAGAGGTTCCCGTCTTAAGCAATGAGCCGTTCATCAAGGCTAAAACGTTGCAAGGTCTCTCGTTACGAGATATATCTCTTAGCGTGCTTAATCCAAAAGGAAAACCATTAATCACGCACCGTATGGATATGATTTTCACCCACTTTGGCATCTCCGGTCCAGCCGTGCTGCGCTGCAGTCAATTTGTTGTCAAAGCGATGAAAAAATGGAATCTGCATGAAGTGACAATGCAGTTGGATGTTCTTCCCGACCAAAATAAAGAAGAAGTATTTCAAATGCTCATGAAAGAAATTAAAGCTGAGCCGAAGAAAGCAATTAAAAATACGTTAAAAGGTCTTGTACCTGAACGTTACTTACATTTCTTATTAGAACGCAGCGGCATCGATCTTCAAGAGCAAGGAGCTATGCTCTCTCACGAAAAAATCCGCCGTTTAGCGGAATTATGTAAAGACTTTCGCTTTACTGTAAATGGGACACAACCGCTCGAAAAAGCTTTCGTTACAGGTGGTGGTGTATCTGTTAAAGAAATCCATCCGAAAGAAATGGCCTCCAAATTGATGGATGGACTTTACTTCTGCGGTGAAATTTTAGATATACATGGCTACACAGGCGGCTACAATATTACATCCGCACTTGTTACAGGCAGACTCGCTGGGATGAACGCAGCTGCTTTCTCTAAAAATAGGTAAGGAGCAGGTGTCTCTGCCTATTTTTATTTGATGTGAATATATTCTTCTCAAATGATGATATTAACAGAGAACGAACCTTATTTGAGGAGGAAGCAATCATGGTAAACTCAGAGAATTTTGTAGAAAGAATTCAAGAGCAACAACAAAAACAAGAAAAAAATAAACAGCACCAAGGCAACGGAAATCCCGGCAAGAAAAAGCCGAATAAAACGCATAAATAACGAAAAACTCGTAAAGGCTGTTCAAACGAACAGCCTTTTATATGTCCAAAGATACATCCCTACTGACGGAAGTTTTATTTGATTGCCACCCAAATTTCATTATAAGAATTTGCACGATAGAGATCAGAATCTATATATGCTTCAAATGGTGGAATGTTAGCAGGTTCATACCCGTTAGAGCGGAACCATTCTGAACCAATTTGTTTCCACGTATTAATCATGGCGGTTGGAATGGGTCCTCGTACTTCAAAAACAACCCATTTGGATGCCGGTAATTCAAAACACAATAATTCAGTTGGCACTTCACCACTGTGTTCTGCAGCAATCCAGTAGTCAATCTTATTCTTCTCTTCATTAAAATTTTCCGTAATACCCAATAAGCCTTTAATTTGTCCATTGTTTAATTGAGACAATTGAGAAACCGTTCCATTTTCATGAGCTTCACCCCAGAAATTTGGAATGTCTGGAATTCCGCCCCCCTCTGCTGTACACAAACATTCTCGCTTCACGCCCACTACTTGAAAAGCAGCTCTTTCAACAATGTGATATTTCATTAATTCCGCTCCTTTCAGATTTGCTTGTCTAGTAAATGTTGTTCCATGTAGTCTATTGCCTGTTGCAATGATTCAACCAATGCGATATCGCTCACTCCTTACTTACTTTTAACAATGCTATTTCCTAAAACCCTATCATTTTGTGCTCGTTAAAGACAGGGGACTAGTCTATATCAAACGAATCCAGAACTGAATCGCAATCAATACAAGGATGGTATCGATACTTCACAAGATCTATTTTATCATTTTGAATTTGAACGCCCTCCTGTTCAAGCTTCATTTTTTGAACAAAGCTTAACTCCTCATTTTTAATGCCTATTTCCCCTTTCGCATTAATGACACGGTGCCAAGGGAGCTCATATTTGTGACTGCTTGAATGTAAAATTCGCACAACTTGTCTAGCTCCTCTGGGACTTCCAGCCAGCTTAGCAATTTGCCCATAGGTCATAACGTTTCCAGGTGGAATTTGTTGAATAACTCGAATAACTCGCTCTGTAAACTTTTCCATATTTTCCACTCCTTAAAATGCAGCTATGATAAGATGTTGTATAGAAAATACAATAAAGCGGGACAAATCAACGTATCGATTGGCGCTTATTGGTTCACAATCGAATGTCTCATTTTTGTTGATAGTACCTTAGTTTTTTCAAGCAGACAACATAAAGAGCTGCCTCCGCACTGAGACAGCTCCATCATTTTTTCTTATAAACAATCATTGCACTAAAGCAGTAGATTTGTTCATCTTCCTCTTCAGCATTCATAGCCACATTATATTTAATATCGACAATTTGACTGTCCCGAATGTTGACGAGAAAAGCGTTCATTTCTTCTTCTAAATCCTTTTCATGCTCCGTATCAAACAACTTCACTTGAATCATCGGCGTCTTCCCTGCCTTTGTTTTTTAAAACAGGGTTCCCCATTTCAGGACATGTTATACCTTATTATTTAAAAACGACTTCTCCTGTCCATTCAAGCATACCGCCAGTCATATTCACGACTTTAAAGCCTTGTTCTTGTAAGTAATGACAAACATTTTCGCTGCGGCGTCCTGAACGACAAACGAAGATATATTCTTTTTCTTTATCGAATTGATCGAGATTCGCTGGAATTTCGTTCATCGGGATATGTTTTGCTTCACCAATCATCCCCATTTGCACTTCTTCATCTTCACGTACATCAACGATTTCTAATTGTTCCCCCGCTTCAAGCTTAGCTTCTAATTCCGCTGGAGTAATACTTTTAATTTCTGACATCCTAGCACCTCATTCATAAGTTTTCTCTATTTCATTATAACTATTGAATATAGTAAGGTAAAATTTCACCTCAGAAATTATTTTTTATCATACAAGAGCATATACTCCTACTAGAAAAGGAGGGGTCATATTATGGGGATTCGGTTTCTTAAGATTTCCGTTGTATATTTCATCATCGGTGTTGGTTTAGGTATGTTTATGTCGATTACACATCATTTTGAGTATGCGCCATCCCATGCACATATCAATCTTTTAGGCTGGGCTTCCTTTGCACTTGCAGGCCTTATTTATCACCTCTTCCCAGCTCTAGCCGAAAAGCTTCTCGGTAAGCTTCATTTTTGGCTTGCTAATATCGGATTGCCAATCATGATGATCAGCCTTATGGTGCTCGAATCTGGAAACGCTTCCGTTCAACCCCTCGTAGCTATTGGAGCCAGCATCATGAGTCTCGGTATTCTTTGTTTTGTTCTTAATGTACTTATCAATCTTCATAATACTAGCAAATAATCATCCACCTTCTAATACCACCTTTTCAAGCCTCAAAAAATTGGGGCTTTTTTTGCTTTTCCCTTTCTCCATTCTTAAGCAAAAATCCATTTAGGAAGCTATTCTCAGAATTCGAATAAGTATAAAGAATATTTCAAAAACTTTTTTACAAACTTATGGACTTATACTATAATTAAGTTTATTTGAGCAGAATATCAAGATAATTTCTAATGATTATAAATAGTTAGAGAAGAGGGTTATCCATGATTAATAACAGAATATCTCCTAGAACACAGAGTATCGTTTTCATTGGTTTTATGGGAGTAGGTAAAACTACGATTGGACAGTTAGTAGCCAAGAAACTATATAGAGATTTTATTGATATAGATCAAGAAATTGAGAAAGAATATAATATGCCTACGACAGAAATATTTAAAAAAATCGGGGAAAAAGCTTTCCGTGAAAAAGAAAAAAGTTTAATTGAACACTTTAGCCAACAACCATTGAAAATTATTTCTGTTGGAGGAGGCGCTTTTTTACAAGAAGAAATCCGAAAGATTTGTCTGGATAACTGCATCGTGTTCTTCTTAGATTTATCATGGGAATATTGGAAGGAAAGAATCAGTTTAATTATTGATAGCAGACCAGTATTACAAGGACGTACTCTTGAGGAAATTGAAGAACTTTTTAATAATAGACAGGAGATATACTCCTACCATCATTCAAAAGTTAAAACGGACGGCCTTGATGTTGAAGAAGTTGCAGATTATATAGTCGAATCATTGAAAGTCACTTGGGACATTCACAAATAATAAAAAAAGATGACTAGAATATAGCGTAAAGGAGCATCTCCTCCCCTATATTCCAGTCATCTTTTCTATTCCGCCTTAAAAGCTTTGTTAATAAGCCCAAAATCGTTTGTTTAACATAGCCAAAAAGTTATGCCTGTTTCCTAAGTTTATCACGTCAATTGCTTATTGAACCTTCACAGATTGGCAAAATCGTCGAGCACTTAATTTCTCTTAATGCTAAGCTCGTTTGAATTCGAGTAATGCCTAGTTTATTTAACTTTCTAATAAAAAGTTCAAGCTCCTTCCTCTCTTTAATAATCACTTTTAATAAATAATCATACTCCCCTGTTAAACAGTGACATTCTAATACTTCAGGCATCGTTTTTAACGCTTTTTCTACTACTTCTATTTGCTCCTCTTGATGGATGTTTGTACTCATAAAAATAAAACATAATAAATCAAATCCCAATTTCTCCTGATTTAAAATGGCCACCTGTTGATTAATAAATCCTTCCTGCTCTAAGCGCTTGATTCTGGCATGAGTTGCAGGCGGGGACAAATTGACACGTTTAGCCATCTCTATATTGCTGATTTGTGCTTGTTTTTGTAAAATATCTAAAATTTGAAGATCTATTTTATCTAATACCTTGCTCACGATGGATTCCACGTCTTCTCCCCCTTTACAATTGTTCCAAAAATAATCTCATTCCTGCATAGAAAAGTGAATTTTATTCGGTAAAGAACTTATATACTTTTTAAAATTTCAAATTTATATCATAAAACAAATTAAATCACTACATATATAACGAAAGTGTTAAAATTATTCACATCAATACTATATGTCATTGTGCACAATGACTTCAATAGTTTTTGCAGTCTTTTGAAATAGGAAATGGAGCTAACTAACATGCGGTATGTTTACTTCTCATTATTACTATTAACTAGTTCATTATGGGCGGGTAATTTTATTATCAGCAAGTCTCTTGTTGAACACGCCTCTTCGATGACCTTAACAAGTTTGCGCTGGATCATTGCCGTCATCGTCCTATTACCGATTGTATGGTGGAAAGAGAGAAAGATCCTTCCTCCACGAGATGCCCTTTTCCCTTTATTTTTAATGGGTATTACCGGGGTTACATTATTTAATCTGTTACAATTTGCTGCATTAGAGCATACTTCGGCGACAAATGCAGGCTTAATTTCAACATTCAATATGATTTCAATCGCCCTATTCTCTTTTATTTTTTTAAAGGAAAAAATGAATAGACGGCAAATACTTTCAATTATTTTTTCATTTCTTGGAGTGATGCTCGTTCTTTCTAAGGGGAACATAGACTTATTTCTCTCACTCCAATTTAATTTGGGAGACGGCTATATGTTTGCTGCCGTAGCAATTTGGGGAATTTATTCTGTTTGTAGCAAGTGGGCGCTATCAAAGACTTCAGCAATGATGGCTACTCTCTATTCAGGCATATTTGGACTTCTTGTTCTGCTTCCCTTCAATCTTTCAAGCTTTGCGGTATCCAATATTAATGCTTCATTCATTCAATCGATGCTTTATACAGGTGTCATTTCTACAGTCGTCTGCACCGTACTTTGGAATCTTGGAGTAAAACATGTAGGAGCAACCGTTTCAGGACTTTTCTTAAACTTCAACCCAATCTTCACTGCTATTTTTGCTTTTCTGTTTTTAGGTGAACAAATGACAAGCATCCAAGTAATCGGCAGCAGTATCGTTATTGTAGGATGCTATGCATTTTCCCATTTTAAAACGAAGGATAGTCCAAATAAAACCGACGTTCGTCATAGTTTACAAAGCTAGAGTATGAAAAGCTAAAAAAACACCGTTTGAACGGTGTTTTTCTTAATAAAAAATTACTTATTTATTCTAGGCTTTGCTGGGTTACAATTTGGCGCATTTTTTTCCGTAGCCTGAGCCAACTTCGTTAAATAATAGCATTCTTCCCTAAACATATGATCAGCCATAAGAGGAGCAAAAATGCCAAGCGCTTGTTCGCTAAGCTCCAATTCTTCAATTTCTTGTAGAAAGCTCATAAACAGCTGCATTTCAAGAGTCACACTTTCATTAAACCTAGTTAAAGCAGGAAATGTTGATAAATTCGTTCGTAAGTATCCTGTCATTTCAACAGATTTTAAATAGAAAGCTTCAAAATCCTTTGTAAAACGATTGCTCTTCTCTTTAATTTTCTTTTCTATCCAGTCCATGTTATCTGATATAGCTCCCGCATGACCTGCTGCATCTAACGTCCAAAGTAAATGATGATGAAGCACATGAGCAATCGGAGGAATCTTTCCTAATTTTAAATAGCCTAGTAGACGAAGATATTCTTCTAATTCATTCACCATATGATTGATAAAGGTAGGTCCTAAATGAATCGTAACTTTTCCTAGTAAGAGCTTTTCAATTAACGTTAATTTAACCATTCGAAATCTCAGCGCTTCTTCCTCAGCTTTTTTACTTAATTGAACCATATTCATCGTTCCGACACTTTCCAGCAGGCGGTCAAATGTATGAATAAAATAGTTAGCTCGATCAATTTCTTCTTTTTCCTTCGGCGCCAGAGAATCATGAATAAAACGAGCATGATCACCTAAAATCTGAAGCCAAAACCCATGTTCAAACTTTGCGGATTGTTCATATTCAGAAGCCACACCATCTCTCCTTCCACTCTTACTCATATATGATATCTAACAAATGCACGCTTTATGACTAGATTGATTGCCTCTCTTCTAAAACAAAAAAACAGCCTCCCGTTAAGGTTAGCTGCTTCCCTTCTACTTCTCCTCATCCTTCTCTGTAAAGCTAAATTCTCCATTTCCTTTCCGTAGAATAAAATCACTCTCTCGTTCATAAAGAAAAAGCATTTTCTTCGCAGAACGATGTGTAAGCGTCATTTGAAGGCGCGATGCTTGCCCCATTTTGATATCAATCTGGCTAATATTCATCGGAACGATTAGACAATGTCCATAATTTGTATAAACAATCGTTTCTTTTCCTAGTCTTTCAAGACGACTAATATGCGCGTTCGCAAGCCACACGCTATCTTTTCTGCGAAATGAGCCACACGGAAAGAAAACAAGTCCTTCCTTCGTATCAATTGCAACGGGAACTGAATGTTTCTCACCAAGGATTGTTCTCGCTCCTAAAATAGCTCCTTCTCGACAAGAACCGTAATACTTCAAAGTCCGATCAATAATGTCATTTGGTGTCATCGCAACGAAAAACATCCGCTCTCCTTCAATCACTCTCGTAAACTCGTTACCAAACTCATCATATTCTGACGATAGACTAACGGTTTCCTTATTTATCATATACACTTTTCGTTTATCCATATAACTCTCCTCCTATTTTCAATTTGTGATAAAAGGAGTTACTAGCTATTAAGCAGGATAGACTCCTAAACGAATCGCTCTTTCGTGTGGAAATCATCCCTTCCACCTACTTGAAGTATACAACTAGTATACTAGCTTTTCGATATTTTTGTATGAGAGAAAAGTTAACCTCGTCTTGTCGGTCCCCTGCAGATCTTCCTGCTGTTGAATAATTGATTCACAAAAAATAGAGCTGACCCACATAGTCAGCCCTTATCTAGTTATCTTTTATAAACAACAACTGTCTTAGCAACAAAGTCATGCAGTGATTGTTTCTTTTCTGTAAAGGCTGCGATAATGTAGCCAATGTATAAAATACTTGACAAAATGGTTGCAAAATAACGACCAAGTGCACGTAAAAAAGAAATTCGCTGACCGTTTAAGTCAGTGACTTTAATGCCGACAATTATTTTTCCAAGTGTCCCCTGCCATTTTGAAGCATGCATACCAGCATAATATAGAACACCTATGACTAACGATACTACCATAATAATGAGTTGAGTGACTATAATAGCTGCATCCACTCCAGCCATAGACTCCTCATAATAATAATCACCACTATAAGAACTATCGAAACTCGAACTTTCTAATGTAGAAAAAACAGAAAAAATACCTAAAATAAATGCGATAATCGTAATTGGAATCCCTATAATAATTCCATCAATCATAGAGGCTACTAAGCGAATCCAAAATCCTGCATATTTTGTATGACCTATTTCGTTCAACCTCGTACCACAGTTCTGGCAAAAGTCACCACTCATTGCTTCATGCCCGCATTGCTGACAATACATACCTTGTTATTCCTCCTTCATTATGCTCATACAAAGAGCACCCCTCTCATCCATATGCTTCAAGCTCCTTAAATAGTAGTGTAATATATTTCGACAAAATATAACAGGTGCCGAAAGCCAGGTTTTGCTCTTCAATTCTACTTATGTACTTTTTTATTCTGATCAGATGAAAAAATCGTTTTATCAACAATATGGTTTAACACAGCCACTCATTAAAGCTAAAGCCCACTTCATCCAAAAGGGGGCTTTAGCTTTTTAGTTCGTAATATTAGTCGTTAATGCACAGAGTGGGTTAGCGTTGTTAGAAACTTGCTCAACAATCATTTTGCAGCTAGTTTATATGACATTGTAAACTTTCTAATGATTAGACTCACTGTAATTGTGACAAAAAGGTTAATCACTAAAGCAATAATGCCAACATTCAAATCTTTTGCTGCCTGAGGCAAAGACGGAAACAAAGTACCAATTGTCGATTCACTAATAGTAATATACGCTACAGTGGCTATTCCGCAAATGATTCCAGACGCCGCCCCATATTTATTAACAAAATTGTCCTTCATAAAGCTAAAAAGAAGGGATGGAAACAATTGTGTCATTAGGCTATACCCCATTAGGAGTAACGTCGCAAGCGTATTTCCACCGTTTAAAGTGAAATAAACAGATATAAGGGCAATGACAGGAACGAGATACTTGGCCAATTTTCCAACGCTATGATTGGTAGCTGATGGCACAAACGGCTTATAAACATTTTTCGCCAGCAAGGTGGCCCCGCTCATTAAAAGCATCGAACCTGGCACTAGTGCAGTCAATAATCCCGCCCCTCCGATTACACCAATAAACCAAGGATCAAAGGTCTCAATAGAAATACGCAGTAAAGCAAGGTCTACATCTCCTCCTTCTAATCCTGGTACCTTCAGGATAGCAGAAAATCCAACGAAAAAGACAAATAATAACATGAGCGTATATAAAGGACTAATTATGGCATTTTTACGAAATACCTTTCCACTCTTTGCAGTATAGGCGGAACTGAAAACTTGCGGCCACATGTAGAAACCTAATACAAGTAAAATTACAGTAGAGATAAACCATGAAACACTAAGCCCTTGTTCAGGAAGTTTTAAAAGTTCAGGTTTAGTTGCATGAATAGCCTCAAACATAGGCTGAAGACCCCCATAATAATGAAGCGGGAGATAAATTCCTAAGAAACCGATTACGACCACCATCATAATATCTTTAATCACAGCGGTCCAAGCTGAACCATGAATTCCTGATATCATCACATAAATGGTCAAACTAATTGCTCCCATCCAAACTGCAACAGGCATGGAAATAGCTCCATATGATGCTTCCGAAACAATAATACCTAAACCTTTAAGTTGAACAACAATAATAGGAATGATTGCAATAACACCAACAAAAGCGACCAATACTCCTAAATATGGACTTCTATACTTACTGACAAAGAAATCAGATTGTGACATTAGATTATTTTCTTTCGCATATTTCCAAATAACAGGTAATAACCAATAAGACAAGACATACGATAAACTAATGTAAATAAGGACATATAAGGCTGGTGCACCTTTCCCATAAGCCCATCCACTTCCCCCAAGGAAAGAAAAAGTCGTATAAATTTCTCCAGCCATTAAAAGAAAGACAAACATAGAACCAAATCCTCGACCGCCAACCGTCCATTGCTCCAAGTTCATATCTTTTCCTTTTACAGACATAATTCCAAGAAAAATCGCCAATATCCAAAAAACTAAAATAATCAAAAGTGCACTATTCATCATTCATCCCCTTCCTGATTTCGAGGATCCAGCTTGTACATAATACCTAAAATAATAGAGGTAAGCACTGTCCACATCGCCATCCAGAACATATTAAAAGGCATTCCTAATACAAAAGGTTCTACTCTATTAACTAAAGGAAGAAAACCTAAAATGCCTATAAAAGGAACGATAGAAAGAATATAGATAATCCTCATTACAAAATCTCTCCATTCCACGATTAGTTAAGAATACAAGTAGCCCCCTTCATCCAAAGGGGGCTTCATTTCTTTTAGTTTGCTACAATATTCACCAATTTACCCGGTACAGCAATCACTTTACGAACCGTTTTACCATCGATTTGTTCTTTAACCGCATTGTCACCCATTGCGATTTCTTCTAACTTTTCTTTGGTTGTATCTGTTGGCACCATAAGTTTTGCTTTTACTTTACCGTTAATTTGGACAACGATTTCCACTTCATTATCGATTAATTTTGCTTCATCGTAAGCAGGCCATGTTTCATATGTGATGCTTTCTGTATGACCAAGCTGTGCCCAAAGCTCTTCAGCAATATGTGGAGCAACTGGTGATAATAATTTAACAAAGCCTTCAATATATTCTTTTGGAAGAGCTTCTGCTTTATAGCAATCGTTAATAAACACCATTAATTGTGAAATCGCTGTGTTGAACTTCAAGTCCTCATAGTTCTCTGTCACTTTTTTCACAGTTTGGTGATATACTTTTTCCAATTTACCTGTAGAATCTCCCTCAACGATTTTATCTGTTAGTTGATTGTTATCATCTACAAGCAATCGCCAAATACGATCTAAGAAACGACGAGCTCCATCCAGACCATTTGTTGACCACGCAATGGATGCATCAAGCGGCCCCATGAACATTTCATACAGACGAAGTGTATCCGCACCATGGCTTTCCACGATGTCATCTGGATTTACGACATTTCCTTTTGATTTACTCATTTTTTCATTGTTTTCCCCAAGAATCATCCCTTGGTTAAACAAGTTTTGGAATGGCTCTTTTGTTGGAACGACACCAAGATCATATAAGAATTTATGCCAGAAGCGAGCGTATAATAAGTGAAGAACAGCATGCTCTGCTCCACCAATATAAATATCGACTGGAAGCCATTCTTTTAATTTCTCAGCGTCTGCCAACGCATCTGCATTGTTTGGGTCAATATAACGTAAGTAGTACCAGCTGCTTCCCGCCCACTGCGGCATTGTATTCGTTTCACGACGACCTTTACGTCCATTCTCGTCAGTTACGTTCACCCATTCTGTAATGTTCGCAAGTGGTGATTCACCTGTTCCAGAAGGCTTGATGTCTGTTGTCTTCGGTAAAAGCAATGGAAGCTCTTCTTCTTTTAACGCTTCCACGCTGCCATCTTCCCAATGAATGATTGGAATTGGTTCACCCCAGTAGCGTTGACGGCTAAATAACCAGTCACGTAAGCGGAACGTTACTTTTTTCGTACCGATTCCTTTTTCCTCTAACCACTGAATCATCGTTTTAATTGCGTCTTCTTTATTTAAACCATCTAAGAAGTCCGAGTTTACATGCATACCATCGCCTGTGTAAGCTTCTTTCGTTACATCTCCGCCTGCAACAACCTCAATGATTGGTAGTTCGAACTTCACCGCAAATTCATAGTCACGTTCATCATGCGCTGGGACAGCCATAATCGCACCTGTTCCATAGCTAATTAACACATAGTCAGCTATCCAAATTGGCATTTTGGTGCCGTTTACTGGATTAATGGCATAAGCACCTGTGAAAACACCTGTTTTATCTTTCGCTAAATCCGTTCTTTCGAGATCGCTTTTATGTTTCACTTGATCTAAATATGCGTCAACTGCTGCTTGCTGCTCAGCTGTTGTAATTTTTTCAACAAACGGGTGTTCTGGCGCTAGTACAGCGTATGTCGCTCCGAATAATGTATCTGGACGAGTCGTAAACACCGTAAAAGTTTCATCATGTCCATCGATACCGAATGTTACTTCCGCTCCTTCAGAACGGCCAATCCAGTTACGCTGCATATCTTTAATATTTTCTGGCCAATCAACTGTCTCTAAGTCGTCAAGTAAACGATCCGCATACGCTGTAATACGAAGCATCCATTGTTTCATCGGACGGCGCTCTACTGGATGACCTCCACGCTCACTCACTCCATCAATGACTTCCTCATTAGCAAGTACGGTTCCAAGTGCTGGACACCAGTTCACCGGCACTTCATCTACATAAGCAAGACCTTTTTCATATAACTTTAAGAAAATCCATTGTGTCCATTTATAATAACTTGGATCGGTTGTATTAATTTCACGATCCCAATCATATGAGAAACCAAGTGATTTAATTTGACGACGGAATGTATTAATATTGTGCTCTGTAAATTCAGCTGGATCATTTCCTGTATCAATTGCATATTGTTCTGCAGGAAGACCAAATGCATCCCATCCAATTGGATGTAATACATTATAGCCTTGCATGCGTTTCATACGCGCTAAAATATCGCTCGCTGTATACCCCTCTGGATGACCTACATGAAGACCTGCTCCAGATGGGTAAGGAAACATATCCAAGGCATAGAATTTACGCTTTCCACTTTCTTCTCCCGTTTTAAATGTTTTATTCTTCTCCCAATATTGTTGCCATTTCGCTTCAATACTTTTATGTTCAAAACTCATGTTCTTTCCTCCTACTTTTCTTCTTTAAGAGCATATAAAAAACCCCTCATCCCAAATAGGGACGAGAGGATTATGTATATCTTCCCGCGGTACCACCCACATTGGCAACTCGCTTATGTCGCCCAGCTCAAACACCCGTAACGTGGGTTAAACGCCAGGCATTACTACTAGTTCACACCTGAAACTCCGAGGCGAGTTCACAATCATTCCAGGTTGACTTGCACCATCCGTCAACTCTCTACAACTGGTTCTAACTGCTACTACTCCTCATCATAGCCTTTATAAACATTGTTTAATTATACTTCATTCTAGTCAATTTCTTTCATAATTGCAATAGGTGCTCATAAACATTATGAACGAGTTCGCCTATATATATGCGTTTCTTCTGAAAATTGTGAGTTGTTTCTCATTTTAGTTCATATATGAATCTGAACTAAAAAGGGCTACCCAATCCAAACTTGGGTAACCCGTTTACTTAATGTCGTAACGTAACCATATCGTGTCTCATTAAATCGAGCTGTCCTTTCATCCGTTGAAGTCGCTCTTTCTGCTCTGGATTTGCACTCGCATAAATTGGTTCCATCTGTCTTATAGCTTCTTCTAAATAAGCTTGTGCATTTTGGTAGGTTTCATCATCCCAATGTTCCTGCCTTGATGCCTCTATATATTCAAAATCTGCAAATCGGAGAGCCCCTTCACATTGCTCTAAAAAATGGTCAATAGATTGTCTTGTTCCCATTCTTATCCTCTCCTTCGCATTCATTTTGATGACGAATCATCGAACTTAGTTTAAGTCAAACAAACTAAAATTATTCTTGCTCAAAATATTGTATAATAGGTGGGATAAATTAATTGAACATAGGAGGTTGCTGATGTTGAGTCAGATAAACCCGTTTATATATGCCAGTGATAACAAGCGCTATCACACATGGAATTATCATCTGAAAAATCATTTTGGCCATAAAGTTTTTAAAGTTGCACTTGATGGCGGCTTTGATTGTCCAAATCGCGATGGTACAGTCGCTCATGGAGGATGTACATTTTGCAGTGCAGCCGGCTCTGGCGATTTTGCCGGAAATCGTGCTGAACCACTTGATGTGCAATTTAAGGAAATTAGTGAAAAAATGCATTATAAGTGGAAAGACGGTCAATACATTGCTTACTTTCAAGCATTTACAAATACGCATGCGCCCGTTGAGGAATTGAGAGAGAAATATGAGCTCGTTCTAAAACAGGAAGGCGTGGTCGGTCTTTCAATTGCAACACGTCCTGACTGCTTACCAGATGATGTTGTCGAATATTTAGCGGAACTAAATGAACGTACCTACTTATGGGTTGAGCTCGGTTTACAGACCGTTCATGAACAAACAGCGACCCTCATTAACCGCGCTCATAATTATGAGTGTTACAAACAGGGTGTCGCCAAATTGCGCAAGCATAACATTCGTGTTTGCTCCCACATTATCAATGGACTTCCGCAAGAGGATTACAGCATGATGATGGAAACGGCGCGTGAAGTCGCTAAATTAGATGTACAAGGGATTAAAATTCACCTGTTACATTTATTAAAAGGAACACCTATGGTTAAGCAATATGAAAAGGGCATACTTGAATTTCTTCAGCGAGATGAATATGTCCAGCTTGTTTGCGACCAGCTCGAAATCATTCCGCCAGAAATGATTGTTCACCGCATCACAGGAGATGGACCAATTGACTTAATGATTGGACCGATGTGGAGTGTAAATAAATGGGACGTACTAAATGCGATTGATGGAGAGCTCAAACGTCGCGATAGCTGGCAAGGGAAATTTTACAAAGCGGGGGCAGTAAAGAATGAAGCTTGATCGAATTCTACCTTTTGCAAGAATTTTATTAGAAAAAGCGGTACAACCTGGTGATATCGCAGTCGATGGCACAATGGGGAATGGGTTTGATACCGTTTTCCTTGCAAACCTAACAGGAGAAGCTGGGCATGTGTATGCTTTTGATATTCAAAGCGAGGCCATTCAAAGCACTACGGCAAAGTTAGCAGCAGAACAACTATCTGAGCGTTGTACTTTATTTCATGCTGGACATGAACAATTGAAAAATCTAATCCCGGAGAAGGAAACACGAAGCTTAACGGGTGCCATTTTTAATCTAGGTTACCTCCCCGGAGGAGATAAAACCATTACTACACAAGCAAGTACAACGATTTCAGCGATTGAACAACTGCTTGAAAGAATGAAACCGGAAGGCATCATCGTACTTGTCATTTACCATGGACATCCAGAAGGTGCGATTGAACGAGATGAATTGCTAGCTTATGTTAAACAATTACCGCAAGATAAAGCACATGTTCTTCAATACGGATTCATAAACCAAGCGAATCATCCGCCATTTATTGTAGCCATTGAAAAAAGAGCATAAAACAATCTATATATTTTAAAGTGCCTGTTCCATTCAAGTAGAAACAGGCACTTTTATTTTTCACTCATGTGTGTGAGAGCTTGGTCTCACACACATGAGTCAAAGTCTTATATTTAAAAATCATCCTCTACCCAGCTATGTGAAAATAAAATTTCCTTCGTCGCTCGATATTGACTTGGTGACCAGCCAATTTCTTTTTTAAACGTAGCACTAAAATAATTAGGCGTATTAAAGCCTAAGTCCATTGCAATTTGTTCAATCGTTTGATTCGTTCGTCGTAACAACTGAATCGAGCGTTGGAGTTTAACTAACGTAACATAGGAAACAAAACTATGCCCAGTTTCTTTTTTAAATAATCGACTAAAATAGGTTGGACTAAAGTTCACCTTCGCTGCTACTTTATTCATCGAAATATTTTCTGCATAATGGGATCGTATATAATCAATACTTTTTTGAACAGAAACGTTTGTTGGAATTTCATCAAAATATCTTAACCAAAGTTCATGCTTAGCAACGGCCATTCTTGCAATCTTCGCATTTTCATAAGAATCCTTCAGTTGCATGACTTCTCGACAAATCGATCCAACACCGATATATAATTGAATACCATATTCTTCTCTAAGTGTTTCAATAACAGAAAACATTACTCGTTGTCCTTCTGCCCAAAAAGACGGTGTTGCCACATCTGATGGACTCTTTAACAGTAGAGCGGCATTTTTATGAAATGGAACAAAATAAGCTTCATGCCCAATAGTAGAGAACGCTTTCAAAATAGCTTTTTGCACAACAGATGAAGCTTCCCATCCCTCACTCTTCTCTCGCTCTGGACTAATAAGAAAGCCTTGAATACCACAAACTAAATTAGGAACCATCGCTGAAGGCATTAATGTAAGAGATTGAGACATCTCTACTTCACTCGTTATATCCCCTTTTAACACTCTTCTCCAAAACATATCGCGGTAGGATTCGCCCTCTACCATTTCTTCTATAATAGGCATTTCTGTAAGAAGAGAAATAGTTTTTCCAAAATTCCGATAAAACGCTCTGCTCTTTAAAGGCTTAACTAATAATGAAGGGAGCTGAAGCTCAAGCGCAATAGGCGACGTTTTAGTCATTGATTGATCAAGAATTGGAATGATAATAATATCTGGATGCTGCTTCATCATTCTACGCACTTTTATCCAATCAAAAAGAGAAGTAATTTCTACAATCAGAATATCATTTGGAAGAATGGCCCCTCCGTTTTGAATGATCAAGTTTGAAAAACTGGGATGAGCTAACCATGTTTCTATTTTTGTCTTTTCTTGATTATCCTGTACTAATAATTGAACACGGTACGACATTAAACCCCTCCCTAACCACAAATTATTCTACAAATTATACTATGTTCCGACAACAATAGTGCAAATTTTTGTATTTTTAAGACAAATTTCTGTAAGGTATCCCTATTTATAATATAGTACAATTTGAAAAACAGAAAGCTTTACTATAACAGTTTTAAAAGTTTTTCATAGCTTTCTATTTTCCTGATTCCTAAAGTAGGTTGGATGAAGGAAGCGCTTACAATGCTAAGTTCTAAAACTTGGGGGTTAATTTTTTTAAAGGGGGAGTTTTATATGGCAAACGCAGCCAGAGCATATGTAGACGATAAAGCGAAAACTCCGGAAATCGACTACGATGCATTTGTGGAAATGGATTCGTTTAACAAACTTGTTAAACAGAAAAGGGGATTCTTATTCACAACGACATTCTTGTTTTTAACTGCTTATATTTTATTGCCGATTCTAGCGTTCACGGACGCTTTGCAAGCAAAAGCAATTGGAAACATTACTTGGGTCTGGATTTATTCTTTATCTTTATTCTTAATGACCATTATTCTTTGTACGCTTTATGTTAGCCGTGCACAAAAATTCGACAAACAAGCTGAGGCAGTAATCGCCGAATATCAGCAAAAGAAAGGCGGCAGACGATGAATTTAGTAACTATTGGCTTTTTCCTTGGAATTGTTGGTTTAACATTACTTGTTACCTATATCGCAGCTAAGCGTACGTCTTCTGCGAGTGACTTCTACACAGCAGGCGGCGGCCTGACAGGCTGGCAAAATGGTTTGGCTATCGCCGGTGACTATTTATCAGCAGCAGCATTCCTTGGAGTATCCGGTGCGATTGCCCTGACTGGTTTTGACGGTTTCTTCTTCTCGGTAGGCTATGTTGTAGCTAACCTTGTTCTTTTATACATCGTCGCAGAGCCGATGCGTAACCTTGGTAAATATACACTTGCAGATATGTTGACAGCTCGTTTTAACGAAAAGCGCATTCGCGGTATAGCTGCAACATCGACAATCACAATTGTCATTCTATATATGATTGCCCAGCTTGTAGGAGCCGGTGCATTGATTCAAATGCTATTCGGTATCCCATATTGGACAGCCGTTCTAATCGTTGGTGTCATGATGACAGTATACGTATTATTTGGTGGTATGACCGCTACTTCATGGGTTCAAATTATTAAAGCATGTCTACTTTTATTCGGTACAGCTATTATCTCATTTCTTGTTTTTGCAAAGTTCGATTTCAGCATTATGAAAATGTTCGACACAGCTGCAACTGTTACGGAACAAGGTGAAAACTTCTTGATTCCTGGTATCAAATATACAAGCACTATCGACTCAATGTCTATGATGATCGCACTTGTACTTGGTACAGCTGGTCTTCCGCACATTTTAATGCGTTTCTTTACAGTTAAAGATGCAAAGACTGCTCGTAAATCTATTACATGGACAACTTGGATTACAGCGATTTTCTTCTCATTAACAATCTTTCTTGGATTTGGTGCGGCTGCATTCGTCGGCCAAGCAAAAATCTTAGCTGCTAACCCAGGTGGAAACTTGGCTGCACCGCTTCTTGCTGAATTCCTTGGTGGCGACGTGCTGCTGTCATTCATCTCGGCAGTTGCCTTCGCAACAATTCTTGCGGTAGTATCCGGTCTTGTATTAACAGGAGCTTCTGCAATCTCGCATGATATTTACGGCGAAATCATGAAAGATGGTAAATTAACTCCTAAGCAGCAACTTGTAGCAGCACGTACAGGATCTATCTCAATTGCAATTCTTTCAATCCTGCTTGCTCTTGGCGCGCAGACATTGAACGTATCATTCCTTGTATCATTCGCTTTCTGTATTGGAGCATCAGCGAATTTACCAGTTATTCTTTACACAATTTATTGGAAAAAGTTCAACTCCAATGGCGCTATCATCGCGATGGCAACCGGCTTGATTTCTTGTCTTATTCTTGGCGCACTGGGCCCGAATGTTTGGAACCCAGAAGCTGGTAAAGCAATTTTCGTCGGTACTCCACTTGTTGCTTTGTCTAACCCAGCTATCATCAGTGTTCCGCTTGGATTCCTTGCAGGATGGCTTGGTACAATCTTGACACAAAACAAAGCAAACGAAGCAAAAAATGCAAAAATCTACAACGAAATCCGTGTCAAAGCGAACACAGGAATCTCTGTTTCTGACGTATCGCATTGATTTATTCAACACCGTACCCTCATGGGTGCGGTGTTTTTCTCTTTGAAAACATGTATACAACGATGCTGATTAACAACATCATTTAACAAAACCTTTCATATAAAAAAGCAGATGATTACCATCTGCTTTTTTTATCCATGTAGTTTTGCTTACATAAAAATAACCTCTTTTGTTGCCCGATATTCACTCGGAGATAATCCGACAACCTTTTTAAAAATCGTACTAAAATAACTCGGTGTGTTAAATCCCTGTTCAAAAGCAATTTGTTCAATTGTTTGATTTGTATTGCGCAAAAACCATACAGCTTTTTGAATGCGTACAAACGTTAAATAGGAAACAAAGCTATGACCAGTTTCTTTTTTAAACAGTCGACAAAAGTATGTCGGACTAAAATTTATTTGAGACGCTACTTGTTGAATCGACAAATTTTCTGCGTAATGTTCAGTAATATAATCAATGCTCTCTTGAACGGATATATTGGTTGGAATTTCATCAAAATAACGAAGGGACAGCCCATATTTTGGAGGACTCGTTCGAGCCATTCTCGCTTCTTGATACGATTTCTTTAAACCTAATAGCTCCCGATGAATGGACCCCGCACCGATATATAATTGAATGCCATATTCATGCTTCAGCTTATCGATTAACTCAACAATCATCTTTTCTCCTTCCTCCCAATAACACGGGGAGGAAATACCAGGAGGAACTCTCAATGCTAAGGCTAAGTGCTTTCTAAAAGGGAGAAAATAAACATCCTGTCCAATCATAGAGAATGCTTTCATAATCTCCTTTTGAATGACACTTGAAGCCTGCCAGCCCTCTCTCTCCTCTCGTGTTGTCGAAAGTACTAAGCCTTGGATAAAATAGACGACATTCGGAACCATGCCCTTTATGAAAACCGTTTCAATTTTCTCGGCGGATATTTCCTCTTTAAGAATATTTTGTAACAGCAGCTCATCAATTGGATAGTCTTCTTGTTCTAATGTAAACTTGTTTCTAGAAGAATAGCTCAATGCCTTTTTAATATTCCGATAAAATAAATGTTTCGTAATTGGCTTGATAAATAAAGATGGCAGTTGGAGTTCGATTGCAATAGGTGACGTTTGCAGTATCGAAGGGTTGAGCAATGGAAATATAAGTAAGTCTTTATGTTTTTTAAGCAATCTTCTCGCTTTTACCCAATCAAACGGCGTATTGATTTCCATTATAAGAATATCATCGTTACAAATTGTATCTATATCCTGAATGACTAATTGTTTAAAAGAAGGATGCGTTAACCACGTTTCAATCTTTTGCTTTTCTTCTTGATCATCTACTAATAATTTTACACAATACGCCATTTCTTTCCCCCCTTCTACAAAAAGATTCTATTTCTCTATCTATTATACTATTTTTTTATGGAAAATTAGCAATATTATGTAAAAATGTAGCAATATTTTGTAAGGTGTAATCCATATTTTTCAAGTACAATCAAGAAAATGAAAGGTTTACATCCAATTACTGTAAGCCTTTTCATTAAATGAAAGGAGATGAGAGAATTTGGCTAGTGAGTTCAAAGATGATTACGAATACGTACCAGCAGAAAAAATCGACATCAAGGATTTACCCCCGCTTGATCCCGAAACTAGCAAGATTATGAAGCAGGAATTTGGGACAGGTTCTAAACTAACTATTTTTTACTACATTTTTATCTTGTCCATCCCAATTTTGAATTGGTACGCACCTGAATTTTTCTTTTCAAGACTTTGGGGAGGCATGACGTACTCATGGTTCTTTACTAGTATTGTTGCCATGGCATTAGCTTTCGGTATCGCTTACATACACACATATCTTTATGAGAAGCGACTTAAACAGTATGCAAGCGAAAATAGCACTGACAGTCAAGAAAGGAGGAACGTTAATTGATCCAAACTTTATTAGAACCAAAATATTTATTAACGATTCTCTTAATGGGGACAATCGTGTATATCACGTACTTAACAAAAAGAAATGCAAGTGCTAGTGATTTCTTCGTTGGAGGACGAAGCTTCGGATGGTTTACAAACGGTTCAGCCATCGGTGGCGATTATTTAAGTGCAGCGACTTTCCTTGGACTTGCTGGTTTAACATTCCAGCTAGGATATGACGGAGCCTATTATACATTCTGTTTCTCTATCGGTTTAACATTGCTTGCTATTTTCGTAGCTGGTCCACTTCGTCGCTTCGGTGCCTATACGGTAGCTGACTTCCTTGCTTACCGCTTCCATAGTCAACGTGCCCGACTAACAGCCGTTGTTGTCGTCTTAGCGATTTCAGGCTTTTATGCAGCTCCTCAATTACTTGGTGCCGCACAAATCTTAAGTATGTTCTTTGGAACAAGTTATGAATTCGGAATTATTTTTACTTGTACACTTATGGTGTTCTATGTTGGTGTCGGCGGGATGAAAGGAACAACATTAAACCAAGCACTAGAGCTATGGATTCGCCTTGCAGCCTTCGTTGCGATGACTGTAATAGCTATCTACATCGGACTTCATTATAATCAAATTTTAGCGAACATTAGTGATTTTAAAGGAACTATTGCGGATACCGCTCAATATACAACTGACGGCAAAGATGTTGTAGCTGACGGGGATTCTTGGTCTGGAACAGGTAACTACTTCCCGACGTTCTGGCAAACTATTTCCATGACAATTGGTCTTTCTCTTGGTACGATTGGTCTGCCTCATCTATTGTTACGATTCTATACAAACCCAAGTGCTAAAGCAGCTAGACGTTCTGCCTTAATGGCAATCGGGATTGCCAGCGTATTTTTCTTATTCGCTGTATATCTTGGAGCAGTTGGCCGCGCCATCTTTATCCAAGGAGAAGCTTCCTCACAAGTTATGAGTGACCTGATTACAGGCGGGAACAACATGGTTGTTCCATCTACAGCTCAAGCACTAGGTGGCGATTGGCTGCTAGGACTTGTTATTGCCGGTGCCTTTGCTGCCATCTTCTCAAATCTATCAGGTCTATTCATTGCAAGCTCTGGAGCTCTTGCTCATGATGTATATGCAACGGTTCTAAAGAAAAACATTACTCAAAAACAACGTGTTGTTGCTGGTAAAGTAGCGATTGTTATTCTTGGTGTATTATACGGAGCACTTGGATTACTTGTTAAAGATGCTTCAATTGGTCACCTTGTTGCCCTAGCCTTTACGGTTGCCGCAAGTACCTTTACCCCAATTTTCATCTTAGGAATTTGGTGGCGCGGTATGACGGAAAAAGGAGCAATTGCCGGACTTTTAATCGGACTTGGTGTGTCGATGTACATGATTTTCTTTAAAGACACACTTCCAACATTCTTACAATTCAATGTTCCAGGAATCATCACGGTTCCAGTCGGTTTCCTTTCCGTGTACATTGTGTCTAAACTAGACAGAAAAGTACCAGGTGACGTAAATGAATTTATGAAAAAAGTTCACTCGAAGGAATCTGAAATTGCTTAAAGAACAAACGTCCCCCAAATCTTTATGATTTGGGGGATTACTTTTTCCAAGAAACTAGCTTTTCTTCAGCACATAAAAAAAGCTGCCGAACATACATTCATCCAGCAACTTTCCCCCTTAGATTGACTATTAAATAGGATTTTATAACAAAACCTTTAGATGACATATCCTAGTATTTTTAGTCGCGTTTCTACAAAACCAAGCGCATAGTTAAACACATCTTCTCGCTCTGGTTCATTAAAAATTTCATGATAAAGATTCGGCCATTCTTTAAATTGTTTCTCACTTAGCAAAGTATAATTAAACCAATCACGAACCATTTTTTTATCTACGACCTGATCATCGCCGCCCTGCATAAGTAATAACGGAACATCTTGCAAATCAGGAATTTCTTCAAATGCATCTTTCATAGATTGCGTAAGCTCACTGTACCAACGAACAGAAATCTTTGTAACATATAATGAATCGTTCAAATCGGATTCACGTACTTCAGGATTCCGCGTCACTAAGTCTGGTGACAATCCAGAGTCTACTTTATATGTAGGAAAAACAATATTTAGTCCAGGAGAAATCGCCTTCATCATTTTTGGTGGTTGTTTTTTTAATCCTAAACACGGTGAAGATAAAATCACACCAGCAATATCCCATTCCTCTTCTTGAAGAAGACGAATTGCTACTAATCCCCCCATACTATGTCCAAGCAAAAATACAGGCAATGAGTATTCATAAGCAGCTTCAATCCAAATTTTCACTTCATCTAAATATTCATCGAAGGAATCAATATGACCTCGAGAAGCACGTGATGTTATTCCTTGTCCAGGAAGATCCCCCATCACAACATGGTATCCAGATGATCGCCACATTTGCACAAGCCACTTATAGCGCCCATGATGCTCCATCGCACCATGAATGATGACAATTACTGCTTTTGCAGCACCCTCTGCCTCCCATTTCCACATGTGAATTCCCCCTTCTTATCTTTCTCTAGGTGTAATATAAAAAACGCTGTTGAAAGATAGTGACATTAGTTTTTAATAAAAGCCAAGTATTTATCCTTAGTTTAAAATTGTGTAAAAAAAACAATAGAACTAATGGACCAGTACACGTATGATTAATGAGTAATATCTTTTTACGGTATATTAAAATAATACCGAAAAATACTAGTTACGGAAAGGAATTGATACAAAATGATTATTTATCCTTTTAAAGGAAAAACTCCTGAAATTGCTGAAAGTGCTTATCTTGCTGAAAATGCTGTTGTAACTGGAGATGTAAAAATTGGCGAAGAAACAACAATCTGGTTTAACTCCGTCATTCGTGGCGATGTAGCCCCAACGATTATCGGGAAAAAAGTAAGTATCCAAGATAATAGTGTACTTCATCAAAGTCCTAATAACCCGCTGATTATTGAAGATGAGGTAACAATTGGTCATCAAGTTATTCTACATAGCTGTAAAATCCGTAAAGGTGCGCTAATCGGAATGGGCTCCATCGTCCTAGACAAAGCAGAAATTGGTGAAGGTGCCTTTATCGGGGCCGGTAGTCTCGTTCCTCAAGGCAAGGTGATTCCGCCAAATACACTCGCATTTGGTCGTCCAGCAAAAGTCGTGCGCGAGCTGAATGATGAAGATCGTAAAGATGTGGAACGCATTATCCGAGAATACGCTGAAAAAGGACAATTATACAAACACGCAGAGAGAATTAAATAAAAGGAAACTTCTATACAGTTGGGTCTTCCCTTCACCCCCAATTGATAGTTAGCCACGTTCTACGGTCACTAAGATTTCCGCTTCGCTTTAATCAAGTGACCGTACAAACCTGATTAGTTCAACTATATCTCACCAATTGGAGCAATACGGCAGCCTTCTCCCCCCTGCCTTCCTTATTATTTCCTCATAATCTTGAGATAAGGACCTTACTGCCCTTAAAATATGAATACATATATAGTGCCTAACTCGTTACAAGTTAGGTATTTTGTCGAAAAGGTTCTATTTGTATTATATATGATTTTGGGCTTACTTTTACCTATATATATGCTCCATGACTAATAAAAAAAGAACTAACTCAAATAAGTTAGTTCTTCTTATCATAGTTATGCTTGTGCTTTTAACGCTTCCGCTTTATCTGTACGCTCCCATGGAAGATCCACATCTGTACGGCCAAAATGTCCATAAGCAGCTGTTTGTTTGAAAATAGGACGACGTAAATCAAGCATTTTAATGATACCCGCTGGACGAAGATCGAAATTATTGCGAACAAGCTCCACTAATTTCTCTTCGCTTACTGTGCCTGTTCCAAATGTATCTACAGCAATTGATACAGGTTGAGCAACACCGATTGCATAAGCAAGCTGTACTTCCGCTTTATCAGCAAGACCAGCAGCTACAATGTTTTTCGCTACATAACGAGCTGCATATGCCGCTGAACGGTCCACTTTCGTTGCATCTTTACCAGAGAATGCTCCACCGCCATGGCGAGCGTAACCACCATACGTATCAACGATGATTTTACGACCTGTAAGACCTGCATCCCCTTGAGGTCCACCGATTACAAAACGACCTGTTGGATTAATGAAATACTTTGTTGCTTCATCGATTAATTCAGTTGGTACAACTGCTTTAATGACATGTTCTTTTAAGTCAGCTTGAATTTGTTCAAGCGTTGCTTCTGGGTCATGTTGAGTAGAAATAACAATTGTATCTACGCGAACTGGTTGATTGTTTTCATCGTATTCTACAGTTACTTGTGTTTTCCCATCTGGACGTAAATATTCTAATGTGCCGTTTTTACGAACTTCTGTTAAACGACGAGAAAGTTTATGTGCTAAAGAAATAGGAAGCGGCATTAATTCTTCTGTTTCTCGGCAAGCAAAACCAAACATTAAACCTTGGTCTCCTGCACCGATTGCTTCGATTTCCTCATCAGTCATTGTTCCTTCACGAGCCTCAAGCGCTTGATTTACTCCCGCAGCAATATCCGCTGATTGCTCATCAATTGAACTTAGTACGGCACATGTTTCGGCATCGAAACCATATTTTGCACGAGTGTAACCAATTCCAGCAATTGTATCCCGAACGATACGTGGAATATCTACATAAGCAGATGTCGTAATCTCACCTGCAACAAGTACAAGCCCTGTAGTTACACTTGTTTCACAAGCAACACGAGCATTTTTATCTTTTTCTAGAATTGCATCAAGAATTGAATCTGAAATCTGATCGCAAATTTTATCTGGATGACCCTCTGTCACAGATTCAGAAGTAAATAGACGACGGTTCTTTGACATCTTATTTCCTCCTTGGAAGTTAGTTATATTATAGGCAAAAGTCTGTCTTTTACGGAGCTCATTCCCTTATTAGCTTCCATCATAGTGACAAATATATTTAGAAAAACACGACTTTTTATCTCGATTAATCGAAATTCATGTTTCCCTTGTACTTTGATTCTTCTTCAAAATACAAAAAAACCTCTCCTAACTAATGAGGAAAGGTTTATTATCTGTCAACTATCCTTTCACTCTTATCGTTCAAGGGTTGTTTACCTTGCTCAGGTTAGCACCAACACCACGATTCCTTAAAAAATGAACGGCCTTATTTTTAGCCTTCATTTCACTTTAAGTTCACACTATGGCAGGTTGCTGGGTTTCATAGGGCCTGTCCCTCCACCAACTCGGGATAAGAGAATCCGTACAATTAAAAATGATACGGAATCTGTTGGACGCTGTCAACACTTTTTTGTACAATGTTTTATATCGTCTATATGAAATCACAGTTCCACGTACCTTTCAGCTAGTCTGAATGAAACAAGCAAAAAGTGAACAGCATCATTAATATAGCCTTTTTATAATGAACAACTCCCCCTTGCACGATTAGGATAAGAGGATATGACATTTTTTAGCTACCCAACGTTAGATTATAAGGTCCTAATTACATCGACAAACGATACATAATAAGAGATACTGTAACATAGTGTTACGAATAGCATAAAAAACCTTTTAGTACCTTCCAGTTAAAGTCATATTAAATAAATTTCTTTCTTAATTCTTTCCTATTAAAAGAAACATGTTAGGTGCCTTCTCATACGCTTGCAAAGAAACCTACTCTATACACTGGAAAACGTCGAGTACTATAATCCTTTTTTAGACAACTGACAAAGTGAACACGTTTCATCATACTCATATCGATTTTATTATATGACATTTTTTAAAATATTGTTGACAAGTCTGTTATGCAACCCTATCATTGCTTTGTTGATAAATATTTCCTTTTAATCGAATGATAAACTTGATTAAGGAGACCATATAAAAAAAATCACAAAAAAAAATAATTAGTATAGACTAATTAAATAAATGTGTTATACTAATCGTAATTTAAAAAACTTAAAACAAAGGAAGGTATCTCATATATGAATTCTGTGGATGTTTCTAATGAGTTACACCAATTATTAGCTGGTAAAAACGCTCACATACAACTTTCTGTACCTCAGTTAGTAGAAAAAGTATTAAGCCGTAACGAAGGTGAATTAACAGCAACAGGAGCAATTAAAGCTGAAACAGGTAAATACACTGGTCGTTCACCTAAAGATAAATATATCGTGGAAGAGGCTTCCGTAAAAGATAAAATAGACTGGAACTCTAACCAGCCGATTTCTGAAGAGACGTTTAATAAATTATACAACAAAGTAACAGAGTATTTAAAAGAAAAAGATGAAATTTTTGTGTTTAAAGGTTTTGCAGGTGCTGATCAATCATCTCGCCTTCCAATTCAAGTTGTGAATGAATATGCTTGGCACAATCTTTTTGCACATCAATTATTCATCCGTCCTACAGAAGAGGAATTAGCTAATCATGATTCTCAATTTACAATTCTTTCTGCTCCTAACTTTAAAGCGAATCCAGCTGTTGATGGAACAAAATCAGAAACATTTATCATTATCTCATTCGAACGTCGTACAGTTTTAATCGGTGGAACGGAATATGCTGGAGAAATGAAGAAATCTATCTTCTCTATCATGAACTACTTACTTCCTGAATCAGATATTTTCTCTATGCACTGTTCAGCAAACGTAGGTCGTGAAGGTGATGTTGCTTTATTCTTCGGACTATCAGGAACAGGTAAAACAACGTTATCTGCAGATGCAAACCGTAAATTAATTGGTGATGACGAGCATGGCTGGTCTTCAAATGGTGTATTCAATATTGAAGGTGGTTGCTATGCAAAAACAATCAACCTTTCTCGTGAAAAAGAACCACAAATCTTTGATGCAATCCGTTTTGGAACAGTATTAGAAAACGTAGTGATTGATCCTGATACTCGTATTCCTGATTATGATGACAAAACATTAACTGAAAATACACGTGCAGCATACCCAATGGATGCTATTGACAATATCGTATTGCCAAGTGTTGCTGGACATCCAAATACAATTATTTTCTTAACAGCTGATGCTTATGGAGTATTACCTCCAATCAGTAAATTATCAAAAGAACAAGCTATGTTCCACTTCTTAAGTGGCTACACTAGTAAATTAGCTGGTACAGAGCGCGGAGTTACATCTCCAGAAGCAACTTTCTCTACATGCTTCGGATCTCCATTCTTACCACTTCCAGCTCAACGTTATGCAGAAATGCTTGGACAAAAAATCGATGAGCACAATGCAAAAGTTTACCTTGTAAACACTGGCTGGACTGGTGGAGAATACGGAACTGGCAGCCGTATGAAACTTGCTTACACTCGTGCAATGGTTCAAGCAGCTCTTGAAGGTGAATTAACAAACATTGAAACTGTTAAAGATAGCATTTTCGGTTTAGAGATTCCACTTCATGTACCTGGTGTTCCAGACGAAGTTCTTCAGCCAAGCAAAACTTGGGAAGATAAAGCAGCATACGAAGCAAAAGCAACGGAACTTGCGGCTAAATTCCATGAAAACATCCAAAAATTCAATGTATCAAAAGAAATCGTTGAACAAGGCGGACCAATCGCTTAATTAAAGAATGAAAACCCGACAATTGAGAGTTAATTGTCGGGTTTTTTATACTCCTAGTGATACGGACTACGTTTAGTAAAAGCACTTAAACGAGCCACTTCATTAATTTGTTGAGTTCAGTGATATAAGCCGATATGTAATCATTGTTTGCTCATTCTCCCACTCTACTTTCTGAATAATAGCCGTCCCACTTGAATCAGACTCTATCGTCTTCTTCACTTCAACTGGAATATCAATTGGATACAACCGATAACCTGCTTTTGTTAAATGAAAAATATTTTCATCCTCACGTCTTTCATTACCTTTTGTAACAATCATCGTATTCAATTCCATCGGCATCCCCATATCATAACCCCCTTAAAGTATTTACCTTCATAGTATCATTTTTCCACATGCCTTTTCATCCAATCTGTTAAATCTTCAACAACTTTTCGATTCATTGCAGGAGGAAAATAATGAGTAAACTCAGCAAAATACCAGCTTTCCACTTGATTATTCCCTAGCTGTAACGCTTTTTGTAAACGATAAGCATGTTCAACCGACACATTTTTATCCAACACACCATGAATAATTAACACAGGTAAACAAAGATCTCCCATAGCAGAAAGCGGAGTTCTATATTCGTACCGCTCTGGATATTTCGCAGGTGCCCCGCCAATAACTCGTTTCATCATTCGACGCATATCTATACGTTCCTCATACGTCAAAAACATATCCGATACTCCGCCCCATGTCACAAGCGATGCAGCGGTTCTACATTCAATAGCTGTCCAAAGCGCCATAATCCCACCTCGGGAAAAGCCAAAAATATGTATATGTTCTTTCTTCACACGCGGATGCTGCTCTAATAATTTAAATCCAGCAATGGCGTCAAAACGATCTTCGCCAGCAAAATCCTCATCTCCTTCTCCCCCTTGATTTCCTCGATAAAAAGGAGCAAACACAATAAATCCTTGGGCAGCAAATTGGATAATACGGGCTGGCCGAACTTTACCAACATTTTTAATCCCGCCTCTTAAGTATAAAAAGCCATCGTAAACTTCTCCATCCTTTGGCTCTGCTAACAATCCTTTCACATACAGACCTTGTGATAAATACGTTACGGAATATAAGTGAATATTGGGATGAGGTGATGGAAACCGCTCTTTCGAAATGATTTTACCGTTTAACACAAATAACTCTCCTTTCCCTTCTAGTTTAAAGCATCTTACCAAAATTATCCCCCTTTTAAGGCACCACCCCTTTCCTCTCTTCATACAATGCCTTAGGCACATACCTATTTTTAAGGAGGAAAACAAATGAAAAGCATATGGAAGACAGGATCTATACTTTTATTAACTTGTATCTTAATGATTCCTCTAGTAGCCTGTGGAAAAGACGAAGTCACAAAAGTACGCGTAGCAGAAGTAACTCGTTCTCTTTTTTATGCTCCACAATATGTTGCTATTGAAAAAGGTTTTTTTGAAGAAGAAGGCCTGGAGATTGATTTAAAAACGACCGCAGGCGGAGATAAAACAATGACAGCACTGCTATCTGATGGTACTGATATTGCTCTTGTCGGATCTGAAACCTCAATTTACGTGACAGCACAAGGTACAACCGATCCTATCATCAATTTCGCGCAGCTTACACAAACAGATGGTACTTTCCTTGTTTCCCGCAAGCCTATCGAAAACTTCGAATGGGAAATGTTAAAAGACTCTACATTCCTTGGGCAACGCAAAGGTGGCATGCCGCAAATGTTAGGGGAATTTGTGTTAAAAGAACACGGCATTGACCCGCACAAAGATTTAAACCTTATTCAAAATATTGATTTTGCCAATATTGCAACAGCCTTTGCCTCTGGAACCGGGGATTATGTACAGCTATTTGAACCAACTGCCAGCATTTTTGAAAAGGAAGGTAAAGGTCATATCGTTGCTTCGTTCGGCACAGAATCAGGGCATGTTCCTTATACAGTGTTTATGACAAAAGAAAGCTATTTAACAGAAAACAAAGAAACCATGGAAAAATTCACCCGTGCCATTTATAAAGCACAAAAATGGGTGCAAGAAACAGACTCTAGAGAAATTGCCGAATTGATTGCTCCTTACTTTGAAGATACGGATTTAGACATTATGACAACCGTAATAGATCGTTATAAAGAACAAGGCTCCTTTGCAACAGATCCAATTTTAGATGAAGAAGAGTGGAATAATTTACAAAACATCATGGACGAAGCCGGTGAGCTACCAGCACGTATGGAATATGAGGAATTGGTCAACACCGACTTTGCCGAACAAGTGATGGAGTAAGACGATGAGCTTTTTAACTATTAATTCTATCTATCACACGTATTTCACACAAGAAACAGCGACAACTGCTCTAAAGGACATCAGTCTTACCATCGAAAAAGGGGAATTCGTCTCCTTTTTAGGTCCTAGCGGCTGTGGCAAAACGACACTGCTCTCTATTATTGCCGGGCTATTTCCAGCTACCTCAGGAAGCATTCAACTAGGAGGTAAACCGTTAAAATCTGATCAAGATGCATCAATCGGCTATATGCTTCAACAAGATTATTTGTTTCCATGGAAGACAATTGAGGAAAATGTAATATTAGGTTTAACGCTTCAAAAACTAAAAGATACGGATGGCAAAGCCCTAAAACTATTGGAAGCTGTCGGCTTAGTCGGCGTCGAAAAACAATTTCCAAAGCAATTGTCGGGCGGGATGAGACAACGTGCTGCTCTCGCTCGCACACTTGCTGTTGACCCTAAAATCTTGCTATTAGATGAGCCTTTTTCCGCTCTTGATTATCAAACCAAACTTAAGCTAGAAGATCTCGTTTTTGAAACATTAAAATCGTTTGGAAAAACAGCCTTGCTTGTAACGCACGATATTGGGGAAGCAATCGCTATGAGCGACCGAATTTATTTATTCTCAGCGAATCCTGGTCAGATTTATCGAATATTTGACATACCTGCCGAATTACGTGCACTTCGTCCTTTTGATGCACGTAATCATCCCCTATATCCATCCCTTTTTCAAACCATTTGGAAGGAGCTTGAAAGTCTTGAACATTAAACAACTTCATCATGATTTCAAAGCCTCCTTAATCAGAGAAAAACGGTTTGTCCGATTGTATCAAATATTGATTTTTCTTATCTTTTTTAGCAGCTGGGAAATTGCTTCGCGCCTTCAATGGATTAATCCGCTTATCTTTAGTTCACCAACGAAAGTATGGCGACTATTCGTAATAAAAATTCAGGATGGAACTTTATTATCGCATTTAAGTGTAACCATTTTCGAAACATTGCTTGGGTTTATCCTCGGTACACTACTCGGCGTGCTGCTTGCTACAGCCCTCTGGTGGTCACCAATGCTTTCAAACATTCTTGATCCTTATCTTGTCATTTTAAATGCTATGCCAAAGGTAGCACTCGGTCCAATTTTAATTGTAGCGATGGGACCTGGCTTTTCTTCCATTATTGCGATGGGAGCGATTATTTCCGTTATCATCACCGCTATTGTTGTGTACACGGCTTTTCGAGAAGTCGATCCAAACTACTTAAAAGTTTTACAAACCTTCGGAGCAACACGTGCCCAATCATTCAAAGAAGCGATTCTCCCTGCCTCGTTTCCAACAATTATTTCAACATTAAAAGTGAACGTTGGATTATCTTGGGTCGGTGTCATTGTCGGTGAATTTCTTGTTTCCTCAAAAGGTCTTGGCTACCTAATCATTTACGGCTTCCAAGTATTTAATTTTACCCTTGTGATGCTCTCACTTATGATTATCGCTGCTATTGCAACTATTATGTATCAGCTTGTGGAATTGCTAGAAAAGAAGTTAATTAAGCAATGACTAGATAGCACCGCTTTTTAGATGAAGCTTTCTTAAGCAACCTTGTTGATAAAGTGATATTGGCTCATGTTCGTTCTGAACGCTTAAATGAACCAAAAATCAACAACATGATGTAACGGAACTACATTAAAAAGTGGTGCTCTTTTTTACTCTTTCGATTTGCTGCAAGCTTAGTGGTACAATTTCGTCTTTCATAATAAAGCTATAATCGGTATCGGTTTTCATATTCTTTGGTAACTGAACACATAATACAGGTCCATCTGTTTCTAAATATTCTTGTTTCTTCTCTATCGCTGTTAGCTCTGTATAATAAATCGATTTTATAAATGATCGATTCGGTTCATGTACTCGATATTGTCCAAGAAACAGCAACTCACCAACAACTCCGCCTGTTTCTTCATACACCTCTCGAATAGCCGCTTCTTCTATCGTTTCACTACGCTCTCGTTTTCCCCCTGGAAATTCAAGACCACGTTCTCGATGACGCGTCAACACCCACTTTCCTTGAAACTGACAAAGTACCAATACGTGCCAAGCCTCTCCGAACTCCGCTTTTGATGAAAATTCTACTAAAAAACCATGTCCATCCTTAAAAGTCACCATGTTATTCTCTCCCTCTATTACAATAATTCAATTGTACCAAGAATTTCAGATGACTGCAGTCAGGAAAAGTACACAGTACCTTGTTTTAAGCTCAAGCGGAAATCGGCTAGGTCTCTTACGCTGAACGTATTCCCTTAATTCTTTTATAACTTTCTCATATAGAAAAAAGCCTCTTAATACCGGAGGCCGTCATCTGTTCGCTTTGCTTGTAAAATTCCCATGCTTTCAATATGTTGCTTTGCTTCTTCATCGCCAAGCTCATAAATTAATTGATAAATGTTTTGCAGTGTCAAATCTTGTTCATCATTTTCATGATCATGATGATATTCCTTAAGGGGCACGTGAGCACGATAAAAGTTCTCTTCACCAATCATATAGTTATAATCAAAGTACTCTCGCAATTGCATAATTTCATCATCAGTTGCTTCAATTTTAAAATTCCACGGTGAATCTGTACTACTTTGAGAAATTTGCCCATTCGGTATCCAAATATAATATGTTTTCCGCTGCTCAGCCAAGACTTCTCACCCTTTCTGAATCATACATTTATTTTCCCACTTCCCTCCCCAGTTCATACAAAGGAAAAAATTCACTTTTTTTAAGAAAAAAGAGTGGATAATTTTTGAATTATAGATTAAAGTATCTTTCAAAGGGTAACGCATATAATATATCCAACCATCAAGAATAGCACTGAAAAGTATGACATCTAGAATAATTTTCCATACATATTCCGATGAATTTTAATTAAATTGAGGTGAAGGTTAATGAAATTAATTGAAGAATTATACAACATGTATCGCACAAAGCTAACAGGTGATGAAGAAGATATTGACATGCTGACATTTGCAGTTTTAGAACAATTAGATCGCAAAGAAATCTTAGAGTTATTGCACGACATGGATGAACAAGAATTAACCAATTTAATGGGATTGTACATTATTGAATCGTTAAAAGGTAAATTTGCTCAGAATAGCATAAATGCCAAACCTACATATTTTTCACCGCGTACTTTTCACTAACTCACTGTTCACTTACTAAAATATAGTAAGCGCTTTCTTTCGACGTATTTTCTCTCCTAAATTCCTTTATTCAAAAAAGTAAAGCCTTGAATATCAAGGCTTCACTTTTTTACTTTTGCAAATACGCATTTAACATCCATACATGCTTATTTAGGCTCTTCTTCATACCGATAAGCAAGTCACCTGTTACTTGGTCATCAGCTTGATCAGCTAATTCAATCGCTTCAATCAATTCCGTTGAAATCTTTTCAAAATCGTTAGCCACACTACGAACCATATCTTCAGGTGTCTCGTTTCCTGTTGCTTCTTCAATAGAAGCAAGCGCCAAGTATTCCTTCAATGTTGCCACTGGTTTTTCACCTAAAGCCAGTAATCGTTCAGCTAACTCATCTAAGTTGGCTGTCGCTTCATTATACAATTCTTCCCATTTTTGATGCAATTCGAAAAAACGCGGTCCACTTACAAACCAATGATAATTATGAAGCTTAGTATACAGAACAGTAAGATTCGCAATTTCCTTATTCACTAATTCCACTAATTTAGCATCTGCCATCTGAATTACCTCCCATTTAAGCTACATGTATTATACCCCTATAATCACGGTTCAATTACCTTGCATTTTATGGTAAAATAAAGCAGAATCCGCAGACTATATCCACTGCAGATCATACTAAAATTATCCAATTTTCACGAATGATCATTGACTAGGGGAAGGAGTATTGCTTTGACAATTATCCTTATTGTTTCTATTCTCATCATTCTAATCGTCATTTTTCTATCGGTGCTTACAGTCAATAAAGGCTATGCATACAAACATACTATTGATCCAGCACCAGAATCAGATGAATATCCAGACGATTCAAAATAATAAGTATAGTTATCGTTGCTAATTATGCCACACAAAAAGGCCCCTGTCAGACCCTTCAGGAACCTTTTTGTGTATATTTTATGAAAATCTTAACCAAATACTTTATGAAGGTCTTCTTTACTTTGAGTTAGCCAGAAATTCATTAATTTCTTAGCACCTTCTAAATCATGCAATTTTGCTTGACCGCATTGCTTCTCATTAGCTGCTGGAATTTCTGTAATTTGAACGGCATCTTTCATTGTTTCTTCTAATACATCAATAATTTCAGATACGGTTGGCTCACCGCTTACAACTAAATAATAGCCTGTTTGACAGCCCATAGGTGAAATATCGATAATATCGAAATGATCATATCCTTCTGAATGTTTACGAATATTAAAAGCAAGCAAATGCTCTAATGTATGAATGGCATCTGGCTTCATCGCTTGTTTATTTGGTTGGCAGAAACGAATATCAAATTTATTAACAACACCGTCTGTTCCAACTTTGTGCACTCCACAATGTCTAACATATGGCGCTTTTACGGCGTTATGATCTAATTCAAAGCTTTCAACTGAAGGCATTTTCTTCACTCCTTAAATGTGTATGTTCTTATTCTACCTCTAAATCTAATTTTTTTCATCCTTATTATTTTTGAAGAATGTCGATATACCAAAACCATTTTAATAAGAATGCAGAAATGTGATATAGTAAAACCACGAATATTTTGAAAGCGAGTACAGATTATGCAAACACTTTTAACAAAACTCATTCGATTTTACCAAATTGCCCTTTCACCATTAAAACCACCATCTTGTCGTTTCTATCCAACCTGCTCTCATTATGGCCTAGAAGCAATTAAAGTACATGGAGCATTCAAAGGAAGCTTACTCACTATTATTCGCATTCTAAAATGTCATCCGTTTCATCCAGGCGGGTTTGACCCAGTTCCAGAGAAACAAGAAAAGAAGAAACAACTATAAATTTTCCGCTTGCTTTCTTACTTCTTTTCTTGTATGATACAATAGTTAAATCGGAATCATTTCGCTTAATTACTAGCTTTAAATCGGAACAATTACGAATTAATACAAAGGAGTGAATTTTTTCTCGTGAAAAAGCAATTGACCACTATTATATTTTTATTAAGCGCCCTTTTCCTATCTGGTTGTGGTAACGCCGAAAAAAATAAAACAGAAACAGCAAACGACGATATGATCGACATTTATACAACCGTTTATCCGTTGCAATATTTAGCTGAAGAAATCGGGGGAAAATATGTTCATGTTGAAACTGTTTATCCTCCAGGCACAGATGAGCATACATATGAGCCTTCTCAAAAAGATATTGTGAACATGACAAACGCAGAACTCTTTTTTTATATCGGTCATAATTTAGAAGGCTTTGTAACAAAAGCTCAACCCATTCTTTCTGACGAAGGTGTAAAAACTGTAGCGATTGGTGAAAAAGTAAATCTAGACGATGGGGCACATACTGATAATGAACACGCTCACGAAGAAGAGACACATGAGGAAGAGGAGCATAGTGACGATGATGGCCATGATCACGGAGGAATTGACCCGCACCTTTGGCTAAATCCTTTATATACAGCCCAAATGGCAGAAGCAATTAAAACGGAATTAACGAAGCAGATGCCAGAGCAAGCAGATTATTTTGAAGCAGAATACAAACAATTAGACGAGCAGCTGCATGAACTTGATGCCCAATTAGCAGATACAATTAAAAATGGAAAAACAAATGAAATCATCGTTTCTCATGCAGCTTACGGATATTGGGAAGAACGTTATGGACTAAAACAAATTAGTGTCACAGGTTTAACCACTTCTACTGAACCTTCACAGAAAGAACTAGAAAATATCGTGAAAACAGCACAGGAACATAACTTGAAATACGTTGTATTCGAACAGAATATTAGCTCTAAATTGACCGAAATTATTCAAAAGGAACTCGGAGCTGAAGCGTTACAGCTTCATAATTTAGCCATCTTAACGGATGCCGATCTTCAAGCAAATGCTGATTATATGAGCTTGATGAATAAAAATATAAAAACGTTACAAAAAGCTTTAAATTAAAAATTAGAGGTCGTTTAAAAGAATCACACTTTTAAACGACCTCTTTTTCTTGTACATAGGCTTTGCTAAACAATAAAATTCTTATAAAAAATTTATAACGTTGCATGAAAATGAGAGTTATTATCAATAATATATAAGGAAAGGTAACCACCCAAATGGTTACCTTCCGAACATTAAAGTTCTGGTGCAAATGTTTTACAATCTGTTTCTTCGCTGTTAGAAGCTTGTTTCCCTTTATTGCTAACAACATAAATAGCATCCGCTTGGCATTTATTTCCCGATCCCCAAAACTTACAGTTGTTTACTTCACAAAGAACATCTTGAGCCATAGTATCACACCTCCTCTTTTTTATTTTGGACAAAAGAGAAAGGTTTGATACTTCTTTTTCGTTTACCAAATTTCTTTCCGTATGCAAGGAAGTTCGCTGAACAAACTAGAAAAGCAAGAGTGATTTCTTCAAAAGGAGTGATCTATATGGCTCAAGATGTTAAATGTTCTGTTGATAGTTGTTCATTTTGGAAACACGGCAACCGTTGTTCCGCTGATGCAATTAGCGTAATGAATTATACCGAAGAACGTGCACGCACTAGTCATGAAACGGGCTGCCGAACTTTCAAACCCAATCATGGGCTATAAATAAAAGACTTCGTTCCATTACCTCATTTCTATAAAAAACGCCTGCTTGTCCTTTCCCCAAGCAGGCGTTTTTCATGAGAACATAATAAAGAGAGATACAGAAAGAACTCGGCTGCTCTCAACACTTACACGTCTATTACTTTATATGTTTTTCTCGAATTTCCTTCATTTTATCCATTAATTCCGTCCCAATAATCGGCTCAAACTTTGGATAAATAACGGTCATTTCGTTCATCCATTGTTTTTTCTCAGCTGGTGAAAGTTTATACATGGAAATGGATGAACTTCTTTCGATTTCAAGCAATAACTGATGGTTCATTTTATCTGATTTTGTCCAAAGCCATTCCGTGGTTTCTTGCATAGCTCGTTGGATTTGAACTTGAATATCTGGCGGTAATTCATCCCAAAATTGTTGATTCATTAATACACCATATCCAAGAAAACCATGATTGCTTATCGTTAAATAATTTTGAAGCTTATATAATTTTTTTGAATAAATATTAGAAATTGTATTCTCTTGACTATCCGTTTTATTTTGTTCTAGGTTTGCAAACGTCTCATTAAATCGTAACATCAAAGTTGACGCACCAAAATGCTCAAATTGTTCCTTCAACACCTTACTTGGCATAATCCGAAACGTTTTTCCTTCAAAATCTGCTGTCGTTTGAATAGGTGTATTGCTCGTTATTTGCTTAAAATGATTCGTCCACAATGCCATTCCTTTTATATGATGCTGTTCCAAATCGTGAAGAAGCTCCTCTCCCACTTCTCCATATAGCGCTTCTTCAAGAGCATCCCTATTTGGGAAAATATATGGAAGGTCCAGCAGTAACCACTTCGGTGAAAGATCTGTAAGCGTCGAGGTAGACGGAGCAATCATTTGAACTTTATTTTCGAGTAGTGCCTTAATTTCTTCTTGATCGCCATATAAAGACTGATTCGGAAAAACCTCTACTTTGACACGATGGTTTGTATACTCATCGACGAGCTTAGCGAAATGAACAGCCGCTAAACCTTTCGGTGTGTTTTCTGCTACAACATGACTAAATTTAATGATGATCTGGTCTTTCATGCCAACTTGCTCATAATCCTTCCCAACATCCTCTTTTGAAAACAAGGACTGAAAAGCAATAAAAATTGCGAGGATTAAACCTAACGATATTAATGCAAAATAACCCCAAAACGCTCGCAATATGCCATCTCCTTATATGCATCTATTTATCCTTGTTATAACATATCTCATTAAAAAAGCGCAAAAGCAAAAAGAGAGAAATTCTCGTTTGATTTTGATACTATAAGCATAGAAGTCATGGAGGAATCACATAAATGGACAAGTCCTTTCATATGCCCATACAAGTAAAAATTACATTGCTATCGTTTGGAATTGTTGCATTTTCCATTTTAATTGGAGGCATTGTTATATTAGGTAATCTTTGGTCATCTGAGGAAGATGAATTAGGTAAGCGCTCGATGCTTACAGCGCATACGATTGCTGAACTATCAAGCGTTCGAGAGCTTGTGTTGCAACCAGAGGGATGGAAAGAATTAAACCCGCTCATTGAAAACTTACGCATTATTCATGATGCCGATTATATTATTGTCTTAAATAACAATCACGTTCGTTACTCTCATCCTGTATATAGCCAGCTTGGCACTTTGTCCAAAAGCTCAGATGAGAACGCTGCCTTTGCCGAGCATGAATATTTGTCTAAAGCAGAAGGAGAAATGGGCACAGCTATTCGCGCTTTTGTTCCTATTTTAGATGAGAACAATAAACAAATTGGCGTCGTACTCGTAGGAAATATTTTACCTACCTTACCAGAAATCATGGGCTATTTCAAAGATGATATCATACTCATCCTGCTTCTTACATTAATCTTTGGCGTATGTGGCTCCTGGCTAATGGCTAAGCATATTAAACAAGAAACATTTGAACTTGAACCACATGAAATATCGCATATGCTCATAGAACGAACAGCTGCCTTTAACGCGATGCACGAAGGTGTTATAGCAATTGATAATCATGAAATCATTACGATTTTTAATGAACGGGCGAAACAAATGCTTCATATTACAGGGGATGTCATCGGTAAAAACATTCAAGATGTTATCCATGATACTCGCTTACCCGAAGTGTTAACATTAAATGAACCAGTTTATAATCAAGAAATCTCCGTTCAGAAAAAAAATATCGTCAGCAACCGGGTTCGAATTATGCTTGGTGATAAAACAATTGGCGCAGTGGCCATTTTCCAAGATCGAACAGAGGTAACAAAGCTAGCGGAAGAATTAACGAGTGTTAAAGCTTTTGTAGAGGCACTAAGAGCGCAAAATCATGAGCATATGAACAAATTACATACGATTGCTGGTTTAATTCAACTTGGGAATTTAGATGAAGCCTTAAACTATGTGTTCCAAATTACTGAAGAGCGGAGTGAATTAACACGGTTCTTAACTAAGCGTATTCATGATGATAATTTAGTCGGCCTCCTCTTAAGTAAAGTCTCAATTGGAAAAGAGTTAGGTATCGAATTACTATTCGACCCAAATCTAAAGCTTGAGCGTTTTCCTCATGATATGGATCATCATGATTTCGTATTAATGCTTGGAAACTTAATTGAAAATTCGTACGCAGCGTTAAAGAATTCAAATGAAGAGAAAAAACAAGTCTACTTGTCCATCCAACAAGATGAGGAATATTGTCATATTGTGTTAGAAGATAATGGCTGTGGCATACCGAGCTCCATTCAGCCAAGTATTTATGATTATGGCTTTACAACAAAGGGAGCAGAAGGTTCAGGCATTGGACTCTATTTAATCGCACAAATTGTGAAAAAGTCCCATGGAGATATTAGCTTTACATCGACTCCTAATGAAGGAACGAGCTTTTTCCTTTCATTTCCGATGAATAACACCAAGGAGGATTCGTATGAATAAAGAGACGATTCACGTACTATTAATTGAAGATGATCCAATGGTTCAGCAAGTCAATAAACAATTTATTGAACGCGTAAACCACTTTCAAGTCATCGATATAGCCTCAAACGGTCTGGAGGGGCTGGAGAAAATTAGACACCTTCAACCCGATTTAGTCATTCTAGATATCTTCATGCCTTCCTTAAATGGCATCGATACACTGTATGAAATTCGAAAAGAACAAATCGACATCGATGTCATTATTATATCCGCAGCGAATGATCAAAAAACCGTTCGGAAAATGATGCAAAATGGTGCATTTGACTATTTAATTAAACCTTTTACATTTGAGCGGTTACAGCACACGCTCCGACAATATTATTCGTTTCGTACTGAAGTTCAGCCAGATCATAGTATCTCACAATCTCAATTAGATCGAGTTATTTTTTCAAATGAAGTCTCTACAACACCTAAGACTCCGATAAAGCTATTTAACAAAGACGAGCTTCCAAAAGGCTTGAATGTCGCGACATTGCAACAAGTGATGAATTTTATGAGTGAACAGCATACTCCTCAATCAGCTGAAGAAGTTGCCGATGGTGTTGGGATTGCTCGAGTAACAGCTCGACGTTACTTAGATTACTTAAATGAACAAGGACTACTGCACCTCGACGCCCAATACGGTAATATTGGTCGCCCAATTAATAAATATAGTATGATTGAATTCTAATCACGGCTGATGAATGCTTCTATTCGTCAGCTTTTTCATGCTTTTGAAATAGAATTGTGTAAGGAGGCACATTTCCTTTTTAAAAAGACGATTTCATACTCATTCATAGCGGTAATTTCTTTGACAACTGAATCTGGCATTCCCCGTTTTAACAAAATTTCTGCAATAAGATACGGTTTTTTCATGTTTCTCTCTCCTTGTCTTGTACTTAGGATGCTTCACTTCCCTCATTATACAAAATAATCCAAAAAAGGGGAAATCGACAAATACCTATTTTTCACTATATCCTACTTAAAAACCTCTTTATATCAACGCTTCAGCCCTCTAATATGTATATTTTTTGAATTTTTTTCATCAAAAAACGCCACATGGGCGTTTTTGGCTGTTTGCTCTTAGTTTAGGCTTCCTAAACTTTATTCACGATATAGTTGCTTATAAGTAGTAATTGATTCGACATATGCTTGGCGAACCGTAAAACCCATTCCTGCCGATTTCGGTACTGTAATTTTTCCATTGATAACCTGTACTTCAGGTTCAATAATATCTTCCTCCCAATATTTTGATGAAGAAGACAAATCTCCCGGAATCGTAAAACCGCTCAGCGAAGCTAAAGCAATATTATGCGCTCGAGATATGCCAAATTCAATCATTCCTCCACACCAAACAGGAATACTTGCCTCTACACATAAATGATGAATGTTAACCGATTCTGTCCACCCACCAACACGTGCCATCTTAATATTTAAAATTTTTCCACTCCCTAGCTGCAGAGCACTTTTGGCATCATGGAATGAACAAATGCTTTCATCCAAACAAATTGGCGTTTTCAACTGCTTTTGTAAAAATGAATGTTCTACAATATCATCATGTCCTAACGGCTGTTCAATCATTTGCAGCGCAAATTGATCCAATCTCTGTAAATGCCGGGCATCATCAAGTGAATAAGCGGAATTAGCGTCCCCCATTAATGGAAGAGTAGGATAGGAAGCACGAATGGCAGATAAAAGCGCAATATCATTGCGGGGAGAAATTTTTACTTTATAACGCTGATATCCATCCTGTTTAAACTCTTCAATTTGCCGCAGCGCTTCGTCTACACTGCTTGTTGCAATGACTACTCCCGCTGCTACCTCTGTTCTCTCTCCTCCAAACAATTTGCCAATATAAACATCCTGTTGCTTCGCATATAAATCCCATATGGCTTGTTCAAGCGCCGATTTTGCCATTCTATTTCTTCTAATACCACTCCAAACGTACGGCAGCTCTGATGGATGTTTCCACTGTTGTTGAAACGTAAGAGGAACCAAGAAATCTTCTAATAGATGAAAAACCGTTTGGATGGTTTCTTCGGTATACCAAGGGCTTGAAAACGGTACAGCCTCTCCATACCCAACTAGTCCATCCGCATCGCGCACTTCAACAACAATCACCTCTCGTTTTGTGACCGTCTCTAAATGAGTTTGAAAAGGACTTTTCAGAGGTGCTTCAATGATTCTCAATGTAATCGAAACCGGCTTCTTCATCCTCTCCCATCCTCTTTCTTTAACTTGCGGCGCAGCAGCTTATTTGCTCCATTTCGAGGTAAGTAATCACAAAAGACGATTTCACGCGGCATTTTATAAGCAGCCAGGTGTTCGCGACAATGCGCAAGCAACTGTTGCTCTGTTACTTCTTCTGTAAGCACAACAAATGCAAGGGGTACTTGTCCCCACTTCTCATCGGTCACACCGGTAACACCCGCTTCAAAAACAGCAGGATGTGCACTTAATACGGATTCAATCTCAGCTGGATATACATTTTCTCCCCCCGAAATGATTAAGTCAGAACGGCGATCAAGAACATATAGGAAGCCCTCATCATCTAAATAGCCAATATCCCCTGTATACAGCCATCCTGCTTTAATGGCTTGCTCCGTTGCATCTACTCTATTGAAATAGCCTTTCGTCACATTTGGACCAAAGACAACAATCTCCCCTGCTTCATTCGGTTTTGCTTGCTTGCCATCGACTTCAATACGTATTTGCGACGGAAATAAAGCCTTCCCTGCTGAGCCGATTTTCTCCATGCTATACTCTGGAGTAAGTGTGACAATTTGCGAAGCCGTCTCCGTCATCCCGTATGTTTGAAACACAGGAATATCTTTTTCTTTACAGTGCTCTAGTAAAGGCAAAGGAGCAGGACCGCCTCCAAGCAGCATACAGCGGAATGAAGATGGGTAATTTCTTTTACCTAGATTAACAAGCATACGATTTAACATAGCTGTTACGATCGAAATAATCGTTACACCGTTTTCGCAAATATGCCGATTCGCTTCTTCTTCATCAAACTTCTCCACTAACACAACTTTCATTCCATAGATTACACTGCGCATTAAAATGGACAAACCGCTAATATGAAAAATCGGCACTGCACAATACCAGCTGTCTCGCTCATGTAAGCCAAGATTTAACGCTGAACCAACTGCACTCCACCAATGATTGCCGAATGTTTGCATAACGCCTTTCGGTTTTCCCGTTGTGCCTGATGTATACATAATTGTCGCTGTATCTTCTAAATAAAAATCTGTCATAATCTGAGGAGAAACGACCTCTATCAATTCTTCTTTTACACACACAGTGACTGTAGGAACTTCCTGTTCAATCTCCTTTAAAGTGTCTGCAAAATGTCTCTCTGAAAAAAGAATACTCGCTTGGCTATCTTGTATTTGCCAAGCAAGCTCATTTGCTGTTAATTTATGATTCAGCATGACAATTCGTACACCTATATAAAAAAGAGCATGAATCATCACAACACTATCTAAGTGATTACGCACCAGTATCGCACAAGTGTTACCTTGTTGTGCACCTTTAGCAGCAAGCTTTCCTGCCATCTCTTCTACCATATGATTTAGCTCTTTAAAGCTATACGTAATACCTTCAAATTCAATAGCAGGTCTAGTAGGCGTAATATCTGCTCGTTTTTTCAACCAATTCGGTAATTGCTCTTCCATGTCATATCCCCTTTCGAATAACCTATTATAAAGAAAACAGCCTGACGCAAGCCGCCAAGCTGTTTTCTCTCAAGCATTCCTTCGAATCAAGGGAAACGAGGGAATTGTCCGAAATCTGGAGTACGTTTTTCTTTGAAAGCGTCGCGTCCTTCTTTTGCTTCGTCCGTTGTATAGTAAAGAAGTGTAGCATCGCCAGCCATTTGTTGAAGACCAGCAAGACCATCTGTATCCGCATTCATCGCTGCTTTTAAGAAGCGTAATGCCGTTGGGCTCTTCTCAAGCATTTCTTCACACCATTGAATTGTTTCTGCTTCTAATTGTTCTAAAGGAACCACTGTATTGACTAATCCCATATCTAATGCTTGCTGTGCATTGTACTGACGGCATAAGTACCAAATTTCACGCGCTTTCTTATGTCCTATGATGCGCGCTAAGTAACCAGAACCGTAACCAGCATCGAAGCTGCCTACTTTTGGTCCAGTCTGTCCGAATACCGCATTATCAGCCGCAATTGTTAAATCACATACGACATGCAGAACGTGGCCGCCGCCAATTGCATATCCTGCAACCATCGCTACAACTGGCTTTGGAATCGTACGAATTAAGCGTTGAAGATCTAATACGTTTAAACGTGGAATTTCATCATCGCCTACATATCCGCCATGTCCGCGTACTTTTTGATCTCCACCTGAACAGAATGCTTTGCCGCCTTCACCCGTTAAGATAATCACACCGATGCTAGAATCATCACGCGCTCTTGCAAATGCGTCAATCATTTCTGCTACCGTTTTCGGTGTAAACGCATTATGTACATGAGGTCGGTTAATCGAAACCTTCGCAATACCATTGTATTTTGTGAATAAAATTTCATCATACTCACGAATTGTTTCCCATTGAACTGTCATTTTTCTTCCTCCTTAATGTTTCAGTAAAAACTCCCTTATTATTTTACCAAACTTTTCTCCATCTTCCACATGAATCGCATGCCCAACATCATTTATTATTGTCCATTCTCCATGTTTTAGCCGATTTTGCATTCGATTCGCTATTTTACAAAACTTCGAATCTAGCTCTCCCGTTATTAAAAGTACAGGCATATCTAGTTTTTCAAGCTCGTTCCACCATGATGGCTGACTGCCGGTTCCCATCCCAAGCAAGCTATTCGCTAAACCGAGGGGAGAATTGGCTAGACGCTGCTTGCGAATCGCTAATTTTTGCTCATTTGGTAAACGCTTTTGACTTTGAAACAACGCAATGTTTTCCCAAGATTCAACGAATGCTTCCATCCCATCTGCTACAATGCGTTCAGCTAACCGTTGATCCTGCTTGCGCCGCTCCAAGCGCTCCCCCTCGGTCTCTAAACCAGGTGAAGCACTTTCTAATAGCAAGCTGCGTACATAGTGTGGATACAACATCGCCAAGCTTAACGCTAGTCGCCCCCCCATTGAATAGCCAAGCACATGAGCAGTCGAAACTTCTAACTTCTCTAAAATAGAAACTAAATCAGCAGCCACCTGCTCCATTTCATATGCTCGTACTTCTTTTGGGGAGTCCGTTTGACCATGACCAATAATATCCATCATAATAAGCTGATAGCTTTCTCTCAACATTGGAACAAGAAAGGACCATGTATCCGCATTGCCCGTAAAGCCATGTAACAAAAGCAGAGGCTCTCCTTGGCCCGCTACTTCAACATGATATGTTACATCTCGACAAACAACCTTCATGAGAGAACATCCTTTATTTCCTGGGAAACAAAATTCCACAATTCTCGATGTTTAACTAAATTGGACTCTCTTTCTGTTGGCACTTCAATAACCTTTAAGCCAGGGATTGTAAAAGACTGTGTAAACACTTGCCCGAACTCTTCCCAATTTGTCACTTTATTATATTTTGCCCCGTAAAGAGCGGCCGCATGAGCGAAGTCCAGCCCATGTGGTGTGCCAAAGAGAAGTTCAAAATATTCCTTCTCATTCGCTTGCGGAAGGAAGGAGAAAATACCGCCGCCATCATTATTAATTAATACAATTGTCATATTTTGCTTTTGTAACTTCGCAGCAAGCAACCCATTCATATCATGATAAAAACTTAAATCCCCAATCGCAAGAACGGTATGCTCCGAAACCGTACTGACACCGAGTGCTGTAGAAACAACGCCATCAATGCCATTTGCTCCACGATTAGCAAGCGTCCGAATTTGTTTCTCATTGTTAAAGAAAAACGTATCTAAATCGCGAATAGGCATACTGTTGCCAACAAACAATGTTGAATGTGTTGGCATTAACTCATTTAATAATAAAAAGAGCTTGCCCTCGCTTAATTCTGCATCATCCCGAAGTGAATAAAGTGCCTCTTTAGTTGCTGTATTCACAGCTTGCCAACGTTGAAGCCAAGTTACATCACGAATTCCGCTTAATTGATTTAACATATCAGAACAAAACGTGCTTACCTCAGAATAGATCATGTTCGTTGCTAGTCCTGCGGGTTCACGCCAGCCTGCTCCATCATCGACGACGAGATGCTTTGCTGAATGGTGTTTTTTCAAAAACAATAGCAAAGCCTTCGATACAGGCATGGCCCCAAAGCGTAACACGAGATCCGGATTAAGCATCTCTTTTGCTATATCATCACGTAAAAAGGTATCATACGTTTCAATAATTTGCTCTTGCTTATGTGTACCACTTCGCAATAAAGATAATGGATCAGCAAGAATTGGGAAAGCTAGCTGCTCTGAAAGCGCTACAATGGCCTCACTTACGGAATCATCCTTTAACTCACCTACAACAATAATGCCCCGCTTTGCTTCAGTTAACGTACTTGCAAGCGCTTTAACGTGGGATTGTGCAAGAGTCCGTACACCATCTTCAATTAGCACCGCGGAAGACTCCTTACGATACTCTTTCGCTTTTTTCATATCTGGAACAAGTGGTTCACGAAGAGGGAAATTAAGATGCACAGGGCCCGCTGGAGAAAGGGCTGCTGTTGCAACCGCTCTTGCTCCAACTGTTCTCGCATAATTAGTCATCTCTGCTGTCTGTTCAGGAAGCGCCATCTCAACTGACCATTTTACATGCTTACCGTATAATTCAATTTGGTCAATAGCCTGCGGTGCCCCTACATAACGTAATTCATGAGGGCGGTCAGCTGTCAACACAAGCAGCGGCACCCGCCCATAGTAAGCTTCAACAATTGCCGGATAATAATTCGCCGCTGCTGTTCCAGACGTACAAATCATTGCAACGGGCTCTCCTAACGCCTTTGCCAAACCGAGGGCAAAGAACGCAGCCGAGCGTTCATCGACATTTAGATGCACTTCAATATCCGGATGCTCCGCAAGCAATAAAGAAATCGGTGTCGAACGCGACCCTGGGCTTACAACAGCATGTCTTACTTTATTTTGTGCTAATTCATCAACAAAGCTCGCTATATAAGCAGTTAATGCATCTCGGTTAGTCATGAAGATGTCCTCCTAAAGCACTTAACATCGGATTAAACTTAATTCCTGTCTCTTGATATTCACTTTCCGGCAATGAATCCTCTAATACACCACAACCAGCGAATAAAGAAGCCTCATTACCTTGTAAGAGCGCTGAACGAATTCCAACAGCAAACTCCCCATTGCCGTACGAATCGACCCAACCGAGAGGACCTGCGTACAAGCCGCGTTCTAATCCTTCAATCTCTCTAATTCGAACAATCGCCTTCTCTTTTGGCAAACCGCCCATTGCTGGAGTTGGGTGCAATTTTTCAACAAAATCAAAAATGGTCGCATCCCCTACACACATCCCCTTCACTGGCGTGTATAAATGCTGAATATGTCGAATTTTCATTAACTCCGGCTCATCTGGTACAATAATTTCTTCACAAAGTGTTTGTAAAGCATTCGTAATCATCGACACTACATATTGATGCTCCATTCGATTTTTCGAATCATGCAGTAGCTCATTGCCAAGCTGCGTATCCTCTTCCTCGCTTTTTCCTCTGGCAATCGAGCCAGCTAAACAAACTGAAAACACCTCATTGCCCTTTTTCTTAATTAATTGCTCTGGTGTGGCTCCAATGAAGCAATCTCCACCCGCTTCAAAGCTAAAAATATAGCTTGTTGGTTGTTCTACCATTAGTGTCTCTAACACTTTTTCTGAAACAATACGGTCTTGAAACACGACGCGTAATTCTCGAGCTAACACAATTTTATCTAAATCACTATGTCTCATTTCATCTACTGCTTTTGCGACTGTTTGTTTCCACTCAGTTGGACGAATCTCTCGTTGTTCCACTAATGCGTTAGTCGGCACTTCTTTATTCTCTAAACGTTCTACTAAAAATTCTTCCCGTTCATTTATCATATGGATGAAAAGTTGTTCTTGGTCTTCTGGCGAGCAAAGAATGTTTGTCGTTAAATAAGCTTCTCCTTTTACGATTGATAACATATAAGCAGGTATATAAAATAAATTATCGCCAAATTGGTTCCATAATAAAGAACTGCTTTGTTCATAGTCAAAAGAAAAGCCTCCAAATAGTAAAGGGCCGGTCGCATCTACATCACGTACTCCTGATTGAACAGCAGCATTCTGCAATTTGAGCCAGCATTTTTCTACTTGTTTATAACGATTTGCACTTGCTGTTGCCTGAAGTTTCTTTATATTACCTAAACCCGTAATCGTAATTTCCTTTGCAGGGTCCTGCCAAAAGAAGCGCTCTCCTGCATATTGTTCTCTTCCAGCTTGATAAAATGAAAGGGGGTTCTTGTACTCTATTTTCTTTACATGGCTGAATAGGACTGATTCATTTCGTTCCTTTGCTCGTTGCATAGCAAAAGCCAGTCCTTGAAGCTGTTCAGTTTCTTCTGAAATAGCCAAAAAAATCCCCCCACTACCATACATTTTAAATACATACTAAACCTATTTAAAGATACACCTCTATTTAACCTCATGTCAATTAATCACCTCTTCTACCAAAGATTCAGACAACTTTTTTCCTTATTATATAAATCCATATCCATCCTTGATTTTGGAAATATTTTTGCTTTTAAAATCAATTGACACTTTCATAACGTTTTCCTACACTTTACTACGTACACTTTGATATAATTTCATATGACTATAAATGATAGAGGAGAAACGAGATGCATACTGATTTTACTAATCATTCAGCTGAATCGGCCGTTAAGCGCAGTTGGAAAATTTGGTGGGAACTTATTCGCCCCCACACATTAACAGCCGCATTCGTACCCGTTTTATTGGGCACAATTATTGCTCTTATAGAAGGTAACGTGAATTGGCTGTTGTTTACAGCTATGATGGTTGCTAGTATTTTAATACAAGCTGCTACTAATTTATTTAATGAATATTATGATTTTAAGCGAGGGTTAGATACGGAAGATTCCATTGGGATTGGCGGTGGAATTGTTCGTCACGGTATGACTCCCAAGTTGATTATGACACTCGCACTCACAATGTATGCTGTTTCCATTGGAATTGGCTTCTATATTTGTGCCGTATCTTCTTGGTGGCTTGCAGCTGTTGGACTTATTTGTATGCTGGTTGGCTATTTATATACAGGTGGTCCACTACCGATTTCATCCACACCATTTGGCGAACTTTTTTCCGGCTTATTTATGGGATGTTTTATCATTTTAATCGCTTTCTTTATTCAAACCGGCTATGTATCGACCCTTGCCATTTTAGTATCTGTACCGAGCGGAATTTTAGTCGGCTTGATCAATATGTCCAATAACCTTCGTGACCATGATGGGGATAAAGCAAATGGGCGCAAAACTCTGCCAATTGTTTTAGGACGTAAGAAAGCCATTATATTTATGGCGATTATGTTTGCGGTTTCTTATCTATGGCTAATTGGATTAGTTTTAACAGGAACGGTCAGTGCTTGGATTCTACTCGCCTTTTTAAGCTTACCAAAAGCTATTAAAGCGACAACAGGATTTATAGGGAAAACAGAACCTATCACAATGATGCCATCGATGAAAGCAACGGCCCAAACGAACACATTCTTTGGATTTCTAATGGCAGTCGGGCTACTAATTAGTTATTTATTTTAATAGCTGTGTTAAATCATATTGTTCGTTAAACGATTGAGGACTTATTCTAATACAACCAGCCGCAATGATTAAATTGCGGCTGGTTTCTTATTATGTGCAGCAAACTTGAAAAACTATTAATTTCACGAACTCGCTCTAGTCTCTCTGCATTCGCACCAATTAGTATACACTTCATATTCCCTTTTTTTAGAACAACCAAAATGAACAAATAATATAAACAAAAAAGCAGATTTAAAAGTTTGTATGTAACAATACTTTTAAATCTGCTTTAACTGTATGACCCCTACGGGATTCGAACCCGTGTTACCGCCGTGAAAGGGCGGTGTCTTAACCGCTTGACCAAGGGGCCAAATGGCGGAGAAGGAGGGATTTGAACCCTCGCGCCGGTTACCCGACCTACACCCTTAGCAGGGGCGCCTCTTCAGCCTCTTGAGTACTTCCCCGTACTCCGCAGGTAGGATTCGAACCTACGACCGCTCGGTTAACAGCCGAGTGCTCTACCACTGAGCTACTGCGGAATGGTGGGCCTAAGTGGACTCGAACCACCGACCTCACGCTTATCAGGCGTGCGCTCTAACCAGCTGAGCTATAGGCCCATTATTTGGAGCGGGTGAAGGGAATCGAACCCTCATCATCAGCTTGGAAGGCTGAGGTTTTACCACTAAACTACACCCGCATATATGGGGCGACTGATGGGAATCGAACCCACGAATGTCGGAACCACAATCCGATGCGTTAACCACTTCGCCACAATCGCCGTAATTTCTAGAATAATAATGGTGGCTCAGGACGGAATCGAACCGCCGACACAAGGATTTTCAGTCCTTTGCTCTACCGACTGAGCTACTGAGCCAAATGATTTTTAAAAAGTAATATGGCGGTCCGGACGGGACTCGAACCCGCGACCTCCTGCGTGACAGGCAGGCATTCTAACCAACTGAACTACCGGACCATATTGCGGGGACAGGATTTGAACCTGCGACCTTCGGGTTATGAGCCCGACGAGCTACCGGACTGCTCCACCCCGCGACAGTAAAAATGATTCTATTTAGTTTATGCTCTAAGTTAGCATAGACTGTTTCTTCCTCTTCTAGTTTATCGAAGAAGTTTATGCGTCGAAACAACTCGATGCATATTCACGGATGCTTTGCTCGTTGCTCCACCCCGCGACGGTAAAAATTATTTAAAATGGAGGAGGTAGAGGGATTCGAACCCCCGCGGGGTTTGACCCCCCTGTCGGTTTTCAAGACCGATCCCTTCAGCCGGACTTGGGTATACCTCCGTTTAAATAAAGAACTTATGGTGGACCTTGTAGGACTCGAACCTACGACCGGACGGTTATGAGCCGTCTGCTCTAACCAGCTGAGCTAAAGGTCCTTATATTTTTTGGTAGCGGCGGAGGGGATCGAACCCCCGACCTCACGGGTATGAACCGTACGCTCTAGCCAGCTGAGCTACACCGCCAAGGAAATATAAGTATTTAATAAAATTTGGTGGAGCCTAGCGGGATCGAACCGCTGACCTCCTGCGTGCAAGGCAGGCGCTCTCCCAGCTGAGCTAAGGCCCCATATTATTATTTAGTAGATTAATGGTCGGGAAGACAGGATTCGAACCTGCGACCCCTTGGTCCCAAACCAAGTGCTCTACCAAGCTGAGCTACTTCCCGTATAATAATGGCGCGCCCGAAAGGAGTCGAACCCATAACCTTCTGATCCGTAGTCAGACGCTCTATCCAATTGAGCTACGGGCGCATATTAAGATGGTGCCGAGGACCGGAATCGAACCGGTACGGTAGTCACCTACCGCAGGATTTTAAGTCCTGTGCGTCTGCCAGTTCCGCCACCCCGGCACTTTACGAAAAGTGGAGCGGAAGACGGGATTCGAACCCGCGACCCCAACCTTGGCAAGGTTGTATTCTACCACTGAACTACTTCCGCAAAAAATAATGCGGGTGAAGGGAGTCGAACCCCCACGCCTTGCGGCGCCAGATCCTAAGTCTGGTGCGTCTGCCAATTCCGCCACACCCGCAATATGGTGAGTCATGCAGGATTCGAACCTGCGACC